>CAYPNO010000007.1:8872-26214 GCA_964411865.1 uncultured Desulfuromonas sp. | reverse complement strand
AACCATTCCAGAGATATTTTTTTAAAATAGTCCTGCTTGCTCTCATGTTGTTCACCTCCTTGCCGCTCGCACCCCTTTAGGAGCAGATCCATGCGCTGTTGCGGATCCAGTTTAAAAATATCTCCCGGTCGATGCCCATCAAGTTGCAGGTTTTTTACCACGCGCAACAGTTCCACCTGTTCTGGTGGATATTGGCGGCGTCCGCGACGATCACGCAGGGGGCAAGGAAAGTTATAGCGCCTCTCCCACACCCGCAGCGTATCAATCCCGATCCCTGTTTCCTGGCTGAGCTGAGTTATGTTTAGCATGTTTACTCCTGCGGATTCTGTCCTAGACATCTTGCAATATATCTGGACAGTATGATAAAAATAATGATATTTACAGGTAAATATTTATGGAACAGTTAGGCTTAAGCCGTTTTAAACTTTAATGTTCTCAGGTATGAGCATACACAAAAGGAGGAAGGAATGGAGTTTTTGCAGCAGCGCAGAGATGAAATAGTTACAGGGATCCACGCTTTTTTTGCCGCGCAGGTAAAGGAAAACCCCACGGCGACCAAGCAGCAGGTAGAACAGGAGCTGGAATCGCTGTATGTACGCTTCGGTAACGACTGGACCGGACGCGGGATAATCGGCGATACCACCCAGATGGCGACTATCGCCGGGCTAGAGGCGGTGCGGGCGGAGTGCTTGGAGCAACTGGCGCAGGGGCAGAAATGAAAATCTACACCCTGAAGCGTGAGCAGGTGCTCCCCATCAGCATGGATACCGCGTGGGAGTTTTTCTGTGATCCGCACAACCTGGCAAAGATTACGCCGAAATGGATGAATTTTACCGTATTATCCGATGTGCCATCGTGCATGCATCCGGGCATGGTGGTGCGTTACCATGTGTATCCACTGGGGCCGTTCCCGCTCCAATGGGTGACTGAGATCACTCATGTGCAGGAACCGTACTACTTTGTCGATGAGCAGCGCTTCGGGCCGTATAAGTTCTGGCATCATCAGCACCATTTCACTCCGGTTGCCGGTGGGGTGAAGATGACAGATCTGCTCCACTACGCCCTTCCTATGGGGCTCTTCGGGCGAATACTCCATTATAGCGTTGTGCAGCATAAATTAAATGCTATATTTTCCCATCGGTATGTTGAGTTGCAACGGCGCTTTGGCACCAAGTAGCACGAGGTCTGTAATCCTCCTGCTGTAGCGCGTAATTGTTTAACCGAATGGAGAAGATATGTCGTGTGAAAAGTGTACGTCGGTCCCTACGTTTCCTCAAGGTATGCTGCGGATATTTATCAACGCCAGTCATGTCTACATTTTGGAAAAAATGGCGAAATGGCTGGGTGCACATGCTTACACCGCGCAGGAGGATGAAGGGCAGATTGTGCTGGAAACTACAGAATTTGCCGCGCTGGTACGTGCTGCCGGAGATGATCCGGATTTTAATTCTGTAGAATTGCGCAACATTAATATACTGCCTCTGAGGATAGAGACAGAATTGCACTTCGGGCATGTGACCGAGGCTAAATCGCTGTGGGCGTGGCATATCCTTCTTGATGCGCATGAGTTGGGGCGCATCTTGGAACAAGGTGCCATCAAGATGCTGTTTCAGCCCATTATTCGCGTTGCGGATATGTCGGTGTATGGCCACGAAGCGCTGGCGCGAGGAGTGCGGTGTAACGGTGATATGATGGCACCGGGGTTGATGTTTGATATGGCCAGGGTTACGGGGATATTATTCAACCTCGATCGTCAATGCCGCGAGAGTGCGATTCGCGCAGCGGCGCAGAAGCAGCTGCAGGGCAACCTGTTTATCAATTTTCTCCCCACAGCTATCTATAATCCCGAATACTGCCTGCGTGACACGGTAGGCTGGGCACAGCAACTCAATTTTGATCCTGCCGCGCTGGTGTTTGAAGTGGTGGAGTCGGAAGAGGTTAGTGATGTTGAGCACCTGAAACGCATTCTGCGATATTACAAAGAGCGTGGCTTTCGTGTTGCTCTTGATGATGTGGGGAGTGGCTACGCCTCGCTGAACAAGTTTGTACAGTTGGGCCCCGACATTATTAAGCTGGATATGGAGTTGGTGCGGGATGTCCATAAGATTGAAGTGAAGCAGGCCGTGGCCCAGGCGCTGGCGCACATGGCGCGTAAATCCGGTTGTATGATACTGGCAGAAGGGATTGAAAGTGCAGATGAGTTTGCCTGGTTCAAGGAGTTGGGGGTGGATTATGTGCAGGGATACTACTTTGGCAAACCTGCATCTGAACCACTCCACCGTCTTTGAACGATTGTTTCGGGGAGCAGGTTTTAGCGCCACCTGAAAAGATGCACAGCAATGAAAGGGGTAACGTATGACTGAAAAATTGAATGATACCAATGGTGCAGATGAAACACAGCGTGAAGGTAAAGATGAAAATCCGTTGGAGCAACTGGCCTACCTTGCTCTGGGCACCGTGATGGCCGCTAAGGAGCGCATGGAGCACGACAGCGCTCAGTTTCGTGAATTCCAGCAGCAGGCGCAGGATAACGCGCGTTCACTAATCAAGGGGTTGAGTACGCGCGGCGAAGAGCGGCGAGATAAGACCCGGGAGACGGTGCGGGATGCAGCCCGGGATGCGTTGGGGACGTTGTTGCGCGAAGTGGTCGATGATCTTGGTCTTGCTACGAAGAAAGACCTGGAACAGCTGAAAAAAGATCTGGAGCGCTGATTTGAAGCTGCGTCCGGGGTTGTTTTTGCGTCAGTGCAGTCCGCAGCGCACCTATGCGATCTTCCGTTTTTTAATGACGGTGTTTCTGCTGTTTCGACGGCGGCAGCGCTGGCTGGTGTGGCGTCCTCTCGGCCCGGAAGCCCTGGTTGCCACCATCCGCACCCTTGGAACCAGCTTCCTGAAACTGGCGCAGGTGCTTGCCACTCGGGCGGATTTTTTCGACTCCGCTTATCTTGCGGCTCTGCGTCAACTCCACGATCAGATGCCCCCCATGCCTCCGGCGCAGTGCGCAACGGTGTTTGCTGCGGCGTTCTCCGATCCGGAGGTGTTTGTCACCTTTGACTCTACTCCCCTTGCCAGTGCCTCCATTGGGCAGGTGCATCGCGCGGTTTTGCGCGAGGGTGGGCAGGAGGTGGCAGTAAAACTACGGCGCAAGGATATTCGCAGCGTAGTGCGCATTGATATTGCGCTGTTGCGCTTGTTTCTCCTTCTGTTCCGCCCCATGTTTAGCAGTCAGACGCGCAACTCCATTGAAGCGGTATTGCGTGCGTTTACCGAGGTGATTCTGCAGGAGGTCAGCATGGAGCACGAGCTGGCCAATCTGCACCAGTTCAGTGAAGTGTATGCCGATTCCGGCATCCGTTTTCCCCGTCCATATCCAAAATACTGCAGTGATGCAGCGCTGGTGATGAGTTTCGAGACCGGAGTGCGTATCGACGACACCGCCGCAGTAGCACGGTTGCCGGTGGAGTTTTCCGCCCTGATGGAACAGCTGGTGCTGTTCTATACCGAACAGATGCTGGTGAAGGGTTTTTTTCATGCCGATCCTCATCCGGGTAATCTGCTGATCAACGAAGCCGGGGAGTTAGTGCTCCTAGATTTCGGGATGGTGAGCCGGATTCCCCATCATATACGTCAGGCTATGATTCAGGCGGTGAAGGCCTCCTATGAACACGACTACGAACTTTTGATCAGTGCGGTGCGGCGTCTCGGCATCCTTACCGAAGAGGCTGATCAGCAGGGGATGAGCGCCATCGCCGAGGAGCTGTTCAGCATTTTTTCCAGTGAACATCTTAACGCCGCCAGCATGCAGGATCTGGCGTTTGGCGTCCTCGACCTGCTTCACGACCAGCCTTTCAAACTGCCTCAAGATGTGATTTACGTCATGCGGGTCAGCTCTCTGCTGGAGGGGTTGGGAACCCAGTATGTGCCGAATTTCAACGGGGTCAAGGATATCTTGCCGATTTTGAAGCAAAACCTCACCCGTGCCCTGGGGGAAGAGAATTGCGGTATTGACGCCATCGTGCGCGAAGCGCGCCAGTTACCCCTGACGCTGGTGCGGGCGCGGCGGGTGATCGAGCAGGCCGAGCAGGGAGATATGGTGGTGCGTATCAGTGGGGCAGATCGCGCGTACATCGTTAATAGTGTCGCACGCTACCTGCGCAGCGTGTGTTGGCTCCTCTTCTGGTTCGGGATCGCTTTTTTTCTGCAGCAGCAGGATACCGAGGCCACGCGCATGGGCAGTTATTTCAGCATGGGTGGTGCAGTGGTGGTGATGCTGAATCTGCTCAGAAAGAGGTAAGGTGGATGGCACACGCACAGACGGATGGCGCTGGTGAACCCTGCGTAATCATGTGGTTTCGGGCTGATTTGCGCCTGCAGGATAATCCGGCTCTGTACGCAGCAGCGCAGCAGGGTACGGTGCTCCCCATTTTCGTATACGAAACCGAAAAAGCTACCCAGGGATACGCCGGAGCGGCGGGGCAGTGGTGGTTGCACCACAGTCTGGCCGATTTGCAGCGCTCTGTGCGCGGAACATTGCGGTTTTACCAAGGTTCCGCTGCCACGATTCTGCCCCAGCTGTGCCGGCGCTATCATGTGCAGGAGGTTTTCTATAACCGCAGCTATACCCCGGCAGGGATGGCGCTGGAGCGTATGGTAGAACAAGCGTTGCTGCAGGAGCAGGTTTCCAGTTCTGCCTACAACGGCAGCTATCTGTGGGAACCCGACTCCCTGACCAAAGCTGATGGTACTCCGTATCAGGTTTTTACCCCCTTTTATCGCCATGCGCTGGAGCATGCGCCCCTGCCGCGTTTCCCTCTTGCCGCCCCCCAAGCGTTGGAATTGTTGCCATTATTGGCAGAGGAGCCAGCAGCACACAGAGAACCTGAGCTGAACGATCCGGCGCAGCTTCAGTTGCTCCCGCACCACCCTTGGGCAGATAAATTGAAACCGTGCTGGGACGTTGGTGAAGCGGCAGCTCATGCACGCATTCAGGAGTTTGTGGCCGCCGATTTGAGTCATTATTCTGCTTCGCGCGATTTCCCCGCACTCAGTGGCGTGTCGCGTCTGGCGCCGTATCTGGCGTGGGGGCAGGTATCGCCCAACCAACTCTGGCACGCCAGTGATGTTGCTTCGAATGATGGTGCGGTGGAAGGTTTGCGCCAAGAGCTAAGAGCCTTCCGGCGCCAGCTGGGTTGGCGCGAATTCAGCGCGACCCAGCTGCAAGCTAACCCACATATGCGCAGGGAGAATCTGCGCCCAGCGTTTGATAAATTCCCTTGGCGCTCTGACTCTATAGCTCTGCAGCGCTGGCAGCGCGGCCTCACTGGTTATCCATTGGTGGATGCTGGGATGCGTGAACTCTGGGACACCGGCTATATGCACAACCGCGTGCGTATGGTGGTCGGTTCATTTTTGGTTAAGAATCTGCTTCTCCATTGGCGCCAGGGTGAGGGGTGGTTTCGCGACTGCCTCCTCGATGCCGACTATGCAAATAATTGTGCAAGTTGGCAGTGGGTTGCGGGCTGTGGCGCCGATGCTGCGCCATATTTCCGCATATTCAATCCGGTCACACAGGCGCGTAAGTTTGATCCCCAAGCGGCATATGTACGCCGTTTTGTGCCACAATTGCGCGAGCTACCACTTCAGTATATCTTTGAGCCGTGGAAGGCACCTGCGTCAGTGTTGCGTGCTGCCGGGATAAAACTCGGACACAACTATCCATCCCCGATTGTTGATCTGAAAGCGTCGCGTCAACGTGCCTTAGCTGCATACGCGCAGATAAGGCAGGGTTGAGGCAGGAATTCATGGGAGTGGTATGCGAGCATGGCGAGGCGGCATTTGCCTCGATGAGTTGTTTAGAAAGGGATGAATATGGAGAACGAAATCCTCACGCGCCCGGTGGTGTCGATCTTAGCTGTGGATGAAGCGGGAGCTCCGAACCGAGTACTGCTACAGCGCCGCACCAAGGGCGAACCACACGGGCGTTTTTATGCCTTATGGGAGTTACCTCAGGGTAAAATGCGTGCGGGTGAGACCTTGTTTGTCTGCGCTGCGCGTGAATTGCACGAAGAGACCGGCATCGAAGCCCTTGCCCTCGATCCTCTCCACGCTGGGCTGAGTCATGCAGGCGGTGGCTGTGTGGAATCGTTTCGCCCCCTGACCTGTGTGCTCGACTGTGAGATTCACTGCGTGTGCATGGCGGTGGTGTTGCACACCCGGGGTATCCCTGTCGATACCCCGGAAGCTACTGAACATTGCTGGATGGATGTAGACCAGGTCGCTACACTGATCCAGCAAGGGAAGGTGTTTCACCTCAACGTGCCCATGTTGCAGGCGTTCTTTGCCCTATGCTGCGCAGATAATTAGCCAGAATGGATGCTCCCTAGTGGGTTAGGACGAAAATAAGCTCATACCGCTGTCTGTTTAGATAGGGAGCTTCTTGTGCTTCTTCAACTCTTCCTTGCCCGCCTCAATGTACGGAGCCGGACTGATATCTAGCATTTCCAGGGCGCGTTTGGCATTTTGGCTGTTCGGATTGTGCTGGAGTGCGAGCCCGAATGCTTCTATGGCTTTTTCCTGCTCGCCGCGATACTTGAGGGTCATGCCCCAATTTGTGTAGCTCTCCGAGATGGCCTTAGCGAAGAGTTCGTAATCATTTTCGTTGAACGCATACCAGCGCTGGTAAAAGGCGATAGCTGTCTCCAGCGCATCCTTGGCCTTGTCTAACTCGATCCTGTCAACGGCGTCTAGGTCAATGTGGCTGATATCTGTATTCATCTCTTTGCCGTACAACGCCCAGCCCAGATGAATGACGCCGATATCGTTCATAACAAAACCGTAGTTTATATAAATATCCTCTCCCTTGTCGGCGCGTACCTTGGGATGCTCCATCTCTGCGCGGGCCAATTGGTAGTAGCGTAGGGCTTCGGCATACTCTTTTTCTCCGAGAAGATTTTGCGCACTGACTGCTGTCAGGTGAGCATTTTCGTATTTGGGGTCAAATTTATCAAATTTTACTTGATGTTCGGCCCCGTATTCACAGTTACGCAACTGTAGTATTAGTGATACTATGATTATCAGAACAAAAATGGGTTTTAAATTCATCGGTGTGTACTCCTGAAGGAAAATTATTTTTTGAGTATAGACTGTCGAGAATAGAATCTCTACAGTAAATTCACAGGGATTTATTCAGTTGAAATGTCGGGGGCGAACGGTGGCACGACGTATGTGGAAAAACTTGTTCAAAGGTGTTTCTCAAGGTAAACAGGGGATTAGCTACGATCCTCTGCTTGAATTTGTGCATAAATGCTGTCAGGCTATATCCTCACGCGATGTTTTGAAGAGAACTATAGACAAGGCAAGCTACTGTATTATTGATCTTGAAACTACCGGACTAGACGTAGAACAGGATGTTATAATCAACGCAGCAGCAGTAAAAGTAAAAAAAGGTGGGATCACTAAAATATACGAATCCTATGTGAAGCCTGTTCAGCCGATCCCGCCTGAATCGATAAAGTGGCATGGTATCACAGAGGATATGCTGGCAGGTAAACCTTCAATTTGTGAAGTGTTGCCAGAATTGCTTGATTTTATCGGAGACAGTATCATTGTCGGCCATCACATTAATTTTGATCTACGCATGTTGGAACGACATGTAAAGGAATGTTATGCCGCATCCATCGAGGGTGCTCCCTGGCTTGATACCATGTTACTGCATAAATTGGTGATGGAAAACAATACCAGCACCCAACTTGATGATCTTATGGATATTTACATAGTCGACACCCATCAACGCCACCGCGCATTGGGAGATTCCATTGCTACTACGCGTGTGTTTCTGAAGATTCTGCGGGAACTCTCTTCCTCATTCCAGACTATAAATGATCTGTATGCGGCCCAGAAGGACTTGTCACGTAAGGATAATTTATGATGGTTCACCCAAAACTCAGCTATCAGCGGCGTAAAATATCGGTACACCAGTATGAGAGCTATAAGAGCATGCCTGCGCCAGAATTGTTTGATGTGTTGGGGCGCAAATATCTCAGCTGGCAGGAACCTTACCGAAAAGTGCTCGATGATATGGCGCCGCCTCATTACCGTTGGTATCAGGGGGGGAAGCTGGATGTGTTTGAGAACCTGGTGGGCAAGCATATGGGAACTCTGCGGCGCAACAAGGCTGCCATCATCTGGCGCGGAGCGGATGACGAGGAGCGCACCTACACCTATCAGACCTTGGGGCATGAGGTAAAATCCCTGATAAATGCCATGTTGCATCTGGGGGTAAAAAAGGGCGACCGCGTTCTGATCTATATGCCGGATCTCCCCGAGACCATCTTTGCCATGTTGGCCTGTGCGTGCATAGGCGCGGTACATGTAAATTATCATATGTCTTATTCAACTGAAGCGCTGGCGCAGCGCCTGCAACATTGTCGGGCCAAATACGTCATTACTTGCGACGGAGTTTCGTATCGCTCACGCGGGCTGAAGGATGTAGTGAGTGAGGCGTTGGAGCGGATCGATTACAAGATCAGCCACTGTATTGTGGTGCGCCATACTGGACAGCAGGTGCATATGCGTCCGCAGCGAGATATCTGGTATGGCGATTTGGTTAATGACTCCGAGTTTGCAACTGGAGCCCATTTTGATCCGATCCGCAACGCAGATGAACCCCTGTTTATCCTCTACACCTTGAGTAAGTCCAAGGAGCCACGTGGGGTGCAGCATAGTCTGGCCGGATACTTAATATGGGCGCAGTTTACCACCGAACTGCTCTTTGATCTGGTCGATACGGACATCTTTTGGAATACCTCCGAACTGGCCTGGATCAACGGACACACCTATACGGTGTACGGCCCGCTCATGCTTGGAGCGACCATGTTTTTGTATGAAGGGGTAATTTCATATGAAAATACTAACTGCTTTTTTGATTATTTGGATCGCTATTATGTGACCGTGATGTACACGAGTCCTTCTGTCCTGCGCAGCGTCATGCGCGCCAAGAGTACCAAGCGCTACCTGAACCGCACCAGCAATTCCCTCCGCCTTATCGGCTGCGGGGGGGAAAAGATCAGCGACGAGATCTATAGCTGGACCCAGTACGAACTTACCAATAAGCGTAATTTACCTATTACGCAGATCTGGGGTCAAACCGAAACGGGAGGATGTCTGATTGCTGGAGTTCCCGGGGTGCTTGATTTTGAGGACGATACCATGATGCGCCCGCTACCTGGGGTGGATGCACGGATTGTGGATCATAACGGTGAGCAGATCACTGCCCCCGGCGAACCCGGGCGTCTGGTGCTGGCGTCGCCGTTGCCCTCCATGCTGCAGGATCTGTATAAACATCCGGTCGGGTATGAACAAACCTTCTGGAAGAAGTTCGCAAATCGGAGTTTCTACGCTACCGGAGACGGGGCCCAGTATGATGTTAACACCAACTTTGAACTCACTGGCCGTTTGGATAATATCCTGACTACTGGCAGTGGCCGCCGCAGCATAGACGAGATTGAGGCCGCAGTTATGGATGTCACGCGGATAAAGGAGTGTGCGGCCACCGTTATCGATCATCCCATGCAAGGGTATATGCTGGTAGTGTACTGTGTGTTGCGCGATTTCCGCGATGAAAGTTATCGTAACAAGACCCTGCTCGAAATTCGTGAACATATTATCGAAGATATCGGGGAGTTAAATCTGCCGGATAAAATAATGTTTACCAAATATCTCCCCAAAACCCCAGATAATCAGATCAATCGTGAATTGCTTAAGGAGATTGCCTTACAGATGGAAGGGGTCTGACCCGCGTATCATCCTGGAGTAAAGCACCGCGTTAGCGCTATGTACGGTGCTGTGCCAGAACGTTTGTAGACTGGAGGTGCTGGATGGCCTTTTTTTTCCCAGAACATGCGCGCAAAAGTAAGTATGCGCAGATGTACGCCGAGCTCTCCGCAGTGGAGCGTATTATTTTGTTGCGCGAGTTTATCGGGGTTACCTATCGCAACCGCTTCCGTTTTTTTAAACGTCACAATTATTACGCCTACTATGCGGCGCCCTTTCGCCACAATATCCAGGTTGCAGCAAAGCGCAAGGAACAGCGTCTGCGCATAGCGCCACGAATCTGGAGCAAAAAAGATATCCTCCCCTCTTATTTACGTCTGATTTATCGTCATTATGTACTTGGATTTGCCGTGCAGTTGCTGCGTAAGTATCATAGAGAAAATCTCCCCCCACCAGAACCTGGCTGTTACCCGAACGCTGTCTATGTTCTGGACGCATTGCAGTGGTTTCTGGCCCATGAAACCCATATAAACCGGCGCATTGAAGGCTGCATGCAGGAGATGATGGCAGGGGGACACCGCAGCCTGTATCTCTATTGTTTGCAGAGTCTAGTTCTGACGCTTCAGGTACTGGAGCAGTCCGGCCCATATCTTGCGGGGCGACGTAACATCACAAAAAGCTGTATTGGGGGACAAGTACCCCTCGGGGCAGAATTGGAGTTCAGCAACGCAGGTTATAAAGCCAGCTTCAACCATATGTTCGGTCGCCACACGCGCGAAAAAACCTTCCATAATTTTATCTACTTCCACCACTTTCACCTGGATCATGTGACTTGGCGTCTTGGCGGCTACCTTGATCACCATGTACGTTTACGCCGTTTTCTGCCTGTTCCTTGGATTGGCGGGTTTTTTGAATATGCGTTGGTGCGCATGGATTATCCGCGCCATTATTCTATGCCCCTGACCTGCGATCCCGGTTTTCTCGCTGTGTATATTTCCAGCGTGATGCATTTTCTACCCGAAGCCAAACCCCACAGTTTGCATGTCAACGTCGAGGTGTTATGCCCTGAGGCTACGGAAGCTCCGGACTTGAGTGACTATAAATGTCTGCTGCTACTCGGAGGGGATTTACAGGTGGATGAGGATGGGAGGATTCGGGAGCAGCGCCTATGTCAACATGAGTTGATGAAGATGGTGCGCCGACGTAACCATCTGTCTCTGTTCGATAATCTACGCCACAGTGTAAATGAATATGCCTTTTTACGTCTGCGCGGTGACTATAGTGTCGCAGAGTGGACCAGTGTTTTTCTGGCGCTGAAAGGTTTCAATGCGGTGTGTCTGGGGGGTGCTGAGATTACGGAGCCTATTGATGAGCTGGCCCAGTGGGCACGGCGTCCGGAAGCGCTCCCCTTTGCACATATTGAGGCGTTCATAAAGCGGGTGCGCCAAGGCCTTGAGCTTGAGCAGGTTTATACCGCTGCAGCGCTTAGTCAGTACATGGAAGATCTGGGACGCATCCTGGTACAGCAAAACCGGCGTCTTCCTGCGCGCGTGTGAGGGCACGGTTATGCGCGCAGATCCTGTTCCGGTCGCAGAAACGCTGGCAGCCATACAGGTGGGTAGAGGTGCTCAGTACAGGCTCTGAACACATGGACGAATCGATGAGGATGCTCTGGGTCTGGTCACAGTACTCCAAGCGTGTCGCCATCGTCTGCAGTTCCTGCTCTGGTTGGCCCTTGGAGCGAAATGCTGTCCATTGCCCGCATTCTATCCGTACTTGACGTCGGTGTTTGTGGTTTAAGTGATCTTCAGGGTAGGTGTAGACCCAAGCATTTATCTGGCGCAACTCTGGGCCGTTTTCACCCTCCTCCTCGATAATTACCGGGAGCTTTTTACGGATATAAGTACTTTTAGCTGGTGAAAGAGGATTGTAGTTTTCTAAGCGATCCAGCAGATGCATGGTGCGGACGGGGTTGTTGAAGGTCATGAGCTCACCAGCAACCAGAGAGGTACACGGATCTTCGGGGTAGATCAGGGCGGGGAAACCCATAGGCAGGTAATAGAGGTAGCCACGACAGTATCCGGCACGCAGGCTACGCACCCTGCGTTTGATAAAGCGATTGAAGTTAGTATAACGCTCCATCAGACTGCCGTAGAAAAAAAACAGGTCTGTGTCAGCCACATCGAGAGTACGCAGCTGTTTTTTGCGTTGGGGGAAATTCAGAAGATGTTTTATGCTCAAATGGCAAACTCCTCAAAGATTATTAGCCCAAGCCTCTGCCGAAGTGGCTGCGCGTGGCGCTCTGTAGTTTGCTGACCGCTTGGAATGAGCTGCGCAACAGCTCCTGTTCTCCCTTGCTCAGGGCGTTAGGATCGATATTACTGCTAGGTGCACCCCCCTCTTTTAGGAGCTTGATTTCATTACGTAAGCGCAAGAATGAAAGTGCTTCGAACGCAACCCGGATATGCTCAGCGGTTTCGATAGAAAACACGTGTTCTCCGGTGAGGGAGTCAAGGCGCTCAAGGGTAGATAGTGCGCGAATTTCGTGTTCGAGGGAGAACATGCGGATACAGTCAACAATATATATGAGCCCTCCTTTTTTCAAGGAAAGAGTTCCAGCGTCTGGCCCTTTTTTTTCGGTTATAAACCTGCCCAGCAGGCCGACAGGTACCCGGTGGGTCAGATTCAGTTGCATTACCTGGTACAAAAACGAGGGAGATTTGCGCACCGCCTGAAATACAATGCTCTGGAGTGAATGTGCCAGCTCGGCGGCACCGGCCAGAGGGGTAAAGTCAAAGAAGATCGAGGAGTAGCGTACCTTGTGGGGCTCGGGGTTTTCGGCCCAATCGGCCACCCGCTTGCGCCAGTCATTTAAGCGCCCGCGCCACACCGGATTGCTTACCATGACGTCACCTTCACACAAGGGGTAACCCACGTAGTCTAGTGCATGGGTCAGCTTGTCGGCAAAGGGGATAAAAAAAGCGTCAACCTCATCCTGTTGGGAGTCGGGGAAGTCTTCGTAGATAAATCCGTTATCCTGGTCCGGACCGAGGAGCATTTCGCGCCTGCCACCGCTACCCATGATTAAAAAGCAGTGTTTGATTTGTGGGGCATTATAGCCGGAGTCGAGCATCTGGGCAAAGCACAGATCGTAGGTACGTTTGAGCAGCCCTTGGTGAATATATGACAGGGTCTCCATGATCTGGGTAGCGCTACGGCTTTCAGACATCAGGCCGTCGGCGATGTTGAGCAGCAGATCGTGAATCTGTTTGAGCTCGTCCAGAGTCTGTGCTTCTTCGATATTGCCGAGCAGCAGCATCGCCTTCTGGGTACGGTGTTGAATCAGATCACTCATAGTGACCATCCCCAGCAGGACTCCATTTTCAACAATGGGCATGTGTTTAAGCCTGCGTCCAACCATGTATGCCATCGCTTCGTACATATAGGTGGACGGTGGCATGGTTTTGGGTTGATCTTCCATCAGCTCTTTTGCCGTGATGGCATCCGGGTCGGTACCTTTCAGCGCCAGAACCTTGCCCATAATATCGCGACAAGTGACGATGCCTGCCATTTGCCCATGCTCATCTAAAACCATCAGGGAGCGAACGTGATTCTGTATCATGATAGCCGCCATCTCGCGGGTTGTGGCATCGACTTCACACGAAATAGCCGGGGATGACATGATTTCCGACAGACGTTTCTGAAACGGATACGACTCCAGCTTGATAAGGGCTTGTTTGCTGTGATTAGTGACGATGTCCGCATACAGGTGGCGCACCTGCGCAACAACTGCGTCATTAAAAAATTGACGCAGCATGGGAATGCGCTCGGCTACTTCGCGGATGGTGTCACTAGGGATGAGATAGCACTTCAGATCGGTTACCGCTCGTGCTCCGCCGGTGTATTTTTCACCGGTGAACAGCGGGGTACAGCCAAAATACTGGCCATCGCGCCGATAATCTACTACGATCTCTTCACCGCTCTGGGTTAGTAGGGTAATTTCCACCGCGCCGGAGGCGATGATGTACAGGTAGCTGGTGAAAGGGTCATTCTGGTTGAAAATGTGATAGCTGCGCGGAAAGTTTTTACTCTTGGCTGCAGAGGCTATCTGCGCTAAGTCTGCAGTTGCGAGTCTGTCGAACGGCTCAATTTTTTGTAACTGCGTTATATCGACCATCTTGTCCCCCTAGTGTCCAAAACAAGCGGATTTGGTTGTGTCGTCTTGCGAAAAAAATAATTTTTCTATTTTAGCATTCGACCGTAAAATATAAAAGCGTTTCTTTATGTAAAACTATAGACGCTATTTTCAGGCGTCAATACAGGGTAAGGGGTTGGGTATGCGAATCAAGACCATATTGGGCGAAGGTATCCCTGGAGCAGCGGTTGATGTCAACGGTTGGGTGCGCACCGTGCGTAGGAGTAAACAGATCTGGTTTGTGGAACTTAATGATGGTTCCTGCATGGAATCGCTCCAGCTGGTTCTGGCTGGAGATCTGGCAGCGGGATTATCTGAAGACTTAGGTACGGGGGCGTGCGTCAAGGCGAGTGGATCTCTACAGGAGTCACCCGCCCAGGGGCAAAAACTGGAACTTATGGTTGCACAGCTTAAGATTGTCGGGGCTGTGGATGGAGAATACCCGCTGCAGAAAAAACGCCATAGCTTTGAATATTTGCGCACCATCGCTCATCTACGCCCACGCACCAATACCTTTGGGGCGGTGTTCAGGGTACGTAGTGCCTTGAGTTTCGCCGTACATAAATTTTTTACCGAACAGGGGTTTGTACACGTGCATACCCCCATTATCACCGCGAGCGACTGCGAGGGGGCGGGTGAAATGTTTCGGGTTACAACCCTGGATCCGCTGGCGCCACCGCTGAATGATGCCCGACAAGTGGATTGGGGTGCAGATTTTTTTGCACAACGAACCAATCTGACAGTAAGCGGTCAGCTGCAAGGGGAGCTCTACGCTCTTGCATTCGGCTCTGTTTACACTTTTGGGCCCACTTTTCGGGCGGAAAATTCTCATACCAGCCGACATGCGTCCGAGTTCTGGATGGTTGAACCTGAGATCGCCTTTGCCGATCTATCCGCCAACTGTGAAGTAGCTCGTGATTTCATCCGCTATCTAGTTAAGTATGTGCTGGAGCACTGTGCCCCGGAGCTGGAGTTTTTCGATAAACGGATAGAAACGGGCCTAATCCACAAACTGGAGCAGGTAGCCAAGGCCGAGTTCAACACCATGACTTATACTGAGGCGGTCGCCTGTTTGCAGCAGGCCCCCAAAGTTTTTGAATACCCAGTCGAGTGGGGCCTGGATCTGCAGTCAGAGCATGAGCGTTATCTGTGCGAAGAGGTGGTAGGCGGGCCACTGTTTGTAGTGGATTATCCCAAAGAGATAAAGGCTTTTTATATGCGCGCAAACACCGATGGTAAAACCGTGGCTGCCATGGATCTGCTACTGCCGCGCGTGGGGGAGATAATTGGAGGTAGTCAGCGTGAAGAACGCTACTCTTATCTGCTGGAGCGTATGCAGGAGAGTGGCATCGAACTGCAGAGTATGCAGTGGTATCTTGATAGTCGGCGCTGGGGCAGTTGCCCCCATTCTGGTTTTGGCTTAGGATTCGAGCGCTTTTTGATGTATGTCACCGGGATGGAGAATATCCGCGATGTGATAGCATTCCCGCGCACACCGGGACACGCCAAGTTTTAGATAGAGGAGACTTTGAGGGGAAGAGACATGCTTGAGTACAGGGTAGCTGAGACCACCGTGGTTACAGATGATACCTTAGAAGAGATCCTGAATAAGTGGGTTGCTTCTGGGTGGGAATTTGAGCGGATGCAGTTTGCTATGCACGAGGGGAGCAAGCGCCCCGGCATGGCCTTCCTGTTTTTTGTACGCAAACGTAAGGCCTGAGCGGCGGGGGAAGTAAGCAAGGGCGTACTGCGTGCGCCCTTGCTCCGCGCTTGTATCAGTATACCAGTCCCGCTTTTTTCCTCACCTTGCGCATCACCTTCGAGGCAGCATAGCGTGCTTTTTGTGCCCCCGTTTCCAAGGTTTTGTGCAGGGTTTCTTTGTCCTCGAGGATGGCGGTGCGTCGTTCGGTAAAGGGGATGAAGTAAGCGCGCACCGTCTCAAACAACTCTTGCTTTACCTCTCCATAGCTCAAGCCGCCGGCAGTGTAGCGCGCGCGCAGGGCAGCCTGCTCCTCTTTATCTAAAAACAAGCGATAGATTTGAAACACGTTGCAGCTATCCGGATCTTTGGGCTCTTCCACCGGGGTGGCGTCGGTAACGATGCGCATGATCTGTTTGCGCAGCTGGTTCTCGGGTAGAAACAGGTCGATGGTGTTGCCGTAGCTCTTGCTCATTTTCTGCCCGTCAAGGCCGGGAACGGTGGCCACATCGTCATCGATATCCGGTTCTGGCAGGGTGAAGATTTCACCATAGTGGTTATTGATCTTGATGGCGATATCGCGGGTAACTTCGACATGCTGCTTCTGATCCTTGCCTACCGGCACCTTATCGCTGTTGAACAGCAGGATGTCCGCAGCCATGAGCACAGGATAAGCAAATAAACCATGATTGGCGGTAATTCCTCGGCTAATTTTGTCCTTGTAGCTGTGGCAGCGCTCCAATAGCCCCATGGGGGTGAAGTTGGATAGAATCCAGGTCAATTCCTGCACCTCCGGAACATCGGATTGTACCCAGAAGGTGCTTTTCTCCGGATCTAGCCCGAGGGCGAGAAAGTTCGCCGCCGCCTCGAGGGTTCCTTTGGCTAGGGTTTTACCGTCGGCCAAGCTGGTCATGGCGTGGTAGTTGGCGATGAAGCAGAACAATTCACCTTCCTGCTGGTAGTCGATCATCTTCTTCATCATGCCGAAGTAGTTCCCCAAATGGAGGGAACCGGAGGGTTGAATGCCAGATAATATACGCATCGTCTGTTCCTTGTCTGTTATGGAGCTGGTTTAAGCGCAAAGACTCGAAAGTGAACCGTAGATACAAAAAAGCCGCGATCCTTCTACAGGTCGCGGCTTAGCTGTTTTAGCAAAAACTAACAATGCTGAGCTAGAATGTACAACTACAGCGCGCGCCTTGTCCTGTTGAGGAAAAGCCGCACCACCATCGTTGTGTGTATGTGTGTGCACATCTAGTCATAGGCGCAGACACTAGCAGGTTGTGATATTGGGGTCAATACCCTAGTTAATACTGGCCTTCTCCATATTTAATGGCGGCGCGGTAGGAGAAACCATTGGCCTTGATAGCTGAACACAGCTCCATCCGGGGTGATTTCTTCCAGCAACAGGCGGTTATCGAGGTAATCACCAGGGCGCAGCATGGTTTCATTTAGCCTGATCATCCCGGCCTGAGGTGAGCCGGTGTAAACATGTACCGACATGTGCATATCAGGTAGTTGGCTGCGAAAACTCAGGGGCAGTTCATTCATACGGGCAACTGGCGGTGCGTTTAGCTCCATTGCAGTGACAGGAGTTGTCTGGGGTTCTGAGGATTCACGCCCCGCTGTTTGCGTCATTTGCGTTGTTTGTACCCTGGTGGGGCGTGGCTGTTCCTG
>CAYPNO010000007.1:0-8772 GCA_964411865.1 uncultured Desulfuromonas sp. | reverse complement strand
GTGGCTGTTCCTGCTGTCGGGAAACTGTGCCAGGCAGCGCGGGTTGCTGCCCATCTACTTCTATTAGCGCAGGGGTGGTTTTAGATTTTGTGGCAAGGTTTGCGCCTAGGGGCGTTTGAGAATTTCCTTCCCCTTGGTAGGGGAGTACCTGTTGTGCTGTCTCTAGCTGTGGAGAAACCGCACTTGCGGGCGTTCTGTCAAGCTTCGGCGCAGTCCCGCCAGCGGGCACCTCGATCTTAGCGCTTTGGTACGGCGTGGGTATTTGCGCATTTTGGGGTAGTTGCGGTGCTGATGGCCAGAAGAGGAAAAGCAGCACCACAGCATTTATAACCAGGGCGATGCCCACCAAGAGGGGCCAGAGTGGACGCCGTGCTGGCTGATGTTCCTGGTCCGCAGGTTCTTGAGTGGCAAGGTGTGTAAGGCGGCCTTGTTCTCCCTGGCGTTTTTTTTCTGATTTCTTAAGGGCTTCGAGTATATATGACATCAGTGCTGAGTCTCCGGGTCAGGTTGCAGGCGCGGATGGGTTCTTGAGGTTATGTTGTTCAGGTGAATCAGGGTGACCGGGCCGAGAATACCGTCCGGGGTTAAGCCTCTTGATGCTTGGAACTGGCGCAGCTCGTCCAGCAAAGATCCATCGAGAGATGGGCGGATTGCGGTTGATGGTTGCCGCTTATTGATAGCCGCCAATTGGCGTTCGAGCCAGTGGATTATTGCACCTTGATGCCCGGGATATACGGGAGTGGAATAATCTGCAGGAGGTTGCCACAGTAGGGTGAAATCTCCTCGCCAGTTTTTAACCAGTTCAGTAGCTGGGATTCTGACAATGTGGTCTCCAAAAGCCAGGAGGGCATAGGTTGCATCTAGACCTGTCAGGGTTGCATAGCTGGTGGTGCCGACGTCATCCTGCAGGGTGAGAATAGCCGGACGGTTCAGCTCGCGCAACGTGGCAAGGCTGCCGCGTCGCTCGAAACTGCTGAGCCCAACCAGGTTTGCCGCAGTGTCGATATCGGTCTCTTCTTCTGGATAGATCCTGTCCCATAGCAGAAAAAGCTGCTGTAGTGCAGTGCTGCGGGACGTGTTGTTCCACAGAGTGGAAGACCATACGTGAGTGTTATTTTCTGCAGCAGTTTCTTGCACGACGGGAGCAGGGTTGTTCAGGGCATTCGTTATCGGGGAGGGAGGCACTGGACCCAGAGTTATCTCTGACTCGGAATTTGAGGACGGAAACAATGAAACACCCAGTGCGAGAAGGGTACCTATCATGACTAAGGCGGCGCACGCACGCGCTAGAGCGCGTAAGGGTATCCGCGTTCCTGTGTCGGTGGCTAAAATTTCTTTTGCAGTAGTGTGTACCAGCTTGTGACTGACGCTATTTTGATTGTTTACATAGGCCCCGAGCAGAGCCCGATCACATAGCAGGTTTATAAGGCGGGGGACTCCGCCACTCAAGGTATAGAGTTTACGCAGGGCGCGCCGTGAAAACAGGGGGCGATCGACCCCTGCGATGTTCAGGCGGTGTTTTATGTACGCCAGCGCTTCGGCGGAGTTGAGGGGCTGCAGATGGTAACGTGCAGTCACTCGTTGTTCCAGCTGGCGCAGTTCCTGGCGTTTAAGCATATCGCGCAATTCGGGTTGCCCGATCATGATCACCTGCAAGAGTTTTTCCTTGTTGGTTTCAAGGTTGGTCAACAGGCGGATCTGCTCCAGTACATCGATGGATAGATTCTGTGCCTCATCGATGATCAATACGGTTTTGCCCCCTCGGGCGTGGGTCTCGAGCAAAAAGCGGTTAATCGCATCCACAAACACTTTTATGCTCGCGCTCGGCTTTGGGTAGTCGATGCCTAGTTCATCACAGATGGTTTCTAGCAGTTCGGCAGCGTTGACCTTCGGGTTGAGGACAAAGGCAATCTCAGCGTCTTCCGGAACTTGTTCGAGCAGGCAGCGACATACGGTGGTTTTACCGGTACCAACTTCACCGGTGAGCAGCACAAAACCGCCATCAGTCTGCATCCCGTAGATGAGGTGTGCCAGTGCTTCGCGATGGCGCGCACTCATGTACAAATATTCAGGATCTGGTGCGATGGAGAAGGGTTTTTCTCTTAAGCCGAAATACTCTGTATACATAAGGTGTTCCATCGAAACGTATTTAATAGGGGTGGAGTTTGCACTCAGCAGTGATTATCTAGATTTACCCTTGAGCGCCTTTTATTGTCTAACAGGTGATAATAGTAAATCTCCCCTCCTATGCCCAGCATATATTGCAGTTGGCGCTGTTTGGCAGGGGTTGCTGCCGTTTTTTGGTGAGGATGCGTATGGGGCCGATAGGGGATATAGGGGATATAGGACCAAACGCAACGAAGCCGAATCGAGGAGGCATCCGATTCGGCTTCGTTGTTTTTCGGTAGGAAGAAAGAATGAAGGTCAAAACCTGCCTGCCACAACAAGCCTTGATTGAGAAAGAATATACCTGTGCTGCTAGCATTGTACCACGTTGAAGCGCGTATTTTTGTGATGGCGCATCCGCGTTTTTCATGTGCGTGTTTGCGCAGTGGCGCTTTCGTTAAGTGGTAGGATGTGGGATGCAGCAGCGCTTAACTTTTGATGGCAGTGTTGGCCGTGGTGGCGGCGGAACGGCTAAAGTCTTTGGGTTCGATGTTCTGCATTAGCACGCAAGCTCCATAGCCCATAACTGCAGCACTACAAAGAAAGAAAATCCCCAGGGCTGCGCACCACAGAGCTTTCATTTTATACTCTGCGCGCAGACATTGGTAAGCAATGATAAAACATAGGATACCTAAAGGAATAAAAAGGATAACCATCATGGGGAACTGCTCCGGATGAAGGGGGTGGTTTCAGCCGTTGTGTCAGAAACAGGCGTATCCGTATTCTGCCTTGGCCGAAAGAAGGATCTAGGGCTGTCAGTCTTACTTCCACTTGAGGTCGAATTTTACTTCGGCACCGTCTAAACGCTCACTGAGTTCTTCCGCTTCAGAGTTGAGAAGAACCCCGCCACTAATTTTGAGTGTCTTGTCTTCAGCTTTCTTTTTTATGGGTGTACGGGCAAGTGAGTTCGTGCCAAGGATATCCACTTGGTTGTTTAGGGCTTCGAAGTGTTGTTCGGGTAATCCCAGTTGCAGAGTTGCAGGTGGTGTTTTGGCCTCAAGTTCAATCTGCTCCTGCAGGGCCGCCGGGATTTCATACGTTTCAGGGGAGGATGTGCTCTGCACCGATGGGGTGCTTGCTTCAGTTATGCTGGTAGCATCGATAGCCTTATCCTGTGATCTTGTTTGTGGTTCAGCTTGCGTGGCAGGTTCTGCCGTAACAGGAGATACGGGTGGCGGCTGGAGTTCTACGGTGGCTGAGTCATCGCTACAGCCACTTATACATAGAGTCAAAAACAGGGCCATGCAAAGTACAATACAAAGGGGGATACAATGAGATGTGGTGTGCTTGCAATTTAACGTTTTGTTTACACAGTCTGACATGGTGTTCCTCAGATTTTCCGAATGCTACAGGTAGGACCGACCGGAAGGTAACGTTATAACTCCGGTCGGTCCATGATTATGCATCTCCTGGTGTTGGAAAGATCCCCAGCCTATTTGCCCCAGGTATCGCGGATTCGGGCTACAGCTTTCTCAACGGTGGAACGCTCTCCGAACGCACTTAAGCGGAAATATCCCTCCCCGCTGGGTCCGAAACCGCTGCCGGGGGTGCCAACCACGAAACATTCGTGCAGCAGTTTATCAAAAAACTCCCAACTGCTCAACCCGGCAGGGGTTTTAAGCCAGATATACGGGGCATTGACGCCGCCATAGCAGGTGATGCCAGCTTCAGCCAGACCTTCGCGAATGATGCGCGCATTTTCCATGTAGTAGTCGATGATCTCCTGTACCTGTGCCCAGCCTTCATTGGAGTAGACCGCGGCGGCAGCACGCTGCACCGGATATGAAACCCCATTGAATTTTGTGGACTGGCGCCGATTCCATAGGCGATTGAGGGCGATCTTCTCACCGCTTGCGCTAGAGACCTTCAGTTCCTGGGGTACTACGGTGAGGCCGCAGCGCACTCCGGTAAAACCGGCAGTCTTGGAGAAACTGCGGAATTCGATAGCGCAGCGTTTGGCTCCCTCAATTTCGTAGATGGAGTGGGGGATCCCCGGCTCGGTGATGAACGCCTCGTACGCAGCGTCAAACAGAATCACTGCATCATTTTCAAGGGCATAATCGACCCAGCCCTGGAGTTGCTCTTTGGTTGCCACGGTACCGGTGGGGTTGTTGGGATAGCACAGGTAGATGATGTCGACAGGCTCCTGCGGAAACTCCGGCATGAAATTATTCGCCTCGGTGCAGGGCATATACACAATCCCGGAGTAGTATCCCTTGGCGTCGGCTTCACCGGTGCGCCCCACCATGACATTGGTGTCATTGTATACCGGATACACAGGGTCGCCGATGGCAACCTTGTTGTCCAAGGCAAAAATATCGAGAATATTGGCGCTGTCACATTTTGAACCGTCGGAGATAAATACTTCGCTGTTCGCCAACTCCACCCCCAGAGGTTTGTAGGCCTTCTCAATGATGGTGTCTATCAGCCAGGAGTATCCCTGTTCCGGCCCATATCCGTGGAAGTTTTCGGTCCCGGCCAGATCGTCCACCCCGGCATGGAACGCCTTGATAACTGCGGGGGGGAGGGGACGGGTGACATCACCGATTCCGAGGCGGATTATTTCCTGCCCCGGGTTGGCTGCGGTAAATTCGTTGACACGCCGGGTAATTTCCGGGAACAGATATCCGGCTTTGAGCTTTAAATAGTGGTCATTTAGTTTGGTCATGGGGCTTTGGCCTCCCTTAAGTTTGGAATGGTATGGTTAAAACGAATAATATACGCGAGGTGCCTGTTTCTGGCACCTCTTGCCAGTCTCGTTGATTTTATCAGCGCAGCTCCAGTACGTCCTGCATGTCATATAGCCCCGGATCTTTCCCTTGCAGCCAAGCGCAGGCGCGCACCGCTCCACGCGCGAACATGTCACGGCTCATGGCGCGGTGGCTGATCTCAATGCGCTCCCCCATGCCGATAAAATATACGGTATGCTCTCCAACAATATCGCCGCCGCGTACGGTCTGCATCCCGATCTCTGCGTGGGAGCGGGCTCCACACATCCCCTCGCGATGAAAATTTGCCACCTGGTTATAATCGCGCCCTAGTGCGTCGGCTACAATCTCGCCCATCCGCACCGCTGTACCTGAAGGGGAATCTTTTTTCTGGTTATGGTGCATCTCCACAACCTCAACATCAAAGTCCTGCCCCAGAATCGAGGCCGCCTCTTTGAGGAGTTTGAAGCAGGCGTTGACCCCTACACTCATGTTAGGAGCGAGCACGATTCCAATGCCGTTGCCGCTCTGCCCGATCTGCTTTAACTCCTCACGCTGCTGTGGGGAAAAGCCGGTGGAGCCGATCACTAATCCTTTGCCCATTTCGGCACAAACGCGCGCGTTTTCCAGGGTAACCTCCGGGAAGGTGAAATCGATAAGGATGTCCGCGTCTTTTAAGCCTGCACGCAGATCGTCCACTATGCGCACGCCCAACTCTCCACAGCCAGATAAAATACCCGCGTCCTGACCACAGGCAGAATGTCCGCTGTGCTCGATTGCGCTACTGAGGCGCATCTGCTCTGCTTCGTTTACCGCGTTGATCAGGCGTGCACCCATACGCCCCGCGGCGCCGGTTACAGCTATATTAAGCATAAGTTCTCTCTTGATGATTGGTAGTTGGAAGGGATTGACAGCGATGATTACGATCCGGATGGCTGCCACATCCACGTGTGTCCAGATGCGGCAGCTATGCTATTACCGGAAGATAGGGTCAGATCAGATTGTAGCGCGCCATCACCTCTTTGAGGCATTTCAGGGTTTCAGGCTGCAGGTCTGCCAGGGGCAGACGTACGGTTTTATCGGCCTTGCCCATCAGTTCCAGCGCGGTCTTGACTGGAACCGGGTTGGAGTCGATAAACATCGCTTTGTGGATATCGAGCATATACAGATGCATCTTGCGCGCATCGTCCCAACGCCCTTCTTGGATTGCCACAACCATATCCTTGACAGCGCGCGGCATAATATTGGCAGTAACAGAGATGATCCCTTTGGCTCCCACCGCCATCAGGGGCAGGGTAAGGAAATCGTCTCCGGCCAGAACCGCGATCTTATCTCCGGCCTTGCTGATGATGGTGCCGGCCTGAGTTACATCCCCGGATGCCTCCTTGATGGCGACAATATTGTCGATCTCGGCGAGGCGGATGGTGGTTTCAGCCTGAATGTTCATACTGGTGCGTCCAGGGACGTTGTAGAGCACCTGTGGCAGGGCAACCGCTTCAGCTATCGCTTTATAATGCTGGTAGATCCCTTCCTGCGAAGGCTTGTTGTAGTAAGGGCTCACTAGCAGCAGGGCATCAGCCCCAAGCTCTTTGGCATGATGGCTTATTTGGATGGCTTCGGCGGTAGAGTTGGATCCGGTCCCTGCAATAACCGGAATGCGCCCCTTGACTTGCTCGATACACGCTTTAACCACCAGGTCATGCTCGGCGTAGTTGAGGGTGGCGGATTCGCCGGTGGTGCCACAGGGTATTATGGCGTCGGTGCCGTTTTCGATCTGAAACTCGACCAGTTCGCGAAATTTGTCTTCATTTACGCTTCCATCGTTGTTCATAGGGGTCACGATGGCGACCATTGAGCCTCTAAACATAGGATTCTCCTCTTTTTATATATTCTAACCTCAGGGTGGTCTTTTCGTAGCAGTTGCTTTTACCCCGCTCGAAGCGCGTAAAATAAACTAGCGTTTGAATTTGATAACACAGCTCTTCGTAGTTGTCAAAAGGCCATATTCTGCACCGGGATATGCCGCATTCACTTAAAAGGGTGCTGCAGGGGTTGCGATAACTGCAGGGATGGCCTCACTTTCGAGCATGAATTCTCCGTGTTGTGCCACTGTGCGCAAAGTGTATCTATATGTGCTTCCATTATCTAGGTTCATATCTGCGTATGTGGTGGTTGTATGCGGTTCACGGTTCAGTGGGCGGGGACCGAAATATTCCCCCGCGTTGCAGCGGTAGATGTTGTACCCGATTATCGTAACCTGTGTGGAGGTGTCCTCCTGCTGAGAAGCTGCTTCCCAGCGCAGAGTTGCTTGGCGGTCGGCGGTCTCCACGTTTAGGTTTTCGGGGGGGAGAGGTGCCGAAAAACAAGGGCGGTGGATGGTGGCTGTGTCTCCCGCCTGCTCTTTATGGTTTATGGGTACGATGCGGTAGCGGTAACCGCTACCGGGTTCAATAAAGTGATCCCACATGTAGATGCGCTGGCTGTTACCACTTGCGCTACGGTAGTAGTCCGCATCAATCTGTTGCAGCAGATAGGTGGGATTACGACATTCAGGGCAGCCGCGTTCGGGCTCATAGTCGATGCGATAAATATCAAAACGCTTAAGTTTGGTCAGTTCCGAGCCATCCTGGTTGGTTTTCGGGATATCCCATCCGAGCAGCAGCGATTCACCGCGCTGACTCAGGGTTACCTGGGTTGGAGCCACAGGTAATCGCGCCTCCAGCGGCAGGACTGGTCCCTTTTTGCCGCACCCGCACAGAATAAGGATAAGGAGCAGGGCACACGCAAGCGCGCTACAAATTATGGGCGCACCGCAGGTTCTGCGCGCGCTGCTGGTTTTGCTTGGAAAGTTGAATGGGCGCATACTGGATTTAACCCTTGTTTTGTGCCTGGCGCGCCAGAGCTATTTCACGCTCAACGGCACAGCGTGCGGTACCCCCAGTGGCGGTACGCGCATTTACTGAAGCGTCGAGGGTGACAAAGTCATAGATGTCCGCATCAATCAGAGCGCTGAACTGGCGGAACTCCTCCAGACTTAGCTCGGGGATATCCTTGCCCTGTTCGATACAGTAGCGCACAGTTTTGCCCACCACCTCATGTGCCTGGCGAAACGGCAGCCCTTTGCGCACACAGTAGTCGGCGATATCGGTAGCGGTGGAAAATCCACGCGCGGCAGCAATCCGCATGTTGTCCGTCTTGGTTCTCATCTCTGCGATCATGGATGCGAAGATCTTCAGACTCCCCTTGACCGTATCAATACTATCAAACAGAGGCTCTTTATCTTCCTGCATATCTTTGTTGTAGGCCAACGGCAGCGACTTCATCAGGGTCAACAGGCAGATCAGGTTGCCGTAGACCCGCCCGCTTTTCCCCCGCACCAGTTCTGGCACGTCTGGATTTTTCTTCTGCGGCATGATGGAGCTGCCAGTGCAGAAGGAGTCGCTGAGCTCAATAAAGTTGAAATCGGCGCTGGACCAGAGGACCAATTCTTCACTTAAACGGGAGAGGTGCATCATGAGGGTAGCCGCTCCGGCGCAGAATTCGATGGCAAAATCGCGGTCTGACACGGAGTCAAGGCTGTTGCGCGTTACGCCGTCAAAGCCGAGCTGCTGCGCGACCCATTCCCGATCGATGGGGAAGGTGGTGCCGGCCAGTGCTCCAGCTCCTAGGGGTAATACGTTCATGCGTTGTAAGCAGTCACGCATGCGGCCGGCATCGCGGGTAAACATTTCGTAATAAGCCAGCATATGATGGGCGAACAAGACTGGCTGGGCGGTCTGCAGATGGGTATACCCCGGCATAATGGTATTCAGGTTCTGCTCGGCTTGTGTGAGGAGAGAATCTTTGAGGGCTTCGAGATAGGCGATTATGGCGCGGAGTTCGTCGCGCAGATAGAGGC
>CAYPNO010000006.1:0-29355 GCA_964411865.1 uncultured Desulfuromonas sp. | reverse complement strand
TTGAGGGCTTCGAGATAGGCGATTATGGCGCGGAGTTCGTCGCGCAGATAGAGGCGGATATCCACGGCCACTTGGTCATTACGCGAACGCCCGGTGTGGAGCTTCCCGCCGACACTGCCGATGCGTTCGATCAGGCGGGCTTCGATATTCATGTGGATGTCTTCGAGCGCCACGGAAAATTCGATCTTCCCCTGCTCGATATCCGCCAGGATTTGATCCAGACCCGTGCAGATCTGCTCCGCTTCCGCCTGAGTGATGATCCCCTGACGCGCCAGCATCTGCGCATGGGCTTTGGAACCCTGGATATCGTAGGGATACAGGCGCTGCTCAAAGCCGATGGAGGCGGTGAATTCTTCGACAAATTTATCGGTAGGCTGGGTAAAACGTCCCCCCCAGAGTTTCTTACTCATAGTGCGTATCTCCTTGACTAACAGTGCTTGTCCCGATGGGAGGAATTATCGCTGGTGGAGATATTTTCCCACTCACCAGACTCGGTGCTTTTATAGACCCGATGGATCTAGTGTGGCGCTCCTGATAGAGCGCGGGTTAAACTCGTAGAACACAGGGAGGTTGAAAAGTTTAGATGAATTTTGGTCCGAAGAGCATGTTAGTTCTTGGTTCAGGCCTGTTTAAAAAATGAAAAAGCTGCCCTGCCGCCTCAAAAAGGGGCAGGGCAGCTGTATTGTCTAGCGACTTTACTTGTTGCGCATTATGCTGCGAATCCGCAGGCGCAAGGCATTTAGTTTGATAAATCCTTCAGCGTCGGCTTGATTGTAGACGTCGTCTGCTTCAAAGGTGGCGTAGTCGAGATTAAAGAGTGAATCGGTTTTGGAGTCACGTCCCACTACGCGGCAATGCCCTTTGTAGAGCTTAATGCGCGCCACGCCGTTAACAGTTTTTTGGGTGTCGTCGATCAGCGCTTGCATGGCCTCACGCTCGGGGGCGAACCAGTAGCCATTGTAGATCATTTCAGCATAGCGCGGCATCAGGGAGTCACGCAGATGCATCACTTCACGATCCATGGTGATTGATTCAACCGCGCGATGGGCCTCTTCCATGATAGTGCCGCCCGGTGTTTCGTACACGCCGCGGCTCTTCATCCCCACGTAGCGGTTTTCCATTAGATCCACCCGTCCGATCCCGTGTCTGTAGCCGATTTCGTTGAGCTTTGCCAGCAGGTTAGCAGGGGAGAGGCGCTCGCCATTGACTGTTACCGGGTTACCCAGTTCAAACTCGATTTCTACATATTCCGGCTCATCAGGGGCGTCCTCGGGGCGCACGGTCATCTGATACATCTGCTCCGGTGCTTCTGCCATGGGGTTTTCGAGGACATCGCCTTCGAAGGAGATATGCAGCAGATTACGGTCACTGCTCCAGGGGAATTTTTTGCTCGTAGGAATCGGAATATCGTGTTTGCGTGCATACTCTTCCAGCGCAGTTCGGCTGTTAAGATCCCATTCGCGCCAGGGGGCAATAACCTTTACCGCAGGGTCAAAATGATAGTAGCACAGTTCGAAGCGCACCTGATCGTTGCCTTTGCCAGTTGCGCCGTGGGAAACAGCGTCGGCCCCTTCGGTTTTGGCGATTTCCATCTGTTTTTTAGCGATCAGGGGGCGCGCAATAGAGGTACCGAGAAAATAGCGTCCCTCGTAAATAGCGTTGGCGCGGAACATGGGAAATACGAAGTCGCGTGCGAACTCCTCGCGCAAGTCTTCGACATAGCAGGCGCTGGCGCCGGTTTTTTTTGCCTTCTCGGGGATGAAGTCGAGCTCTTCCCCCTGGCCTAAGTCAGCGGCAAAGGCTATCACTTCGCAGCCATATTCTTCTACCAGCCACTTAAGAATGATGGAGGTGTCGAGTCCACCGGAATAGGCTAGTACCGCTTTTTTTATATCACCTTTTTTTGCCATGCTTATTTTCTCCTTGGTTTAAGCTTAAAACCTGCAGCTGCCGTTATTGGCACCTGGACGCTGCAGGACACTTATTTATACACGTATTAAATCCGTATCACCTTGGTGTCCGCTATGAGGTCATGCAGCCCACGTTTGTCTGTGCGCAGGGCGACCATAAGATAGCCAATGCCAAGTATGATGCTGGATATGAATTTGCCGATTGTTTCGCGTAGAAACGCCTGTCCATAATTTACGCTGGCATTATCAAGGCGGACAACCTTTAAACGCAACATCATTTTGCCTGGGGTCTGCCCTGAATAACCAGTGAAGAATACATAGTAGAATAATCCGGCCATGGTGCCAAATAACATGGTGAGTATTTGCACCGCAGGTAGGCTGCTGGTTCCACTTAGTTCGGTGATGGTGTTCAGGGCAAACACCATGGAAAACTGCAGCAATGCTGTGATCATGGAGTCTAATAA
Organism: uncultured Desulfuromonas sp.; assembly: GCA_964411865.1. GTDB lineage: Bacteria > Desulfobacterota > Desulfuromonadia > Desulfuromonadales > Desulfuromonadaceae > JAIVHC01. The sequence goes on along the minus strand of CAYPNO010000006.1, from coordinate 26,981 downwards.
AGCTGCTACTGCACGAACCCAGAATCCGGCTGGTGGCGCTGCGCTGCCGCTGTTGAGGTGTGCGTATTCGGTATGCGCTGCAGTCTCAAAGGCTGGGGCTTTAAATGCCGGAGCTTCATGGGGCAGGGGCGTATTCGGTTTGGGCTCGAAGGGGAAGACGCCGCCACAGGTGGGGCAGGTGACCTGCGCTGGTTCGGCAGGTAGCGCAGCATCTTCAATCTCTCGGGTGAAATTACAATATGGACATATCAGGTGCACGCCGGTTTACTCCTTTTGTGTTATGCAGGTGATTTTGAGTTTTTGCATCACTTAGGGGTCTGCATCAGAGTTACCATGATAGCTTTCTGTACGTGGAGGCGATTCTCCGCTTCATCAAATACCACGGAGTGCGGTCCCTCAAGGACATCTTCGGTTATCTCTTCACCGCGATGGGCGGGTAGGCAGTGGAGTACCAGGCTTTGAGGCGCAGCCGCCGCGACGGTTTCGGCGTTGATCTGAAAGCCTTTGAAGTTGCGTTGGCGCTGTTCTTGCTCTTTTTCTTGTCCCATGCTCGCCCACACATCTGTGTTGAGTATGTCCGCGTTGTGGGCAGCTTCAAGGGGATCGTTGGTGTAGAGGATGTTCGCCCCTTGCTTTGTGGCCCACTCCATCACCGCGCTATCTGGTTCGTAGCCTTTGGGGGTCGCGATGCGCAGTTCGAAGCCGAATACCGCCGCGGCATTGATCCATGAATGTGCCATATTGTTGCCATCACCTATCCAGCAGTAGGTTTGTTCACGATACGAGCCCTTGTGTTCCAGAACCGTGAACAGATCTGCCATCACCTGACAGGGGTGGTATAGATCAGTCAGGGCGTTTATAACGGGTATGTCGGCGTAGTGAGCCAGTTCTTCTATATCGGCCTGTGCGTAGGTACGGATCATAATTGCATCCACATAGCGCGACAGAACCCGTGCTGTATCTTTTATAGGTTCACCGCGTCCAATTTGGGTGTTGGCTGAGGATAGAAATAACGCATGCCCACCCAGTTGAAACATCCCAGTCTCAAAGGATATACGGGTGCGGGTAGAGCTTTTTTCGAACACCATGGCCAGGCTTTTACCTGCGAGCAGAGGGTGGCTGATGCCTCGTTTCTGCTGTTTCTTTAGTTCGCGTGTCAAGGCCAGGATAGCGTCAAGATCTGTGGCACTCCAGTCCCGCAGACGCAGAAAATCAGATTTCATGTAGGTCAGACTCCTCTCAAACTTTTCTTAAATGACCAAGGGGTTGGTGACAGGGAATCCGCTCACCTATTTACCCGAACCATAGTTTGGTTTGTCGCCGGAGTAATATTTGTATGGTGGATTATATTTTACTTGAGTCGCTGGTTTGAACATGACCCACAAAAATGCGGCGAGCACCAGAATTACAATGATAGTGGCTCCGATAATTGCTTCTTTGGGCATGCTCTTCATGTCATTGGTTCCCGCTGCTCTGAGCAAATACAGCGTCAAGTATTTCCATCCCGTGGTCGATCTCTGTTTTGGTGACTACCAAAGGGGGGACAAAGCGCAGAACGGTGCCTGCGGTACAATTTATGAGCAGGCCGCGCTTGAGGGCTTCTTTAACTATTGGTGCGCCTTCGATGTTGAGCTGTAGCCCTAAAATGAGGCCGCGACCACGTATTTCACCACAAAAACTGTAGCGAGCGCTGAGTTCTTCCAGACGCTGGCGCAGATAGTCCCCCATCTCCACGCAGTTTTCCAACACTCCATCATTCACCAGTACATCCAAGGTTGCGAGTGCGGCAGCGGTGACTAGTGGATTCCCGCCAAAGGTTGAGCCATGACTGCCTGGGGTTAAGGCCGCAGCAGCAGAGTGCGTGGCGACCATGGCTCCAATGGGGGCGCCACCTGCCAGCGCTTTGGCCAGGGTCATGATGTCGGGAGCGACATCATCGTGCTGATAGGCAAAGAGTTTGCCAGTGCGCCCGCATCCTACCTGAACCTCATCAAATATCAGCAACAGGTTATGCTGGTCACAGAGTTTGCGTACCGCCTTTAAATAGCCAGATGGGGCGACATTTATCCCCCCTTCACCCTGCACGGGTTCAAGCATTACCGCGCACACTTCTGAGGTGACTGCAGCACTCATCGCCTCTATATCCCCGAACGGAACATAGCGAAAACCGGGTACGACCGGAGTAAAGCCCTTGCGTACTATATCTTGGCCTGTGGCGCTGATGGTGCCGATGGTGCGTCCGTGAAACGACGCCAGCGCCGTGATTACGGTGAAACGGTTGTTGCCATTTTTTTCAGAGCTGTGTTTGCGCACCAGCTTCATGGCTGCTTCATTAGCTTCCGCACCGGAGTTGCAGAAAAACACCCGTTCGCCAAAGCTATGGCGGCACAGGGTTTCAGCCAACTCTATCTGGGTGGGAATGTGATAGTAATTGGAGCAATGAATCAGGGTTTGTGCCTGCTTTTGCAGCGCAGCTACCACCTTCGGGTGACAGTGGCCCAGATTGTTAACTGCGACTCCGGCGAGAAAGTCGAGGTATTTATTCCCCTCTACATCCCAGAGCCAGCATCCTTCACCTTTGCTTGCCACAATGGGAAAACGTCCATAGGTGGTTGCAATGCAGCTGTCGCCGCGATCTATCCATGCTTGAGTATTCATTGACTAAACCTCGCTACTGCGGTTCCTATTCCTTTGTCGGTAAAAATTTCGAGTAAACAGGTGTGTTCCATCCTACCGTCGATGATGTGGGCTTTGGTAACCCCTTCATTGACGGCATCCACACAGCAAGTCACTTTGGGGATCATCCCACCGCTGATGGTGCCATCTTCGATCAGAGCGCCTACGGCGTCAATATCAATGGTGGAGATAAGTTTACCTGCTTTATCCAGCACCCCCTCCACGTCGGTGAGGAGCATGAGTTTTTCGGCCTTGAGCGCACCAGCCACCCGTCCAGCAACCAGGTCCGCATTGATGTTGTAGGTTTCACCGTTGGGTCCAACCCCGATAGGGGCGATAACCGGAATAAAATTATTCTGTTCCAGCGCTCTTAGTACTTCAGGATTGACGCTATCTACTTCTCCCACCATGCCGACGTCTACAATTTCAGGGGTGAGAGTCTCTGGGTTCACCATGGTCATCTCTAATTTGTGCGCCATAATCAAGTTGCCATCTTTGCCGGATAACCCCACGGCACGTCCCCCGGAGCTGTTGATATTCCCTACAATTTCTTTGTTTACCTTTCCACCCAGAACCATCTCCACCACATTCATGGTTTCCGAATCGGTGACCCGCATCCCCTGGATAAAGTTGGTTTCGCGTCCCATCTGTTTCAGCACCTTGCCGATTTGTGGACCCCCTCCATGTACCACCACCGGATTTATGCCAATGAGTTTGAGGAGGATAACATCTTTGGCAAACCCGCGCTTGAGGTGTTCTTCCACCATGGCGTTGCCGCCATATTTAATTACGATGGTTTTACCATAAAAGCGTTTGATGTAGGGGAGCGCTTCCATGAGAATATTGGCTTTATTGATCAGTTCCTGCACGGGGCAACACTCCTATGTGTTGGGCACATACTAAATGCATGTATGGGCATGTATGGCAGCATATACGTGGATGCGTTATAGAATAAAGCGCGACAGATCCTCGCTGGCAACAATTTTTTCCAGCCGCTCGCGTACCATATCCGTATCGACTTCGATGTTTTTCTTTTGGAGCTCCGGGGCGTCGAAGGAGATCTGTTCCAAGAGCTTTTCGATGATAGTGTGCAGCCGTCTGGCCCCGATGTTTTCAGTCTGTTCGTTCACCTTGGCTGCGATTGCGGCCATCTCACGAATAGCCGCATCGCTGAAAGTCAGGTTAAGACCTTCTGTTTTCATCAGGGCACGATATTGATTGATAAGAGCATTGCGCGGCTCTGTAAGGATTTGGAAGAAGTCCTCTTCCGTCAGGCTGTCCAGTTCCACCCGGATGGGGAAGCGCCCCTGCAACTCCGGAATGAGATCGGAAGGTTTGGCTACGTGAAATGCGCCGGCGGCAATGAATAAAATGTGGTCGGTCTTTATCGGCCCATATTTGGTGTTCACCGTGCTTCCTTCGACGATGGGGAGGATATCGCGTTGCACCCCTTCGCGGGAGATCTCTGGTCCGTGCCCCCCACCGGTGCTGGCAATTTTATCGATTTCATCGATAAAGATGATACCGCTCTGTTCGGTGCGTTGGCGTGCTAAGGTGTGCACTTCATCCATGTCCACCAGTTTGCGCGCTTCTTGTTCGGTGAGGATTTCGCGTGCGTCCTCAACCTTTATGCGCCGCCGTTTGGTCTTTTTCGGGAACAGGTTGCCAAACATATCTTTGAGGTTCAGTCCAATATCTTCGGCGCCGGGAGGGGTCATCACTTCCATGGCCGGCATGGTGGATTCCTCGGTTTCCAGCTCTACAAAGCGCTGTTCCAGTTCACCCAAGCGCAACAGACGTCGCATTTTATCTCGGGTTGATCCTTCGCTATTCTCGTCTTTATCCAAGGTGGCGGAACTGCCGGGCAGCAGTAGATCAAGAATTTTCTCTTCCGCCTGATCTTCTGCCTGTAGGCGTTTGTTGGCGGTCTCCTCGGCGCGCACCATGGTGATGGCAAGCTCAAGCAGATCACGAACCATGCTTTCTACATCGCGCCCGACATATCCAACCTCGGTGAATTTGCTCGCCTCTACCTTTACAAACGGGGCTTGAGCCAGTTTAGCCAGGCGGCGGGCAATTTCAGTTTTTCCTACGCCGGTGGGGCCCATCATAATAATGTTCTTGGGGGATATTTCATCACGCAGATCTTCGGTTACCTGCTGGCGCCGCCAGCGACTGCGCAACGCTACGGCTACGGCGCGCTTCGCAACATTTTGACCAATGATGTAGCGGTCGAGTTCAGAAACTATCTCTCGGGGGGTCAGGTTGTTCATCACAGGGTTTCCATGCTTATGTGGTCGTTGGTATAGATACAAGTTTCCGCTGCAATTTTCATTGCTTGGGTGGCGATATCCGCTGGCATCATGTTGGTATTGCGTAGTAGCGCCCGCGCTGCTGCCTGAGCATAGGCTCCGCCGGACCCAATGGCAGCCACACCATCATCGGATTCAATTACATCACCGACGCCGGAGATTACTAGGGTCTGGTTTTTGTCGGCCACCAGCAGCAGGGCTTCGAGCTTCCGCAACACGCGATCACTGCGCCATTCCTTGGCCAACGCCACCGCAGCACGTGCCAGGTGCCCCTGAAACTCCTGCAACTTGGCTTCAAATTTTTCAAACAGGGTAAAGGCATCCGCTGTGCTGCCGGCAAAACCACCAATGATCTTGTCCTCGTGCATCCGCCGTAGTTTGCACGCTCCGTGTTTCATCACAGTATGTCCCATGGTTACCTGACCATCGCCGGCCATGGCAACGCCTTCTGCGGTACGTACCGCCAATATAGTTGTACCTTTAAACATGCAGTATCCTGTCGCACGATGTTAATTTACAGGGCTTTTTCTATCAACTCCGGAACTTCTTTCAACATGGCATCAATACTGTCAACCTCTGAGCCGCCAGCCTGGGCTAGGTCTGCACGTCCGCCTCCACGCCCGCCAATAATTTCTGCCAGGGGCTTTATGATCTCTCCTGCCTTGATGCGTCCATGCAGGTCTGAACTTACGGCTACCAGTAATGCCACCTTTTCATCGTTGGCTCCGGCCAGAACAATTATGCCGGATGGAAGTTTATCACGCAGCTTGTCACATTGTTCACGCAATTTCTTGCCGTCGAGTCCATCCACGCGCGCGATAAGCAAGTCGATGTCTCCTGCTTTGCGAATATCTTGCGCTATTTCTGTAGCGCGATCAGCTTCCAGGCGATCCTGCAAGGTTTCAATTTCGCGTTCCAGCTCTTTTTGTTGTTCCACCAACTTTTCAATTCGCTGGTGGAGATGGCTGGGATCGGTTTTTACCAAGGCGGCCACATTATCCACCAACTGTTGGCGCTTGCGGATCTCTTCCAGAGCTTTATCTCCGGTTACGGCCTCGATCCTGCGTACGCCAGCGGCGATGCCGGATTCCTGGATGATTTTGAACAGCCCGATGTCACCGCTGGCGGATACATGGGTGCCGCCGCACAGTTCCATACTCAAGTCACCCATCTGCACCACCCTCACTTTATCGGCGTATTTTTCTCCGAACAGTGCTTTTGCCCCGGCAGCTACGGCTTCTTCAGTCTCCATCTCTTCTGTACTGACAGTGCGATTGGCGCGGATGCTGCGATTGACCTCATCTTCGATCTGCCACAGCTCTTTTTTGCTCAAGGGGGAAAAATGGGTAAAATCGAAGCGTAGGCGCTCCGGCGTTACCAGGGAGCCAGCCTGCTGGACATGATCGCCAAGGATTTTACCTAGCGCCGCCTGCAGAATGTGGGTGGCGCTGTGGTTAAGACACACCGCCTGACGCGCAGCGGTGTTAATACTGAGTTCAAGGTTGTCCCCAAGATGGATACTGCCCTGCTCGATTGCGCACTGGTGAGAGATCAGTCCGGGAAGCACGCGTACGGCGTTATCGACCCGCACTGTGGCACCGTCGGTCTTTATCCAGCCACGGTCACCGCTCTGCCCCCCGGATTCGCCGTAGAAAGGGGTGATGGAGGTGAAGAGTTCAACCTCTTGCCCCTGTATGGCATGGTCTGTCTGTTTACCTGCATGCAGAATGGCGACAATAGTGCTGTAATCCTCTGTTTTGGTGTAGCCGCTGAATTCAGTGCTTAGCCCTTCCTCGGCGAGCTGTTTATAGATAGTGGCTATCCCCTCTTCGCCTGAGCCTTTCCAATGTTCCCGAGCCTGACGCCGCTGTTCATCCATGCAACGCTTAAATCCAGCTTCATCAACCGTGTAGCCATCTTTCTCTATAATGTCGGCAGTTAAATCAAGGGGGAAACCAAAGGTGTCATACAGCTTGAATGCCACCTCTCCCGGGACTTCGAAGGAGTTGCGTTGCTTGAGCTTTTCGATCTCCTCTTTAAGGATGCGCAGCCCATTGTCCAACGTTTGGATAAAGCGTTCTTCCTCGTTGGTGATGACATTGATAACAAAGGCTTTGCGTTTGGCCTCTTCCGGATATGCCTGCGCCATACTTTCGAGTACAAAGGTGGCGGTTTTAAACAACACCGGTTCTTCAAAGCCCAGCATCTTCGCGTGACGCATCGCCCGACGCATAATGCGGCGCAGCACATAACCCCGCCCCTCGTTGGAAGGGAGTACGCCATCGGCGATTAGAAACGCGGCGGCGCGGCTGTGATCCGCCATGACGCGCATGGAGACATCGTGTTCTGAATCTGCGCCATATTTTTTTTCCGCTAGCTTCGCAATATATTCAAGCAACAGGCGAATGTTGTCTGTCTCATAGTTGGAGCTGACCCCCTGCATAACCGCACTGATGCGCTCTAGTCCCATGCCGGTATCCACTGAAGGTTTCGGTAGGGGCGTGAGTTCTCCGTCTTTACTGCGATTAAACTGCATGAAAACGTTGTTCCAGATTTCCATGTAGCGATCACAGTCACAGCCGACGGCACAGTCGGGTTCGCAGCAGCCTACGCCGGGGCCGTTGTCCCAGAAGATTTCAGTGCAGGGGCCACAGGGGCCGGTATCGCCCATGGACCAGAAGTTGTCCGCTTCGCCGAAACGGTAGATACGTTCGTGCGGCACCCCTTCCTGCGTATGCCAGATATGCGCAGCTTCATCATCATCTTCAAATACGGTGACATACAGACGATCTTTGTCGAGTTTCATCTCCTCGGTGAGAAACTCCCAAGCGAGCGCAATGGCCTCTTTTTTAAAGTAATCACCAAAGGAGAAATTGCCTAACATCTCAAAAAAGGTGTGGTGGCGTGCGGTGCGCCCCACATTTTCCAAGTCGTTATGCTTCCCCCCTGCGCGGACACATTTTTGCACCGATGTTGCGCGCACGTAAGCGCGCTTCTCACTGCCCAGAAAACAATCCTTAAACTGGTTCATCCCCGCATTGGTGAACAACAGGGTCGGGTCATTATGTGGAATAAGGGATGATGACGAGACTATCTGGTGGCCGTGTTCTTCAAAATAGCGCAAAAAGCGTGCGCGAATCTCATTCGTGCTCAGCATAAGGGTCGTTCTGCCTTTCGTGTATGTGGTCGAATATCATATTAAGGGTAAAGCCGCGCCGCTGCAGAAAGTTCACTATGCGGCGGCGCTGGCGTGGATCGTGCAGATCGGTATTATCGGTGCCGAAACGGCGTGCAAAAACTTCGGCCAGTACGGCGCGTTCATCATATTTCGCGGCGCTGGCCGAGGCCGCATCTTCTATGTCCTGTACTTCAAAGCCCTCTTTACGCAATTCCAAACGTATGCGTGCCCCCACCTTGCCGTTGCGGGTAAGGGCTGTGGCACGTTCACACGCGGTGCGTGGGTCATTTATATAGTCCAGTTCACAGCAACGTGCAATAGCTGCGTCTATCTGCGCTTGTGGGTAGTCTCTTTTGCGCAGGCGCCTACGCAGATCATTGGTGCTGCGAGCTCGCACACTCAATAGACGCAGAGCGTGTGCGTATGCTGCGTTCGTGCCATTCATTTATTCTTCAGTGCTGGGATCATTGTCCTTATTAAACTGATCCCAGCTCAGGTCTGAAGTTGAGGAGATGCCCGAGTACTTGAGTTTGAAGTCATCTGGATTACTGCTCTGGCGTAGAGCTTCGTCGTAGGTGATGAGTTCATTGTTGAGTAACTTCATCAGGGATTGATCGAAGGTCTGCATTCCATAGGAGTCATACCCGTTTTGGATGGTGTCGCGCAGCAACTTGGTTTTTTCTTTGTCGTCAATTAGTTCACGCACGCGCGCGCTTGAGACCATCACTTCTACCGCAGGCACTCGCCCCTTGCCATCTGCGCGTGGAACCAGGCGCTGGGAGATTACCCCCTGTAATAAAGATGAAAGTTGCAGACGCACTTGGCGCTGCTGGTAGGGGGGGTATACCCCTACTATGCGGTTTATGGTTTCCTGCGCATCCACGGTATGCAGGGTGGAGAGCACCAAGTGCCCTGTTTCCGCAGCAGTTAGGGCGGTGTCGATGGTTTCGTAGTCACGCATCTCCCCTACGAGGATTACATCAGGATCCTGGCGCAGGGACGATTTAAGGGCTCCAGCAAAGGTTTGAGTGTCTACTCCGAGTTCGCGCTGATTTATGATGCTCTTTTTGTCCCGATGCAGAAACTCGATAGGGTCTTCAATCGTGATGATATGCTCGGTCCGGTTGGAGTTGATCGCATCAATCATGCTGGCCAACGTCGTTGACTTGCCCGAGCCCGTGGTTCCGGTAACCAGCACCAGTCCGCGCTTGTTTTGACAAATTTTTTTGATTACCGGCGGTAGATTTAGCTCTTCCAAGGTGGAGACGTTAAAGGGGATGGTCCGTAATACCGCAGAGATAGAGCCTCGCTGGGTAAACATATTGACTCTGAAACGGCCGACCCCATGCAATCCATAGGCCAGGTCGAGCTCATGTTTGCTTTCAAATTCTTCGCGCTGCTGCTCCGTTAGCATGGCAAAGGCCATCTTGCGGATCGCCTCCGGAGTGAGTCGCGCGGCATTAGGCAAGGGGCGCAGTATGCCGTCGATACGGTAAACTGGAGGTAGCCCAGCCTTGATGTGTACGTCCGATGCCTTGAATTTTACCGCCATGGCCAGGATGTTGTTGAGTTCCATGGTATTACTCCGTCTCAGGTTCTTTCTCGCTCGGTTGAAGCTGGGACAATCCGTACAGTTCCAGAATTTGCTGTTCAATGTTATTCGCCAACTCTGGGTGCTCTTTCAGGTAGATCTTGGAGTTTTCGCGTCCCTGACCGATCCGTTCTCCATTGCAGGAGAACCAGGCCCCGCTCTTATCCACGATTTCATTGATGACGCCGAGATCAATAAGCTCGCCAACCTTGGAAATCCCTTCCCCGTACATGATATCAAATTCTGCTTCTTTAAAAGGGGGGGCAGTTTTGTTCTTTACCACCTTAACGCGGGTGCGTCCGCCAACGATGTCCTGCCCTTGTTTCAGGGTAGCTATCTTGCGGATATCCATACGTACAGAGGAATAAAACTTGAGGGCGTTGCCTCCAGTGGTGGTCTCTGGATTGCCAAACATTACCCCGATTTTCATCCGGATCTGGTTGATGAAGATTACGCTACAGTTGGATTTGCTGATGGTTCCTGTGAGTTTGCGTAGCGCCTGCGACATAAGGCGGGCTTGCAACCCCATATGGGAATCGCCCATCTCCCCTTCAATTTCAGCGCGGGGAACCAAGGCGGCGACAGAGTCTACCACCAACACATCAATGGCACCGCTGCGCACCAGAACTTCGACAATTTCCAGCGCCTGTTCACCAGTATCTGGTTGCGACACCAGTAGGTCGTCGGCAAGAACTCCGAGTTTGCGGGCATAGTGAATATCCAGGGCATGCTCGGCATCAACAAACGCGGCTATCCCCCCTTTTTTTTGCGCTTCGGCGATAATATGCAGGGCGAGGGTAGTCTTGCCGGAGGATTCAGGTCCGTACAACTCTACTACGCGCCCCCGCGGGATACCGCCGATACCCAGCGCAATATCAAGGCCAAGAGAGCCGGTGGGGATGGTGGCGATGTCGCGCATGACGTTGTCGCCGCCAAGGCGCATGATGCTTCCTTTGCCAAACTGCTTTTCTATCTGGCCCATGGCCAAGTCAATGGCCTGATCTCTATTGTCTGCTGCCATGTTGGGGGAGCGCTCCTGAAGAATAAATGTGTGAGTATGAATATCGGAATATGATTTTTGTTAATCTAGCAATATGTTCCATCAGGACCTAAGGGAAATTGATCTGTCTATAGCATGTTGAAGCGCAACTTGTTTTCAACCGATAACACAGCAGCACAGCGCTTTCAAGCACAACCTGATGCCGTCTAGTCTGAAGGTCATCCTGTCATCGCATCATCAACCCCGTGGCCCTTGAGTTTGCTGCAGCGCCACGCGTCTGATCCAGTCGAGGGCGGTATAGGCAGTGTGCTCGCGCACGGCGGCGCGGGAACCATCAAAGGTGAAATTTCTAACCTCGATCTCCTTTGCTGTAGCCAGTGCAATATATACCGTACCTACTGGTTTTTCTATGCTCCCTCCCTTTGGTCCAGCGATGCCGGTGACCGCAAGAGCTATATCTGTTTTAGCGCGTTGGCGTACTCCGCTCGCCATCGCTGCAGCGCATTCGCGGCTCACGGCACCGTGCTGCGTTAGTACTTGCACCGGAACGCCGAGCATATCACGTTTTGCTGAATTGGCATATGCAACGGCGCTGCGTTCTAGAAAGGTGGAACTGCCGGGTTGATCGGTGAGGAGCTTGGCTATCAGCCCTCCTGTACAGGACTCCGCCAGGGCTAGGTTTAACTTAGCGCAGTGCAGTGCCGTGGCCGTCGCGGCAGGCAGTGTTACGTGCTCGCCTTTTAACAGAGACAGGCCGAGTTCATTTGCAATGAGGGCAACCGCAGCGTCAAGGGCATTATGACCTCCGGTCAGGGCTTCGACCCGGACTAGAACCTGGGGTCCATCCAAGCGATAACGTAACTGCACATCCTCAGCAAAGCCAAGCCGGCTAAGGCGTTGTTCTAGTTCAGCTTCGCTGACTCCAAAAGTGTATAGGGTTCTGACGGGGACCCTCTCTTGCGCTGGGATGCTGGTGCGCAGTCTTGGCAGCACTTGGCGCTCGAACATGGTTTGCATCTCTTGCGGTACTCCAGGGAGAAAGAACGCAGGAATATTGTTGTAGCGCAGGATGAATCCCGGGGCGGTTCCACAAGAGTTTTCCAACGGTTGAGACTTTTGTGGCAGCAGCGCCTGTTTTTCGTTCCCCGGGGGGCAGGGTTTTCCCCTCCGCCGAAAAGATCCGCGCACCATCTCCAAAGCATCATCGCTCAGCACTAGACGCAGTTTGAAGGCTTGTGCTGCGGCGCGGGCGGTAATATCATCTCCGGTTGGACCCAGACCACCGGTTACGATAATGGCATATCGGGCATCCATGCAGTATTCGATAGTGGCGCGGATTCTTGCGCTATCGTCTCCAACCGTTATCGCCTCAGTGAGGGTATATCCGGCTTCTTGCAACGCACGTCCGAGCCATTGTTTGTTGGTATCGGTAATCTCACCGTTTAAGAGCTCGTTTCCAATACTGATGCAGACAATATTCATAAGATGTTCCTCGCATTGATAATGTAAAGCACGCCAGCCTATTGGATAAAATATAGGTAGAGTCGCAGGACAATGGCGGCGTAAATTCCGGCAACCACATCATCAAGTACGACCCCATAGCCATTTTTTACCTTGGTATCAAACCAGTTAGCCGGGAAAACTTTTACAATATCGAAGAATCTGAACAGAATAAACGCTAACAGTGCAGTACTCCAGCTAAAGGGAAGTAGCAGCACGGTTGTGAGATAACCGATAAGCTCATCAATTACAATCCGCCCATCGTCAACTACCCCGAAATGGCGACCGGCTTCGGCCGCACTCCAGAAAGCAGCGAGTAAAATAACTGCCCAAAGCAGAATGGCGATCTTAGCAGAGCAGTTGGACACTAGATAGAAAACAGGAACTCCTGCCAAGGTGCCAACGGTTCCAGGGGCTTTGCGGCTATATCCGAGACCGAAATTTGTGGCGAGCAGTAGCATAATGCGCTGAAACATAGATGACCCTTTACGCAAGAGATGGATGGAATGGCTCAAAAGGGAAATAATTGCGCGCCAAGTCCAGCGCAATGTGGGACTGCTCCTCGCCAGAGTTTGTTAGTTCAGCATGGACCAGATACGGTTCGGCTAGTAGAAGTCCTTCAGCAGAACGCTGTGGGTATGCGCTAGAGGGAGAAAAGCTTGCCACTATGTCAATGCACCCGACAGGGTCAGGAATTAGACGCAGCTGCAACATTAACTTCAAAGCCTTGCTGCGTTCAACATGCAGGGCTGCTCTGCGGGCCTGTACCTGTGCACAGTAGAAAGATGCGGCTAGTTCTCCGCCGAGAAGTATATCTTCCTTCACGCTGCTAGTTTGAAGCAGTGAAGGGAACGAGGTAATGTTCCACGGAGGTGTGGGCGAGCAGCGCTCAATCTGTAAGCGGGGGCGTAATTTATGTAGAAATGAAGTCTCCCATAGTTGGTGTAAACCGGAATGGTTAAGAAGCATACGTTGTTCTGCAGTGGGTGGGCTGAGGATTTTTTTACGTTGCAGGTCTCTAAGTATTGGACCGATGCTACCGAGGGCAACACCCGCAGCGGTTGCAATCTCTCGATATGTGCGCGTCGCAAACTCCGGATGCTGCAGGAGGTGGTAGATGACGCGCAATCCCGCACTTTGAGTGCATCGATTCGGGAGCGGAGAGGCTTTAGCTGGCCTGTTGCCGCTGCGGTTGAAGTACAGTGGCGGTGCCTGGATAAATCCATTTCCCGTTGCATCTATAAACTGAATTTTGGCTCTGATAAGGTCTTGTGCCAGGGGCGTGGAAACGTAGTCTGCCAGCAGGAGAGGCTGTTGCTGTAGCGACTGTAACTGACAGATTAGTAGACGCGACTGTTTTTTATCAATGCGCCAGGCGGTACAAATGGGATAAGAAGTCTCCCCCCACGAGCCGCTCAAATGTAAAGAGCCGCTAAAAGGGGCCCCCAGATCGCAACGGTGCTGTGCATGCATATCCTCAAGCAAGTTGAGTGTTTGCACCACCGAACGGATAAGCTTCATTTCACGTAAGGGGAAATCGGACATGGTTGCACAGCCTGGAAAAATTTATTAAGCAGTAACGGTAGGCGTAGAGACCCACGAACGTGTTCGCGACTCTACTATAAAAGTTGGAATGAAAAAAGGCAGAAGCTTTAATTCAAGCTCCTGCCTTTTTTCAATTTGTGTCTTGCCAGCCTGAATTAGGCTTCTTCGATAGCGCCTACCGGGCAGGTGTCTACACAAGCACCACAATCAGTGCAAGTATCTGCGTCGATCTCGTACTTGCCATCACCCTCGGAAATTGCTTCTACCGGGCAGGAATCTTCGCATGCGCCGCAGCTGGTGCAATCATCGGTAATTACGTGAGCCATTGTTGTTCCTCCTTGTTTAAGTTGTCTATCAGGGTCTGTACCCAGTCCCCTTGTTTATTAGTCGCGGATCAATATACATGGTTTGTCACCCATGTCTAGGAAAAAATGCGCTCCTAATCCGGAGTATTCCGCTTTGTAAAAAGACTTTTCTCTACTTGCTTTTACAGCACGAGCAGCGCACCTTGATACGCTGCACAGGCGAGCCCAAAAGCCAGGGCGGTGTTGAATGTCAGGGCGAACATCGCCCAACCCCAGTTGGACTCTCGCGCCATCACTACGATGGTGACAAAGCACGGGGCGTAGAGGAGTACGAAGATAATTGCGCTAATTGCGGTGGCGCGATTCCAGTCTGGATCATTTTGGATTCTGGCCATCAGGCTGCTACTCTCATCTGCATCAGTTTCACCCAGGGAGTAGGCGGTGCCCAGAGTGGAAACAATAACTTCCTTAGCGGCAACGCCTCCGATGAGGGCGATATTGGTGCGCCAGTTGAAACCCGCGAGTGAGGTGAGGGGTTCGAGCAACTGCCCAAGCCTCCCAGCCGCAGAATTTTTTAATGCATCAAGGCTATGAGTGTTCTGAAGCTGCTCGAGCGCGGTAGAAATCTGTTCCTGCTGCGCGGGAGTTGTTGCGTCGCTTAAATTTTGCTCAAGCTGAAAGCGCGCAGAGATAAATTGCTCCTCCTGCTTGGTATCCAGCCCTGGAAAAGTCATCGCTGCCCAGATAAGAATGGATATAGCTAGGACTACGGTTCCCGCTTTTTTGATATATTCCCAAGTGCGCTCCCACATGTGGATCAGCACCCCCTGTAGAGTGGGGAGGCGGTAGGGGGGTAATTCCATCACAAACGGGGTTGATTCGCCACGAATTATGGTGGAGCGCAGCAGACGCGCTACCAATAACGCGACAACCCAGGCTCCTAGGGTGATACTGAACATCATTGCCGCACGATGTTCAGAGAAAAACGCCCCGATCAGGAGTAAGAAGACCGGAATCTTAGCCCCACATGGCATAAATGGCGCAGTCAGAATGGTGGCAAGCTTCTCCTTCGGGCTGCGTAGGGTGCGCGCCGCCATTACTCCAGGCACCGCACAGCCACCTGCAATGCCGCCCGAAATGATAAAGGGCATCACCGAGCTGCCGTGCAGACCGAAGCTGCGAAATATCTTGTCGAGCATATACGCCATGCGCGCCATGTAGCCGGAGTCTTCCAGAAAGGCGATGATAATGAACATGATCATGATCAGGGGGACAAAGCCGAGCACCCCGCCGACACCGTCGATAACTCCAGACACAATGAGGGATTGAAACAACCCTTCCGGCAGTATTGCTGTGGCACCATCTGCTAGCAGGGCAAAGAAGCTGTGGGTGAGTTCCATGGGATACTCGCCCAGGGTGAAGGTAATATGAAACATGGCGTAGAGTAGCGCTAGCATCAGCGTTGGCCCCGCAACCCGATGAGTTAGTACTTGGTCGATTTTATCAGTTAGATCCAAACGCGCTGAGTTTGGCTGAATTGTCACCACACTCTTTTTCAACAGGGCGGTAATAAAGCCGTAGCGGTAATCGGCGATTAGTGCTTCAGGAAAGGTGTTAAGTGTTTTTAGGCAATGCTCGCGCAGGGTTTGGATTTTAGCTTCCATCTGGCGCGAGAGTTCAGGGGCGAGGGAACGCCCCTGCTCAATGACGCTTTCATCACCTTCAATATATTTCAGTGCGATCCAGCGGGACGGATACTTGTCCTGCAGCAGCTGTGCTTCTTCAAGCATGCTACTCAGGCACTCCAGCACTGGATCGACATCGGGACCGTAGGAGATTGTGAGAGGTTGCCATGTGCCATTGCGTTTCGCGCCAAAGTCTACTGCGGTGCGCAGTAGTTCCTCTTTTCCTGCACCGGTGCGGGCTACCGTGCCTACAGCCGGACAGCCCAGATCCTTTTGCAACTGCTCGATGTTGATCTGAATCCCTTTGCTGCGCACGTCATCCATCATATTTAGAGCGAGCATCACCGGTACCCCCAGTTCGAGAAACTGGATGGTAAGGTACAGATGGCGTTCCAACTTCGTTGCATCGACCACATTCACCACCAGATCTGGGCGTTCCTCCACCAGAACCTGGCGTGCCACCAGCTCTTCCTGCGTATAGGCGGTGAGGGAGTAACATCCCGGTAGGTCAACGATGTCGATCTTGTTGTTGTCTAAGAGGGTTGTCCCCTCTTTGCGGTCGACGGTGATGCCCGGATAGTTTCCTACATGCTGGTGTGAACCGGTTATGGTGTTGAACAGGGTGGTTTTGCCGGAATTAGGGTTCCCAGCAAAGGCTAGGTAGCGTTTATTCATGCCGTAGGCTCCAGTTTTTCTACTGTGATGTGATCAGCTTCGTTATTGCGCAAGGTCAGGGTGAAGCCGCGAAGGCGTATCGCAACCGGATCTTTTAAGGGGGCGCGTCCCACAATTTCTATTTCCGTGCCGGTTACCAGCCCCATGTCACGGATGCGGCGCCCAAGCTCGCCAGCAGCGCTTATGCCGACAATGCGGGCCTTATCGTGAAGCTGTAGGTGTCTGAGGGATTGCTGCATATGTGTTCCTCTCATCGATTACGATAACTAATATCAATTTTATCTGTCTGTTATATGTGTAGAGCTAACTTGGTGTCGACCTTACAATTATACGTATTAAAACAGATAGTTGCAGGTGACACAGGAGCTGATTTTACCGACCAGGTGGTTTGCTTTAGCGAAAAGGTCTTGTGGTATGCAGATGTGTACCGCAATGGGATTGCGTTGGGCTATTATTACGGTAATTTCTCAATGGAGCAAACGAAAAATTTATGTTGTGCTCCGTAGCGGGTATGCTTGCTCTGCGAATCAATTATTTATCCAGAATTCGTATTGCTCCTTTCTGCTCAACATGGAAATTCCAAAATTCCTAAATCCTCACAGGAGAGAGTACTTTGTTATGACAACAAAACGCACACATGAAGCTGTACCCTTACCAGGGCGAATATTCCTTTTACCCGGTCTGGCAGCCGATGAACGTATGTACACTGGGGTGCGCCGTTGTTTGCGAATCAGCAGTACAGAGCCCAACTCCAAGTATGGTGTGGCGCTCGACGCAGCGCTTATAACCCCGCGTCTGCTTGAGCCCCACGCAGGCGAGAGCATGGAAGCTTACGCGCAGCGAACCGCAGCGCAGTTGGAGCTTAAGCCACACGATATTATTGGCGGGTGCTCGTTTGGTGGGATGGTGGCAACGGCCATCGCACGGACGCAGCCCGTTGCTGGCCTGGTGCTGCTGAGTAGCGCTCTTGATTCGGCCACACAAGTACGTGCCGCTCCTGTACTGAATTGTGTAGCACAGAAGCTCCCTTTTACATGGGTACGTAAGTTTCTAGTCAGAGATCTCTTTCTCCGCGCCGTCTTTGGTGCCGCTGAGCCGGAAGAAATTGAGCTTGGGCGTACCATGTTGCTAGAAACTCCTCCACTGTTGTTGCGCCGGGGTTGTGCTCTGGCGGCAACATATCACTCCGACGCTCTCATTCAGGTGCCAGTGTATGCCCTGCATGGAGATGAGGATCGGGTGCTTAAGGCTCCGCAGCTTGAGCATTGTACTATTGTCCCTGCTGCTGGGCACGGGCTGGTGGTGTCTCATCCACAACTTGTGGCAAATTTTTTGGGTGCGGTAGTGCAGAAAATATATGCAGGGCCCGGAAGCTAATAAAAAAGCCCCGCAGAAGTCCTGCGGGGCTTTTTTGCTGTTACAGAACTAGCAAGAGATCTTCCTAGAACTTGTAGCCGATAGCGACATAGCCACTGAAGGCCTTGCCATCTTCATCCCCGTATACGTACTTTTCATCAGAATAGAAGAGGTCGTAGGTGCCTTCTATGCTGGTGTATAGAGCGTCGGTGAAGTTGTAGGTACCACCGAGGGTGAAGGAGTACTGCTCATAGGATAGATCGGAGTAGCTATCCACATTGTTGTTCATTTCCCAGGTATCATAGTTTACCGAAGCATATGGCCCAGGAGTTTCCAGGCCATTCTGGGCCAGGGGAATAGTGCCAGCGCCTGAATAAGCTCCTGCTTCAGTATACATTTTGTCGCGCTCACTAAAGTCCCAATCCCAGCTGTCGTCAGCTTTGTTGTACACAACAGATGCGTTGAGTTTTAACTTGTTAGTAGCCTGATAGTCAGCACTGAGGGAGAGGGTGTGCACATAGGTTTCGTATTCAGCAATACTGCAGATCGACCCAAACTGGGCCGAAGATACATCGTTCGCTCAGCCATGGTACCACCCAACGCAGGCGCGATTTTCGCTATCCTGCTTGTTGAAATTGTATGCCATGGTGAGGTTTAGTTTACTGGTGGGTGCATACCAAAAGGTTACTCCTGGTACGATGGTGGTCTGCTCATACTTGACGCTATCATTTTCTTCGTAGCGCAGACGTGCGTACACGGTAGCAGCCATGTTGGCAGAGGGAGCCCAAGTGCTGCTGAACTTAGCTTCGTGCACATCTTCTGGCAAGTTGCTAGAGCTGAGGTCGCGTGCGGGATATACATCATTCCAGTATAGGGTCTTGCCTGTTGCATCCTGGATTGTAGGCAAGGTGACCAGTCCTGAGCCAAAACTGTCTGGAGTTCCAGTGAGTTGTGCTATGCCAACGTGGGCACCAGGCAGCGGGTCATCAATGCTTTGATATTTGTAGCTGACACGCGCAGAGAGTGTTTTGTTGATCCGGGTCTTAAGAGCCCCTTTTAGGGTATGTGTTTCCGTTCTCCCGAGCTCCGTTTCGTCCCGATCAATTTCTTCATACTCATACCCAAGACGCAACGTTGTGGTTTTTGCCAGGCGGAACATCATGTCCGCGCCAAATTCACTAACCTCGCGTGTTTCAGCCGAACCATAGATGTCGGTAACTCCAAAAGGCTGAATAAATTTAGTAGTGTCTGCCGTTGCACGCGTAGGGTAGAAGAGCGCGTTGTTGTCGGCATCGATCTCATAATATTTACCGCGCAGGGAGAAGTTAACTGCCTTGCCAAGCTTAGTCGCCAACTTTGCGGCAAAGGACTCGTATTCGCTCTTTAACTTGTTGCTTCCCAGCAGGATATAGTCGCCCTGAGTGGCTGATTTTGAGCTTTCAATGTCAGACTTTACGTAGCTGGCTGTAATGCTTGTGTTTTGCGGCAGATCCACCCGTGCTTTGAGCATGTGGGTTTCTTTTTCTGAATCCGGGGTGCGCGCAAATTCGTAGTTGTCGCCACCATATATCATCTGGTGGGAGGCACTGCCGTTCTGCATTACATCGTAGAAGCGTGTCGGGGCGTTGGCATCTTCGTTGAAGTTTCGGTTCATGTACTCGTAGTCAACGGTCAGGATGCCGAATTTTCCCGTGGCGCCGAAGGTGAACTCTTCGGTACGCTCATCGATTTTCTTCCCAGCGGCAGATACGTGGCATCCATCACATTTAGACAGACCGATCGCCTGCTCCATCCCCTCACGGGTTTCAATTCTGGAACCTGCCTTGAAGGTGATATTAGAAAGCTGTGGAATTACCAGGTCTGCTTCGTTTTTCCACTCACGCCGAGTAACGATATAATTGTTGCTGACTTCCTGATTCCACGCTGTAGCGGGATCGTAAGTGTTCATCTGGCCGCCACCAACGTTAACGTTAGCGTTGCCAGTATGCTCTATCAAGTCTGCGTAAATCTTATCGGTAATTACGCTAGGTTGTGAACCGCCGATATCATCGCGCCCAGTTGCTCCCATCTGACTCAGGGTTTCGTGATCCTTGCGGTGCTCCAGAACATTGAGATCACTTTCAAGGCGGAAAATACGCCCTGCGTCGATGCGCAGTTCATGCATCTGATCGCGGGGACCTTTGGTTTCACTCTTAACTTCGAGCAATAATTTGCCTACTTCAAGGTCAAGGTTTAGCTTGGGCGCTAGAGCGACGCCATTTTTGTCTCGTACTGAGCTGTACTCGTTTACACGTGCTGCATTGTTGTCGGTGGTGATGCCGCTCATCCCCAGTTCCCCAAAACCGCTGATACGGGCATTGTCTGCGCCGGCTACAGCTACGGAAGTGGTGACCATAAGCGCCAGCACGGACAACAGTGCAAGCAGCCACAATCGGCTTTGCTTCATAGTAATTGCCTCCTTTAAGATTAACGGGTCAGACCGTGGCCACTAAGTGGCTGAGACGGAAAGTCACTGCCATGAACCACTTTATGACAGGTGGTGCACTTGGTGCCGAATGAGGTCTGGAACCCTTCACTGCCATGGACGTTGACGATGTCTGCTTCAGCTTTCTTAGCTGCGTTGGTGCTGACATTTTTGGGGTCATCGTAGAGTCCACCGGTATTGTTGTGCGCAGCAAAATCAGCTGGGTCAACAGAGTGGTTGGACGCTCGCAGAAGGTGGAAGTGTCCTTCATGGCACTGTAGACACAGGAACGGCTCGTTCTGCGCCAGCAGATTGTTGGCAACACTGCCGTGCGGATCGTGGCAGATGGTACAGTCGTCTTCAACCGGAGCATGACCGAATACAAACGGACCCTGGTAGCGAGTGTGGCAGTTCAGGCACAGGTCGTTGAGGCGTTCTTCGGTATTGAGGCTTTCACCCACGGCACCATGAACATTATGGCAGCTTGAGCAGTTCATTTTGCCTTCTTTGATGGGGTGGGTTGAGGGGAAGTGACTTTTTGCCTGCTCTTCCTGGTGGCAGGAGTAGCACAGCGCTGGATCTTCGGCTTTGAGGCTGAATTTACCTACCCCAGCGTGGATATCGTGGCAGTCAGTACAGCCGACATCGCCCAGGGCGTGCTCACTGTGGACATAGTCCATCAGCTTGCCGTCGGTGTGGCACTTAACGCAGATGGCAGAGGCCTGATCTGAAGTCAATGTGGCAGGACGGATGATATAGTCAGCATCACCGTAGTTTTCTAGGTGTTGGCTCCCAGGGCCGTGGCACGCTTCGCAGCCCTGCTCGGCACCCATAAGCTCCCAGTCTGCCAGACGTCCGTGGATGGTTCTGGCGAAACCTTCCTCACCGGTGGATGCGGCAAACATCTCGCCAGCCATGTCGTCATGACAGCCATAGCAGGAGTCTGTTCCCACATATGTTGCCCCCTCGATAACCGGTAGCGTCAGAACCTTCTCCCGAATGGTGCCTGTGGCGCACGCGCCCAGAACCAGTAGCAGGGGAAGGGCCTTCACCAGCCATGAGGCTTTGGTGTTGAACTTCCTTCGCATGTTCTCTCCTTTCGTTCTTCCTACAAATGAATTAAATATTCCTGACTTGCGAAGCCTGCGTAGCGGGATATCAGCCTCCACTACGCTAGGTGTTTTCAGTTCAGGAATTTCCCGCGCATGTGGCGCGGCATGTGCGCAAAACCACAGCCGACACATAGCCTTTTCACCATTGATGCGCTGTGTACAATACTTGTGGCAAATGCTAGAGTAAAACGAATGATTCTTATGCCTCTATAAGTATCGCTTATGGGCGTCCTCTTTTCGTCTCTGACTGAAGGAAAATGAGGTTTTCAGGCACAATTTTTCAGGACAGATTAATATCTGTGAACGTATTACGGGGCATACCACAATATGGAAACACAATATCTTCGCACTCTGATAATGGTAGTGGAACAGGGGAGTTTTTCTAGGGCGGCGGAAAAGCTGCATCTAACCCAGTCGGCGGTTTCTCAACGCTTGAAAAGTATGGAAGCCTGCTGCGCAGCGCAACTGCTTGACCGTTCCGGTCCGGTGCTGAAGCCTACTACAGCGGGACAGCACGTGTTGGAGGTTGCACGCCAGATTATTACTCTCGAGGAGGCAATGCTCTCTGGGTTGGAAAGACTGACGCAGCGTAAAAATCTGGCTATAAGTTGTACTATGGCAACGGGAGTGGCGCACATGCCCGAGCTGTTGCATGAATTTTCTACCAACCATTCGGATGTGGAAGATTTACGCTTTTTATTCAACACCCCCCAGCAGGCGTTGGATGGGCTACGCGCGGGCGAATTTGACGTCGCCATTGTTGAACATCTATGCGATCAAGATTTTAGCTCCCTCAGGACTGAACCACTGCCCCCGGATCGGATGGTGTTTGTCGGTTCGCCACAACTTGGGTTAAATCCCGCAGAGGTTACCCTCGCGCAGCTGTACCCCTTCAAGCTGTTCACGCGGCGTGATGGTTGCAGTTGCTACGATCTGTTATGTCGTAATCTCATTGAATTGGGGGGCAGTATTGGCAAGTTCCATTGCGTCATGATGAGTGATGATTATGCGCTGATGTGTAAAGATCTGCTGGCAATACGGGGGATAGCCTATGTGTCTGAGGCAGTAGTGAGCAGCTATCTGCGGAGTGGAGAACTGGTTGAGTATGGTCTCGAAGGGTTTAATAATGTGCGAGCCCGCAGCATGGTGACCCGCCTGTGTGATGCTTCGGCGCTGCTGGAGGACTTTATGGCGTGTGCACGGGATTTCTACTTGAAAAATGCGTAACTCAAGTATTTAGCTTCACATACTGAAGCAGTGCTACTTAGAAATGCGTACAGGAAGACTTCAGACAGGAGGCAGGCAGGCGTGGGTAACCGGTTCGAGTTGTGTGCGAATGCATTGAAAGATAAGTTGAACGAAGTGTACCATCGTTTGTATGCGGCATATGGAGCGCAGGGCTGGTGGCCGGCACAGACCCCCTTTGAGGTTATCCTTGGGGCCATTCTGACCCAGAATACCCGCTGGGAAAATGTACGCATGGCGCTGGATAATCTGCATGCGGCTGCGGTGCTTGAACCTCAAGCCCTTGCTGCCCTGGAAGATGTGCAGCTCCAGGAATTGATTCGCCCCTCAGGGTTTTTTCGCCAGAAAGCCGCCACCCTGCGCCGCATGTTGCAAGTGTTGATGGGTGAGTATGCCGGAGATGTTGATGCGATGCTGCGCGGAGACACCCAGCACGTGCGCACGCGTCTGCTGGATATCAAGGGGATAGGCCCGGAAACCGCCGACAGTATCCTTCTGTACGGCGCGCAGCACCCGATATTTGTCATTGATGCATATACGCGCCGGATCTGCAACCGCCTCGGCCTGTGTGGCGCGGAGGCCTCGTACGCACAAGTGCAGGAGATGTTTATGACGCACCTGTGCCCCGATGCACAAAAATACAATGAATATCATGCCTTGCTGGTTGTATTGGCCAAACGCAACTGTACCAAATCTCGCCCCACGTGTGAAACATGTTCTCTGCATGCAATATGTGCCTTCCCCCCATGAACCTGAGAGGATGTCATTAGCGCAATACGGATCTTTTTCTTTACATCCATGCTGGGTTCCTGCTGTAACTGTTATAGTCAGCTATTGAAGGCACGACCGAGCAAATGGCCGTGCTTTTTCTTGACTTTATCCCTTGTTCTGGTAGGTTGCCAGCCCGGTTAATTTAGACCATAGTGGTATTTTGAGTCTCCTAGTCGAGGCCAATACTACATGCAAACGCTACAGTGAGGATCACATGGAAAATAGCAGTGACACAAACATCCTGGATTATAAAGACACCCTGAATCTACCCAAAACAGATTTCCCCATGCGTGGAAATTTGCCCAAGCGCGAACCGCAAATGCTGGAGAAGTGGCTGGAGATGGATTTGGACGCCATGCTCGAGCAGGCGGAGCAGGGGAAGCCGCGGTTTGTCCTGCACGATGGCCCTCCGTATGCCAATGGACATATTCATATCGGGCATGCCCTGAATAAAATCCTCAAAGATATCGTAATTAAGAGCCGGCGTATGCAGGGCTTCGCCGCTCCATATGTCCCGGGTTGGGACTGCCACGGTCTCCCCATCGAACTGATGGTGGATAAAAAGCTGGGGAAGAAAAAGCTTGATATGACCAAGACCGAGATTCGGCGCGAGTGTCGTAAATACGCCGCAGAGTGGGTGAGTATTCAGCGCAACGAGTTCAAGCGTTTGGGGATATTCGGCAATTGGGACGACCCGTATCTGACCATGAAGGATAGCTACGAAGCCACCACGGCGCGCGAACTGGCGCGTTTTGCCGAGCGCGGTGGACTGTACAAGGGGAAGAAGCCAGTGCACTGGTGCCCCTCGTGCGTGACCGCTCTGGCCGAGGCGGAAGTTGAGTATGCTGACCATGCCTCCACGTCCATCTATGTACGTTTTGCATATACCGACGTGCTCCCACCCGAGCTGAGCATGCTTGAAGGTAAGCGAGTTTCTTTTGTCATCTGGACCACCACCCCTTGGACTATCCCCGCCAACCTAGGCATCTGCCTGAATCCACAGTTGGACTATGTGGCCTTGGAGATGGAGAACGGCGAAGTGCTGATGCTGGCCGAAGGGTTGCACGAGCAGGTTCAGGCTCAACTAGGGTTAAAAGGTAGCGTACTGGTGACCTTCAAGGCGGGTATTTTTGAAAACAAACTCTGCAGCCATCCCTTCTATGCGCGTGATTCAATGTTGATTCTTGGTGACCACGTCACCCTCGAAGCCGGCACCGGCTGTGTGCATACGGCTCCCGGCCATGGCCAGGATGACTACGTGGTGGGGCTTAAATACGGGCTGGATATCTACAACCCCGTGGACGACTACGGACGCTATCGCGACGATGTGGAGCTCTTCGGCGGGATGAAGGTTGCTGAAGGGAACGCAGCGGTATGCACTAAGCTCGAAGAAGTAGGAGCATTGCTGCTCCAGAGTGAGATGAGCCACAGCTACCCGCACTGCTGGCGGTGTAAAAAACCGATTATATTCCGTGCCACAGCGCAGTGGTTTATCTCCATGGAGGAAAACGACCTGCGGCGTAAAGCGCTCGAACGCATAAAGGATGTGGAGTGGATTCCCGCCTGGGGGCAGGAACGCATCTACGGCATGATTGAAAAACGCCCAGATTGGTGCATTAGTCGCCAACGCACTTGGGGTGTGCCCATCACCGTATTTTACTGCGCAAAGTGTGAGGAAGCCCTGTGTGACAGCAAGGTGATGTACCATATCGCTGACCAGTTCGAGAACGGTGGCAGCGACCAATGGTTTGAAAAAACCCCAGCAGAGCTATTGCCTGAAGGAACCGTGTGCCCTGCCTGTGGGCACGACCAGTTCACCCCGGAGACAGATATTCTCGATGTGTGGTTTGATTCCGGTGTATCCCATGCCGCAGTGCTGGAGCAGCGGCCTGAGTTGCACACTCCGGCGGAGATGTATCTGGAGGGGAGCGATCAGCATCGCGGCTGGTTTCATTCCAGCCTTCTTGCTTCCGTGGGCACCCGCGATGTCGCACCCTACAAAGCTGTGCTGACCCATGGTTTTGTGGTAGATGGCAATGGGCGCAAGATGTCAAAATCACAGGGTAACGTTGTCGCTCCAGAGAAGGTGATTCAGAAATTTGGCGCCGAGGTGCTGCGTCTGTGGGTTGCGGCACAGGACTATCAGGACGATATCCGTATCAGCGATGAGATTCTATCGCGCCTCTCCGATGCATATCGGCGTATCCGCAACACCGCGCGCTACATCCTCGGTAACATCCACGACTTTGATCCGGCGCTCGATGCAGTGCCCCCTGAGCAGATGCTGGAACTGGACCGCTGGGTGCTGTCGCGTCTGGCCCACCTTGGTGCTCGGGTGGATAGGGCCTATCGCGAGTATGATTTTCACGTCATCTACCAGGTTGTGCATAACTTCTGCAGTGGTGAGCTCAGTGCCACCTATCTGGATATTCTGAAGGATCGTCTTTATACAGCGCCCACTTGCAGTCATGCGCGCCGCAGTGCGCAGAGTGCCATGTATCGCATCCTCGATGAACTCACGCGGATGATTGCGCCTATCCTGACCTTTACCGCCGAAGAGATCTGGGAGCAACTGCCGGGGCAGCGGGAAAAGAGCGTCCACGTGGCAGATTTCGCCAAAGCTGATACAGCGCTGGTGGATGCCGACCTGGACGAAACCTACCAGAAACTGTGGCAGGTGCGCTCCGAGGTGTCTAAGGCGCTAGAGATAGCGCGGGTAGAGAAACTGATTGGCAATTCCCTCGAAGCCCACGTCAAGCTGGAGGTGGATAATGCTGAAATTCTCCCTCTGCTGCAAAAATATGCGTCACAATTAGCGACTTTGTTCATTGTCTCGGCGGCAGAACTTACAGATAGCTGCCCTGACGGATATGTGGCCGAAAAGGTGGCCGGATTGAAGATAAAAGTCGAAAAGGCCTCCGGCGACAAGTGTGAACGTTGCTGGAACTACTCCACCGCTGTAGGGGATGATTCTGCCCATCCGACTATGTGCACGCGTTGTCTGCAGGCGCTCAAAGAGATGAACCTTGTCGCCTGATTTTAAGCGGCGCTATGGCCTGTTATTGCTGGCGTGTCTGGTGGTGGTTCCACTGGATCAGTGGACCAAATATCTGGTGACACAGTATTTCGAACTGTACCAGAGTCGCACCATCGTGCAGCACTATCTAAATCTGGTGTATGTGCAGAACAGCGGGGCGGCGTTCGGTATCTTCGCCGACAGCGCCATCCGCGTGCCGTTTTTGTCTGCCATTGCGATTCTGGCCATTGCCGTCATTGTGTGGATTCTGCCCCGCCTTGAACCGCAGCAGCGCTGGCTGCGATTGGGGTTAGTGCTAGTGCTACCTGGCGCCTTGGGTAACCTGATTGATAGGCTGCGCTTTGGTGCAGTGATCGATTTTATCGATGTTCACTGGTACCAGTATCACTGGCCTGCGTTCAACGTAGCCGATTCTGCCATCACTTTAGGGGTGGCATGTATGTTGCTGGATTTGCTGTGTAGTCGGCGTAGCAGTAATTAGACGTCCTGGTTGAGGTGTGGATGTATACAGGTGGATGGTGCTCAATGG
>CAYPNO010000005.1:0-30621 GCA_964411865.1 uncultured Desulfuromonas sp. | reverse complement strand
CCCCATGTGCGTCTGATTGAAGAACCTCAGGCCGCGTTCTACTTCTGGTTGGGTCGAAACAAGAATCTGAGTATTCTGCACGACATGCTCGCTGCCGCAACATACCCCACCCTTAAGATCTTAGTTTGCGATATCGGCGGTGGCACCACCGATTTAAGCCTGTTCCAAGTCAGCACTGACAAACACGCATCCACCGGCCTGAAAATGGAACGTCTGGCGGTAAGCGAACACCTGCTCCTCGGGGGAGACAATATCGACCTCACCTTGACACATGTGCTTGAACACAAACTCATGGGAGATGGGAAGCAGGCGGGCACAAAACAATGGAGCCAACTCCTGGCGCAGGCGCGCGACTTGAAGGAGCGTATTCTTGCTATTGAACCTGAGACTGAAAACGAAAACCAGAGTTTTCCGGTAACCGTCTCCGGTTCCGGCTCCAGCCTGTTTTCATCTGCAAAGTCGTTCCGCGTTGAAGCGCACGAGATTCGAACCTGTATCCTCGAAGGATTTTTCCCCCAGGTTGGGGCTCAGGAGCGTCCGCACCAGAATAGCTCTGGCCTGCAGGAGTGGGGGCTACCCTATGCGCAAGACAGCGCCATCTCTCGCCATCTCGCCCAATTTCTCGACGGCCAGAATATTGATGCAGTATTATTTAACGGCGGGAGTGTAACCCCGGAGTTTCTGCGCCACCGCTTGCTCCACCTGCTACAAAGTTGGCAAGCTGAAAAGAAACCTGCGCTGCGTGAACTCCACAACGATGCTATCTCCCTGGCGGTGAGCAGGGGTGCTGCGCGTTACGGCTGGATTGTGAGCCAGAGTGATTCCGAGCGCATCACTGGTGGATATCCCCATTCACTGTATCTGGAGGTACACGGGCGCAAGAGGAATGAGCGCCCGCTGGTGTGCATTTTACCCAAGGGGATGGAAGCTGGACACAGCGTCAACATCACCGAACCGGAGTTCGACCTGCTCGTCAACCAGCCAGTACGTTTTCAATGCTGCTACGCGTTGAAGCGCCAGCAGGATCGTCCCGGCACCTTGACTCTCTGGAATCGGGATGAATTTCGCGCCCTCCCCACCCTGGAGACAGCTATCCACCTCAAAGATAACCAGCCCCGCCCCGTCAACAACCGGGTACGGGTTCACCTTGAGGTAAGCCTGAACGAGCTAGGACTGCTACAGATATACTGCGTTGCGCGCGATGGCAGTGGACGCTGGCGCTTGGACTTCAATCTGCGTAAGGGGGTAGAAGAGGAACAAGGGAAGGCGCTACAAAAGCAAAGTCAGAGTCTTCCGCCCAGCAAAGAAGCCCAGCAGGCGCTGCAAGTGGCAACACCGTACATCGATGCGGTCTACGCCCGCAAGAAACATGCGGAGCTTCCCGACATCAAACCCGCATATCTGCCTAGAGAGTTGGAACACCATCTGGGCAAACGTGACACTTGGAACAGCTCCACCCTGCGCCAGCTCTGGCCTGCACTTAATTCGGGGATGACTCGTAAGACCCGCAGCGTGGAGCATGAAAGCACCTGGCTCTATCTGGCCGGTTTCACCCTGCGCCCCGGCTATGGGGTTGAACACGACGACTCACGCGTGGAACAGCTGTGGCGGGTGCATCAACTGGGGATGGCTTTCCCTAAAGAGAAGCGGATTCAAAAACAGTGGTATCTACTATGGCGCAGGGTCGCTGGAGGCTTGAACCGCCAGCGTCAACAGCAGCTATTCGATGCCATTTTACCTACGCTGCAGAATCAGAGCGAACCGGAGCCAGAGATGGTATATCTGGCTGGAGCGTTGGAACTTCTGGCACCGGAAACCAAACGCGACCTGGTAAAAATATTTAGCAAACGTTTGCTGCAAGGGAAACTGAAACACACCTCGCCCTACACTTGGGCGCTGGGGCGCCTGCTCAGTCGCACCCCGCTATACGCTGGACGCGAAACCATCGTCCATCCGCGCGAGGTTAAAAATCTATTTGACAGCATGGAACATCTGGACTGGAGCGCCGCCCCCTGGAGTGGCCTCAATGCCCTATTCGCACAGGCGGCACGTTGTACCGAACAGCGTGATATTGATATCGAAACCGAATTGCGCCAACGCATCGAAACGAAGCTCAGACGCAGTGGAGCGGCACCACACCAGATAGATGTTGTAAAACAATACGTTGCGGTAGATGATGCGGATCGTATTCTCCAGTTTGGTGAAACCCTCCCCGCTGGCC
This sequence comes from uncultured Desulfuromonas sp., assembly GCA_964411865.1. Taxonomy (GTDB): domain Bacteria; phylum Desulfobacterota; class Desulfuromonadia; order Desulfuromonadales; family Desulfuromonadaceae; genus JAIVHC01. The sequence continues at coordinate 28,400 of CAYPNO010000005.1, read as the reverse complement.
TTGTTCTGGCGCGCTCTTAAAGCTGCCTCAATGGATTACTAAAAATATGACAGAACTTGACTTTGATCTAGAACAGAGCCCCCACATTGAGCTGTATCAACTGCTTAAAGTCACGGGCCTGATCGGAAGTGGCGGCATGGCCAAGCACGTGATTGCCGATGGAGCGGTGACGGTTGACGGCGCTGTGGAGACGCGCAAACGGGGTAAAATCCGCCTTGGGCAACGGGTCGTCTTCGAGCACACTGCCATTCGTGTAATTAAAAACTGATCTGCCCGTGACGACTGAATTCATCTAGTAAGGCACTGTGATGGACATGTCGCTTCACTCTTTTGCCATCATGCTGGATGAATATAAACTCAAAATACCAAAAGAGTGGAGTCTATAGAAGCAGCAGATACTACTGGACTTTATCTAGTTGCTATCTGTGCACATAACTGAAAAACCAAATCAAAGGAGAAAAATTATGCGTGTGGCAAGAAAAGGAGATACCGTTAAGGTTCATTACACCGGACGCTTGGAAGACGGCACTGTATTTGATTCATCTGAAGATAAAACACCGTTAAATTTCATCATCGGCCACCATGAGGTGATAAAAGGCTTTGATGAAGCGGTGGAGGGGCTAAGTGTAGGGGAAGAGATAACAGTCACCATCGAAGCGGAAAAAGGCTACGGAAAATCCAAGGAGGATTTAATTCAGCAGGTTAAAAAGAGCGATATGCCGGCAGGTCTCGAATACTCCGTGGGCAATCAAATTGAGATAACCAACCAAGATGGATCCCTATTTCACGTCATGGTTAAAGAGATAACCGAAACAGAGGTTAGCCTCGATGCTAACCATCCGCTTGCAGGACAACGCTTGGTCTTCACTATCCGGATGGAAGAAATCATTCCGGCTGAAGAGTTGGAGAAAAGTATGTCCGGCATGATGATGAATCAGCTTAAAGAACGGCGAAAAATGAACTAACCCCTGACAAATTATTCCTTTTACACCCGATCCACCATGCAGACATTCTGGGGAGAATCTGTTTGAATACTGCTGAAACAACAACACCGGAGCACACCACCGATATTGAAAAGCTGGTGACCAAGATCCAGAGCTTCGGCAAGGAGAGTATCGAAGATATCCTCCACCTCATGGCCCATTCGGTTAACCTGCTTACTGGGCACAACCGCCTGCGCATCTACCTGGAAGACTTCACCCAGGGGAGTCTGACCTGTGTTATCGCTACCGGACCACTGGCCGACGAACTACAGCGCATGAGCTTCCCCATCAACACCCTGGATTTTGTAACCTCGCGCGTGTATGTCAATCAGGAAGAGATAAAACACAGCGATACCAGTGCATTGCTCAACCCCAAAGAGCTTAATTTTATCCAGCGCTTCAATATCAACGCCACCTATGTTTTGCCGTTGTTATACAAAAACCGCTCCATTGGCGCTTTATGTGTCGACAGCACCCGTAAAGGGAGAATCCCACATGAACTGCAGCAGTTAAAACTGAAGAAATTTCTCGCTCAAGTCGTTCCCACCCTGGATATCGCACGCAAGTACCACCAGCAACTGCTCCTGGCGCGACGTATCGATGAGCGGAAAAATCGCGAAGCCGCCCAACATATGATGAAATCCGCAGTGCGTCTGGTCAAGAATCTGACACTGGCCTCCGTACTGATCCCTGCCCCCTTAGGTTCAGAAGGGAATGCGCAAGGGCTGCGTATCCTGGTTTCGTACTCACGCGTAGCTAATGCGCGTAAGCTATACGAAGACAAACAGATGATCAGCCTGCAGAAAGGGGAATCTCTGCTGTCGCGCTATATTGCCAATGATGGCACCATCATCGATGAGCGTTTTCTTTCACCGCTGTATGTGCCTAATCTGCAGGCAGAATCTCTACAAAAACGTTATCTGACCGAGGAGCTGGGGCTTAAATCGCTGTATGCGGTACCGCGCTATGACCCACACAGCAAACGTATTATCTGCGTGGTCAACTATTACACCGACCAGAGCTATGATTTTAATGCCTTTGAGCGCGGCTTGCTTGATTCTCATGCAGAGATGGCAGAGCGGGTTATTCGAGAAATCGGGGGCGAGCACATGGAAATTCGAGTGCTCTCAGAGATCAACGACCTACTGCAGGAGCATTTCAAAGGGCTGCAGCCATTTCTCAATCGTGTCCTGTCAAAAGCCACGGAGCTGATCGGTGCCAATACTGGCAGCATTGCTCTGATGCAGGAACGCGAAGATGGGCGCTGGCTGGTAGTGGAGGATGAAGACGGCAATCTTATTGGAGCTAAAAGTAAGGAGTGGTACAAAAAACATATCCCCCCTAACCGCATCGGCGGTTTTGAGCTACCACGCCCGCTACGCAGCCTTACTGGGTACACTGCCCACACAGGGCTGCCCCAGATGATCAACAATACAGAAGAGCATGACCCAGAAGGCTTCTACCGCCACCTCACCGAGGCGATTAAGAGCGAGCTTGCGGTGCCAGTTATCGTAGATAACAAAGTGGTAGCCACCATCTGCCTTGATAGCATTAAACCCCACTATTTCACCAGCGAGCATAGACGGATTCTACTCATTATCGAGCGCATGATCGGACGCTACCTCGTGGATTTGCAGCAGATAGCTGCCCTCACTCACGAAGTATCGCAACTGCGCCGAGATGTAACCTACAAAGACCCCACCATCTCATCGTATAAGCTGGGAAATATCATCGGCAACTCTCCAAAATCCAACGCGGTGGTTAACTTCATTCAAACGGTAACTCCGCCGGTCTTCAATCGCCTCGCGTCATGGAATTATCATACCAGTGAGGACACCGCCCTGGGACTTCCCTCAATTTTCATCACTGGTCCCACTGGTAGCGGCAAAGAGTTCGTATTCAATAATATCTATTCACGCCTGAATGAGATGTATCAAGTACAATTCAAAAATGGGCGCCAGCTCTCGATAAAAAAGAGTAATATCGCTGCCTATAGTGGTGAGTTGACCTATGCTGAGCTGTTTGGCAACAAACGTGGCGCTTTCACCGGGGCATACGCGGATCGCAAGGGGATTCTGGAAGAGGCGAACGGGGGCGTGGTTTTCCTAGATGAGATAGGTGACGCGGATCCAAAAACGCAAGTACAGCTGTTACGTTTTTTGGATAACGGCAGTTTCGTCCGTTTGGGGGAAAATAAAACCCGCTTTTCCCATGTACTGCTGGTGGCCGCCACTAATAAAAACCTGCCGGAGCTAATTCGAAAAGGGACGTTTCGAGAAGACCTGTTTCACCGCCTGTCTGAACTAACCCTTGAAATTCCATCCCTAAATGAGCGGCGTGAGGACATCCCCGACCTGAGCACCCATTTCATTGGGAAGCTTCATCGGGCATACAAAAACCCAGAGGAGAAGGATTCAGACCCACCAATCCTAGACACGGACGCACGCCAGTTGCTGCAGAACCATCACTACACCGGTAACATGCGCGAATTGCGCTCCGTGTTGTTGCGTGCCCTGTTTTTCCGCCGTGGTGACAGCATAAGTGCCGAGGATATCCGCCGCGCCATTGGCAACTCTATAGGGTCATCTAAGTCCCTGTTGGATGGCGTTGATGCGCAAGAAAAAATTCATACGCAACTAGCGCAGCGCGCTTTCACCTCCATTATCAACGACGGAGAAGATTTCTGGAGCGCGCTCTACACCCCATACACGAGTAACGATCTACCACGCTCGGCGGTTATAGCCTGCATTGAGCTAACGCGGGCACAGGGGGCGACCACCATGCCGGCAATTGCCAGGATGCTTAAAGCCTGTGACCCCACTAGCGCCTGCGCCAACGAACGTAAAACTTTTTTTCGTTTTAAAAACTTTCTATACAAAACTATCCGTATTACTTAAGTGCTTGCCATTTTGAACAAGTATCAGCGCATACAATGAAATAACTCTTCAACCGCGCGGCGTTCACTCTCTCTCCAGGGGCCAATGCACACAAACCCGAACCGCTCTCGAGAAAGACAATACACTGCCGCTTCTTGCACCGCAACGGGGCTGATGCTCCGCCAGAAATCCAGATCCTGCGCCAAAGTGCGCATATACCCGCTGACAATCCCCCAGCCATAGCGCCCTGCCTGCTCTTCAACACTGTCGCGGCTAAAATCAAGATAGTTCAACGCATTGCAACTCACCATATCAAGGTGCTCTTTGGAAGGTTCGGAACGCATCTTGGCCACTACTTCTAGCAACGCCTGAATCGCCGCCAGTAAGTTTTCCGGCTCGGTAGACAGATCTATGGAAAAACAGCCACAGTCGGCGTACTCCTCTAAGCTTGCTTCCACACTATATGTCAGACCAGCCTCCTCGCGCAGCTTCTGCATCAAGAGGCTGGCTCCACCCTCACCCAGCATACGGCGCATGACGCGCAATTCTCCCGCACGTGGATACGCACGCCCATCGGTGCGCCAGGCCAACTGCAATGTGAGTTGAGAATCAGAGTCATGAACCCACTCCATCTCTGGTCCGGTGAGAGGGTGGGAAGGTGGTGTCACAAGTGTGGCAGGACAGGGGCGCGTACTCGCATACCATGAACCGAAATGTTCCACCACAGCTTGCTCCACCGCCTGCGGATCGACCGGTCCAGCTACACTTATTACCATGTTATCCGGCGTATAATACTGGCGATACCAGCTTTCCACTTCTGCCTGCCCAAAGGTGCGGATGGTTGCAGGAGTTCCGATCACCGGCTGCGCCAACGGATGTTCTTTCCACATCAGACGTGCCATGCGATTGTCCGCACACACATCTGCACCAACCTCATTGAAATCACCCAAAGCTTCTTCAAGTACGATGGCACGTTCAATTTCAAGATGAAGAAATTGGGGGGTACGTAGCATTAGACTGAATAGCTCCAGACCCCCAGCCACCGCATCTGGGTGCACTCGGGAAAAATAACTGGTCGATTCCGCATCGGTACCGGCATTTATACCACTACCGAGTTTCTCGAAGGCCTGCTCCAAAGCTGGGCCAGAAGGATAACGGGCGTTACCACGAAACATCATGTGTTCGACAAAGTGTGACAACCCAGACTCCGCCGGACTTTCGTAGCGACTGCCAACCTTAACGTAGCAGATGATCTCAACACTATGAAGATAGCTGAGGGGAGCGACGACCAGTTCAAGGCCGTTATCCAAGATGGTGCGTTGATATTCGGGCATGTTTATCCTGAAAAAGGGGCGGTTCCTACCGATTAAAATTACGCAGAGTAGAATATAAACAAAGTGGTATTTATACAAAACGGGAGCCTGCCGCAACAGACTCCCGTTTTGCATAATCTTCTCCGGTCTTCACCGATCTTTTGTTTAATAATTTCTTAACTGCTTAATCAACTTGCAGCAAGCGCGCTGCCTCTTTGGCATGATAGGTGATGATCAAATCTGCTCCGGCACGTTTAAAGCCGGTCAGGGTTTCCATAACCACTTTGTCATGGTCAATCCACCCTTGTGCAGCTGCGGCTTTTACCATCGAATATTCACCGGAAACATTGTAGACAGCAAGGGGCAGATCAAAGCGCTCCTTGATATCGCGAATAATATCCATGTACGCCAGTGCTGGTTTTACCATCAGGAAATCGGCACATTCTTCCACATCAAGGGCAGCTTCACGGATCGCTTCGAGTCGATTAGCCGAATCCATCTGGTAGCTGCGTCGATCCCCGAACTGCGGGGTTGAATCAGCAGCATCGCGGAAAGGTCCATAGTAGGCACTGGCGTATTTAACCGCATAACTCATAATGGGGATATGGCTGAAGCCGTTGTCATCCAGGGTCTCGCGCAGAGCAGCGATGCGTCCGTCCATCATATCGCTCGGGGCCACGATGTCGGCCCCAGCCTGCGCGTGTGACAACGCTTCGGCGGCCAGCAGCTCCAGGGTGGAGTCGTTATCCACATCACCATCCTTGATGACACCGCAGTGCCCATGATCGGTATACTCACACATACACACATCGGTGATCACCGTCAGCTCCGGCACTTCCTTCTTTAAGGCACGGATGGTGCGCTGAATGATCCCAGTATCGCTGTAAGCGTCGGTACCCACAGAATCCTTGCTCTCGGGGATACCAAACAGGATCACCGCTGGAATTCCGAGGGCATACACTTCACGCGCCTCTTCCACTAGATTTTCAATGGAGTGCTGGTAAATACCGGGCATGGAAGGTATTTCGTTTTTTATATTTTCTCCAAAGGCGCTGAACATGGGATAAATCAGATCATCTACGCGCAGATGGTTTTCACGCACCATACGGCGCAGTGTTTCAGTTTTGCGGGTACGCCGGGCGCGATAGCGAGGAAAATACATACATCAAACTCCTGTATTTGGGTTCACGTCAATCGGGTTCATATTCTAGTTCTTCGCCGCCTCTTCTGCGCCGATGACTTTAATCAGGCCGTCGATGGTGTAAGGGGAGGCTTCAAAGGCGATGGGGAGGGCATATTCACGTGCAGTAGTGCTGGTTATGGGGCCAATAGAAGCGTACTGAATCCTAGCAGGCACCTGTACGAGCAGTGGACCAAGCAGTGCGGCATAGCTGTGCACAGCAGATGAAGAGGTAAAGGTTACAATATCAACACGCTGGCGAAGAAGATCGAGCAGAGCGGCGGCTTTACCAGCTGTCGCTACCGTGCGATACGCAACGGGATCATCAACTTCGGCACCGTATTCTCTTAAACTCGGCACAATAAGATCACGCGCCTGCTCTGCACGGGGGTAGAGCACTTTTTTCCCCGCAACGCCTACGCTACTGAGTAACTCCAGCACCCCCTCAGCAGTATAATCGCTCGCGGGAGCAATGGCGCGATGCCCCCAACGTTGCAGACATTGCTGGGTCGCCGAACCGACGCTGACAAAGCGCAGCGCTGCGGGTACCACTATAGCCTGAGTTTCGATATACTGGAGTACGATATTAACCGCATTCACCGAGGTGAGCAGAAGGATATCGTAGGTATGCAACTGTTCCAGCGCTGCGTGGAGGATATGCGGCTGCGCAGGGGGGGCAATTTCTATAAGAGGGAACACCTCGGTATGAAACCCCGCTTGTTCAAGAGCGCAAACCAGTCGTTGCGCCTGGTGCTGAGGCCTGGTTACCAGCACACTAAGGGAAGAAGTAACAGTCTCCTGTAGTCTCTTCATCTCAGTCCAAATCCATCGGCTTCAGTTCGCCCTGCGGAGCCTCCGTCTCAAGCCCAAACAACTCCTGCAACGCCTCCACATATGGCTGGGCATCCGCATCCTTCTGCGCTTTTTTCAGCCCCGCCGTGGGTTGATGGAGGATTTTATTGACCAGAGCCTGGCTCATGGCCTCAACAGCTTTACGCCCATGTTCGTCCAGATTCTTAATCTGTCCCAGGGTTTTCTCCACCTCACGTCGCCGCATGCGCTCCATTTTCTGCCGTAACGCCACAATGGTGGGTACCACTTCTAGGCTATTTATCCAGCTATTAAACTGCAGCAGTTCCTGTTCAACAATCGCCTCGGCTGCGACCGCCTCTTTCTGGCGCTCATCCATATTAGCCTTAACGATCCCTTGCAGATCATCCACATCGTACAGATATACATTGCCGACATTGTTCACGCGCGGATCTATATCCCGTGGTACGGCGATATCGATAAAAAACATGGGCTTCTGCTTGCGCTGGCGCAAGGCCTGCTGCACCTCTTCAGGGTGGATGATAAAACTGCTTGCACCCGTGGAAGACAGCACAATATCTACCTGATGCAGATGATCGGAAAAATTATTAAATAGTACCGCCCGCCCGGAGAACTCCTGCGCCAGAGCCTCCGCCCTAGAGAAAGTACGATTGGCGACCAATACCTCTTTTACCCCATGATTGACAAAGTGGCGTGCCGCAAGCTCACACATCTCCCCTGCTCCGAGCAACATCACCGTCTTGCCTTCAATGGTGTCAAAAATTTTACGGGCCAGTTCCACCGCTGCAAAAGCCACAGACACCGCATTTCCCGCGATGTTGGTTTCTGTGCGCACCCGTTTGGCTACCGAGAACGCCTTATGCAAGAATCGATTCATGATGAGGCCGACGCTCTGATATTCTACCGCGTAGGCGTAAGCGTCCTTGATCTGCCCGAGAATCTGCGGTTCTCCCACCACCATGGAGTCAAGGCTGGCAGCAACCCGGAACATATGTCGCACCACTGCATCCCCCTGGTGTGTATACAGGTGTTTAGCCAACTGTTCTGCATCAAGATTGTGGTAACGTGCAATAAAATTTCTGACGGCCTCAATCCCCTGTACACCCTGAGCTGCGGCTGCATAGATCTCCACTCGATTACAGGTCGATACCACTACCACTTCAGCTATACAGGGAATCTGTTTGAGCTGAGCCAGTGCGGTTCCGATGTGCTCTGGAGCAAATGCTACCGTTTCACGAATGGAAACCGGGGCGGTTTTATGACTTAAGCCGACAACGAAAATATCCATATATCTTTCCAGTTATCACCATAGGCAGAGCAGGTTGTGTACTGCGCACCTGAATGGTTGAGATTGGCATTGAATCCCTATCCAGCCATAGAGCTGTAACTATGGAGCCCTGGGAGAAGAAGATTCACACCAAGAAAGGTGAAGAGTAAAAAGCAAAACCCAATAATGGCAAATATAGCGGCTCGACGTCCACGCCACCCGACCGTTAGACGCCCGTGCAGCAACGCCGCATACAAGAACCAGGTTATCAGGGCCCAAGATTCTTTTGGATCCCAACTCCAATAGGTTCCCCACGCTGATTCCGCCCATACCGCTCCGGAGATTATCCCCATGGTCATGAGGGGGAAACCAAATTTAAGGCAGCGATAGTTAACTCGGTCTAGGGTTTCAAGGGACGGAAGACGGTAATGCAGAGCAGAAAATTTCTTGCTCTTGAGCATACGTTCCTGAATCAGATACAGGATAGCTGCGACAAATGCCACCGTGAATACCGCATTTCCCATAAAGGCGAGCCCAACGTGGATAGGGAGCCAGAAGCTGTCCAGCGCGGGGTTCAACTCCTGAGTATGCATGGGCATGAGGCTGCCAAACAACATAAATACAGTTACAATGGTAGAGGTTACAGCCGCCATCACCTGCATGCGCATCTGCAAATCAATCAGCATGAATACTCCGACCAAAGCCCAGGCAAAAAACGACAAGGACTCATGCAGATTGGTGACTGGGGTATACCCCGCTTCAAAATAACGCACGATAAGGGTGGTTGTATGAACCACGAAAGCAAGCAGCAAAAACAGCCGCGATCTGCTTCTATCGTTTTTCCGGTTACGTACTACTGCCACCAGAGACAGCAGGGTGACAACGGTGTACATCACTAATGCAACCTTGTATAGCAGGATACTCATGTTCTCCCTCCTCGGGTGTGCATCTGAATCACATTCAATAGCATTTCAAGCTGGATTATTTGCCCGGCTAGGTGCGTTCAGTTAGAAATCAGGCAAAAGGACATTCTAGGCGTGCATGAAAAACAGTGTCAACCCCAATTCAAAAACCAAACAGTTCCGCTTCCACCATCTCGCACAAAACATTGCCATAGTACAGCAGCGCTTCGGCTCCACGTGCCAGCACTGGTGCGTCCAGCGCCATAACTGTGTCGGCGCCAACTTCAATCCAGGGTTGCGCATCTGCGGCAGACAAAACTAACGTAGCACAGTCCAACTCTCGGGCGGTTTCGATCCCAGCCAACAACGCCGCACTAACCTCGGCGGCAATGAACATAACCATATCACCGCTTCTCGCAGTAGCCTGAATGCCAGCACTGTAAAACTGCTCAAAGGCGTTAACCGTGCACAAAGCGGCAACAAAACCGGCACTCCCGCCAAGAGACAAAGCAGGCAAAGAGGGACGTTCAATCCCTGGATTATGCAAAAATGCCTGTGCGATAGTATCCCCCACCCCCATCAGCGACCCGGCGGCAGCTATGACAAGATGCCCACCAGAGGCAAACAACTGTGCCAGTTGGTTTGCGCTGCTCTCTAGTTGTTCTGCATTTAGCACCAACGACTGCTCTAGCACCGCATTATGCTGCTGCAGGGCTTCTATAATCCTATCTGACATGGGCTGTGCCCCTTTTATTTCTCATTTTATCCCTTCAAACTACCCTTAGCAAAAAACGGTGGCACGACAACAAAACCAATAGCCTGATTATACCTTGCATTTTTTCGACGTTATTCTATCATTGTGCACAGTTAGTTATCCACTTGGAAAGGGCTGGGAGTTCACCCGGCCTTCGATTCTTCTGTTTGTCTCACCCCGCCGGACACGACCCGCACATAGGTTGCATGCTGCAATCTTTACGCGGGGCATGTCCAACTGGGGTCTACATCCAAACCAACGTAAAGGAGTTAAACCATGGCCAGCGACAAGGTTTTAGAATTTACCGACGCAAATTTTGATACTGAAGTTCTCCAAGCAGAGGGGCCGGTACTCGTAGATTTCTGGGCTACCTGGTGCGCCCCGTGTAAAGCACTGACCCCTGTAATTGACGACCTTGCAGCTGAATTTGACGGCAAGGCTAAAATAGGCAAGGTCAATGTAGATGAAAACCCTGAAACTCCAGGTAAGTATGGAGTACGCGGCATTCCAACGCTGGTGTTATTCAAGGACGGTAAGGTTATAGACCAACTTGTAGGCGCAGTACCCAAAAGCCAACTACAGGATTTGATCAAGAAAGGGCTTTAACTATTAAAGTCCAGCAGGTTCTCGCAAAAGGCTCGCTTTATAGCGGGCCTTTTTTATTTTCCTCATCCTGCTTTTCTGCAGCCTTACGCAATAACACAAATATCTGCCGATAACATTTCTTATCTTCAGGGCCCTGATATCCATGCAACAGCTTATCCAATACCCCCATATCCAGCGCGGGTAACGCTTCAGCTATTTCATTTTTCACCTGGGCTCGCCGCTCAGGCGTACATAGTCCCGCGCGCCAATTTTCCAATGCATGGAAGTGACGGTTTTCATCCAACTGCTGTTCTGAAACCCCGTGATGAAAGCGCCTAATAGCCTCCAATTGCGCGCTGTCATGGCGTAACAATCCGGCTAAATGCTTAATTTCTCGCTTGCGCGCCCCCTTGCGCAGGCCACGCGCCCGCTCCACGATGGTCAACATCTGGGGTTCGAGCTTCAAGCGACCGACACTCGCTGCCGGCATCTCCACCAAATTACGAGCCAGTTCTTCTATCTCCTGCGCCTGGCGTTTGCGTGCCGTTTTGCTTGGAACCTGTGCACCCTGCTCTTCCATAGGCGTTAAAACTCCTTCTTGCTATCGAGCAACATGGTAACGGGGCCATCATTGCTTAGCTCTACCTGCATATCAGCTTGAAATATCCCAGTTGCCACTTCAATATCCATGCTTCGCAACCTGTCCACCACAGCTTCATACAGCGCGTTAGCCTGCTCACCAGGTGCGGCTTGCGAAAATCCAGGTCTGCGTCCCTGGCGACAATCACCCAACAGAGTAAACTGGGATACCACCAGCGCTGCGCCCCCAATCTGCATCAGACTCAAATTCATCTTATCTTCAGCATCCGGGAAGATGCGCAATCCGGCAAGCTTAGCCGCCATATACTCTACATCAGCCTGAGTATCCGCGTGCCCTACCCCCAGCAAAACCACCAGACCACGCCCGATTGCACCAACCTGGGTACCATCAACGGTCACACGCGCCTGCGTTACCCGCTGGATTACTGCACGCATCCCCGGCTCCGTTCGCGCCAAGAACCAACAACCTCTGCAGCATGTCTGGCGCTGGGAACTACCGCATCGATATCAATAACATCGTCTTGCGTTGCAGAATCCACCAAGATTGTCGCCATTTTAAGTCGCGCTGCGGTACGCAGGTTGGGGAGTGAATCCTCCACCATGACGCAGTCTTCCCCACGCATGCCACTATGCGCCAACGCCGCATGGTATGGATCGAGCTGAGGCTTAGGTACATAGTTGCTGATTCGAATATCGTAAATATGTTCAAAACAGTCGGCTATATCCAAGCAGCTCAACACTCGGCGCGCATGATCAGACGAACCATTGGTAAACACAAAGAGGCGCTCCGGCATAGCTCTTAATGAACGCTTAAGTGCGGGATTCGGTCCCAGTCGGCTTGATACATCGATATCGTGCACATACTCGAGGTAATGCTCGGCATCGGTGCCATACTCATGCATCAGACCACGCAGAGTGACACCATACTTGCTCCAGTAATGGCGGCGCAGGTAATCAACCTTACCGGTCTCTATCCCAACAACCTCACGCATGTAGGCATTTATCCTAACATCGATGAGATCAAACAAGGTGCTCTCTGCAGCATACAGGGTATTGTCGAGATCGAAAAAAACTCCTTTCATTAACATTCTCCCCTGGGTCCATTTAGGGCCTGCGGAAGATACTCACCACAAAAAACCTCGGTAGCACTCCCTGTCATGTGAACACTGCCGCTTTGGGTGTATTCCATCTGTAAATCTCCACCTAGGAGATGATTAACGATGGTACGTTCAGTACGCCCAGTAAGATAAGCGGCCACCACTACAGCCGAAGCCCCAGTACCACACGCTAGGGTTTCACCGGCACCGCGCTCCCAAGTGCGCTGTTTAACTGCAGTGCGGGATAAAATCTCCACAAATTCTACATTGGTGCGTTCGGGGAAGCTCTCATGTAGCTCTAGCAGTGGTCCCCATTTTGCTACCGGAAACGTTGCAACGTCGGTGACAAACACCACGCAATGTGGATTGCCCATGGACACGCAGCAGGCTTCAAATGTTTCGGCTTCAACCTTAAGCTCTATATTCAGCGCCTGAATGTCAGGATCCCCGTGCATAGGGATGTTTCCACGCCGCAATTCGGGCACACCCATATCCACCAGCGCTTTTTCAACCTTGCCGTCTGCACCGAGTACCACCTTAATAGTGCGAATCCCAGCGCCGGTTTCAATCCGAATGGTGGTATCAGGCACACGTTGGCGGTCATACAAGTATTTAGCCACGCAGCGGATTCCGTTACCGCACATCTGCGCTTCAGAACCGTCGGCGTTAAACATGCGCATCCGTGCATCGGCCACCGCAGAAGGCATAATGAGGATCAACCCGTCCGAACCAATACCAAAGTGACGTGAACTAACCTCTACTGCAAGATCTCTTGGGTTCTCAACCTGCTCTATTGAGGTATCTACATACACGTAATCATTGCCAGCACCATGCATTTTCACAAACTGCATATCGAAAATCTCCCCCATCTACCCTTGTTCAACTACGATAAGTAGCTGTCAATACTCTTAATCTTCCATTACAGTTTCTGTGCTGCTAACCACTTCGGTATCCGCCAGCAAATCATTCCAACCACGCTTGCTGGACGAAAACCAGATCACCATATATCCACACCCCAGACACAACGCAGATATAAACCCACCACATGTCCGCAATAAGACCTGGGCTAGGCTCAGAGGTTCTCGATCAATGGACACCACTCTAACTCGCGTCAAAATCTTCCCCGGCGTCTGTCCATTTACGTAGTGAAATATATTGTAATACCCCAGTGCAATGAGGACAAACAGCAGATAAAATCCACCTCTAATGCGCGGACTACTTAGAAGTGGGGCAAAAAACTGGGAATGAGGGCCCCAGATAAGCTTGTACTCCAAAACATAGAATAAAAACCACACCCCAAGTATAGCAGCCATGTCAACCGCTGAAGCGATGAAACGCCGCATCACCATGGAGGAGTGCACATCTGTTGTTGATTGGGATATATTTGTATCCGGCTCTTGCGAAACTTCTGACGCCTCCGAATCTAAGTTCAGGGAAAAATCACCCGCAGTAAGAACTACCGCACTTCGAGATAAGGAAATATTCGTTTCGGCTTCCACTTCGGCTTCGGATTTTACTTTAAAAACAGATATCGTCTCTAATTCGGCTTCTGGGGAGGGGATAACTTCGGGGGCAGATACCGCATCAGCGGGAATTTTCTGTGCTAAACCACTATCTTCAAAGGGACAGGTATGTGTGTTTATTTCATGCAACTCTTCGCCACATTTTTTGCACCTACTTAGGTGAGAAAAGCTATTATAACCGCAATGAGGACAACGCATATTTTCTCCATTTTATACACACAGTGTCGCCTGAACCCACGGAGTTTAGCATAGTCTCCAAGTGGAGGCGCATAAAGCTTTGCTGGCTCTATTCTCACCCTTTTTGCGGAGGTGATGTTCCAGTATCTCCATACAGGTACTGCAACACTGAGTTGACCGCGAATCCAGCGGTTTCGGTACGCAAAATTCTGGGGCCGAAACGTACTGGGATAAATCCATAGCTACGCGCTAGGGTTATGTCGTCCAGCGCAAGCCCTCCCTCTGGCCCGATTAAAACTGCAATTGCGCTTCGCCGACGTTGCTCTTCCTGCCCCTCTATATGTTCCACTTCATATTCCACTTTCGCAGGAAGCACCGCGCTCAATTCAGTCTCGGCCTCCTCCCACAGCACCAAACGAAGCCCCGCAGTGCATCTCTGCAGGGCGGTCTTTAATGGAGTTGCGTTCTCGACCTGCGGTATCCAACTGCGCCCTGACTGGCGCGCAGCCTCCCGGATTATTTTCTCCCAGCGCTGGCGTTTTTTGTCTTCTTTTTCGCGCATAATGCGTCCCTGACAACGCTGAGTATATACTGGGATAAAACGGCTCACCCCGAGTTCGGTATTTTTTTGCAGCACCAGGTCAAAACGGTCCCCTTTAGGCAACCCCTGCAGCAACTCGATATGCACGGCGGTTTCCGCTTCCGTACGCTGCTCAAGCACACGCACCCGTGCCTTTCTCGCATTACCTTCTTCAAGGGCGACACGCCAGCAGCGCCCCGCACCATCACACAGATCAAAAAGATCTGCTGGACGCAAGCGCAACACCGTTACAATATGATGGGAAATTTCAGCAGAAAGCTCTAGTGTTTGAGCCATTTCTTCCAAGGAAGGCACATAGAAGCGGCGCATTAGGTTGTTCTGCGATACTTAATACATGCCCATTCTCCGGCATAGTCAATCACCGCAGGCGTTGCGAAACAGGGGGAGAAAGCTGCAGTTACATAGTCTACCTTTTCGTGCAGAATTCCAGAAAGGACAAGGTAGCCACCAGATGCAACGCGCGCACAGAGTTCGGTAACCAAGCGCACATTTTCCTCCGCCAGAATATTTGCCACCACCAGATCAAAGGTTCCAGCTATATCCTGCAACAGCTCAAGGGTCACCTCTATCCGATCTGCACAACCATTGAGTTCCGCATTGTCTTGCGCTGTCTGCACCGCTACCGGATCGATATCGCAAGCAATCACGTGCTCTGCCCCCAAAACCACACCAGCTATAGCCAGTATGCCTGAACCGGTTCCAACATCGAGAATATGCCGAGCCGCATACCCTGAATCATGAAGTTCCGCAATAAATTCAAGGCACAAGCGTGTTGTACCATGAGTACCAGTCCCAAACGCCATACCAGGATCAAGGGTTACTATAGCAGCATTAGGAAATTGAATTTGCTCCCAACTTGGCCTTATCACTAACTTTTTACCGATGCGCACCGCATTGAAATATTGTTTCCAGCCCTCGGCCCAGTCCTGATTACCAATCTGGCGCCATGCCAGATGGATAGCGGCATTTTGTAGCGCTGCGACTACGTTGAGTACGCGAGCTTGAACCGTTTCAAGTAATGGTTCTATTGGGACATCCGCAGGGAAAAACGCCTTAATGGCGTAAGTGTCAGATAACACCTCATCAGGATCTGGAACGATGAAAGTGTCGAGCTTCTGCTCATCTACGATAACCCCTGTGCTTCCCATGTCGACCATCACCTCACACACCGAATCAGTGCTGGCAACAGGGATAGTGCAGGTTATTTCATACCAGTTTTCAGTCATTTTGCTTATGTAACAAATCGAAACCGGAAAGGCAATGGAAAGGACGATGGTTGGAACAATAGCCATGCTGCGAAAACATGGAATAGCCGTTCATAGCATTGCCAGAAAACACCCTAATCGTAGAAAGGGAAAAAATCTCAGTGAAATTTCTTGACAGCGCCAAAAAAAAAGGGATACTTGTTACGCCTAACTAATGAAGGGAGCAGCCTTCCATGCGTAGACATTTACCATATCAGGTAACAGACAATACATATTGCCAATGCATCAAGTAACTATCAAATAACGGACAACAGTATGTATGCCCGACAAAAGGTGGGCAAACATCCAGCTTAAATTAAACACATATATTTAAACGTTGTTTTATTGCATAGCCACTTTTTCTGGTATAGGGATACTAAACCAAAAAATGCAACAAAAGGATGAAGAAAACATAAGCACTGGAAAAAAAGTCCTACTTTTATCCGATGCCACGGGCGAAACAGCAGAAAAAATGGTTTCCGCTGCACTAACTCAGTTCCAACATCGGGACGCCCAAGTAACCAGAGTCAGCAATGTGCGGAGCAAAAACCAGATATATTCCGCTCTGGACAAAGCTGCTCAGCAGCAGGCTATGGTGATTTACACCATGGTCAACCGAGAGTTATCCCGCCTGGTACATGAAGAATGCAGCGCTATGGGATTGATAAGTGTAGATATTATCACCCCTCTCTTGGTGCGCCTATCAGAATTTCTTGGGACAACTCCCAACGAAACCCCAGGGTTGCTCCATAGTGTCGATGATGACTATTTCCGCCGTATCGACGCGATAGAATTCACCGTGCGCAACGACGATGGACAGGAAACTCGGTTTCTCAATAAAGCGGATATTGTCCTGGTCGGGGTGTCACGCACAAGCAAAACACCTCTTTCCATGTATCTAGCGCATCGGGGCTGGAAGGTAGCCAACATCCCACTGGTGAGTGGGATATCCCCACCGCCAGAACTTCTAACCCTGGAACACAACCGCGTCGCAGGGCTGCTAATCAAACCTGAGCGCTTGGTCGAACTACGCGCCGCACGTCTACGCAATCTCGGACAAAATCCGCGCGAAGCTTACGCCCAGTATGAGCAAATCGAAGAGGAACTTCTGGAAGCTCGAAAGTTTTTCCGGCGCCAAAAATGGGCCATTGTCGATGTAACCGGCAAGGCGGTTGAAGAAACCGCTAACGAAGTACTTGTAAAATTAAAGATGTCCTGAACCGACAAGCTAGGCTAGGCCAATGTCCATGATTCTGCTCAATTAATAAAAATAGCGCTTAGTGAGATTCGGCACCAAGCTAATTCAAAACAACGAAAAACAACCCATGCTTATAAAGGAGAAAAACATGAAAATTTTAGTAGTTGAAGATGAAAAAAAGGTAGCTAGCTTTATTAAACGAGGTCTGGAGGAGGAAGCCTTTTCCGTAGACATCGCAGGTAATGGTGAAGAAGGGCTGTACATGGCCGAGGCCAATCGCTATGACTTGGTCTTAATGGATGTCATGCTACCCAAAAAGGATGGCCTCACCGTTATCCGTGAACTACGCGAAAAAGGAATTAAGACCCCAATCCTATGCCTGACCGCAAAAGACAATGTTGATGATATCGTGGCGGGGCTAGACAGCGGCAGCGATGACTACCTGACCAAACCCTTCGCCTTTGCCGAACTACTTGCTCGAGTTCGTGCGCTGGTGCGGCGAAGTGGCGATGATCGTGGCGCGGAAATATTTTTTGCCGACCTGCGCCTCGACCCGGTTACCCATAAAGTGTGGCGCTCAGATAAAGAGATCGACCTTACTGCCAAAGAATACGGTTTGCTCGAATACTTTATGCGTTCACCCAACCAGGTGCTAACACGTACCATGATCGCTGAGCATGTGTGGGACTACACCTTTGATTCATTTACCAATATCATCGACGTGTATGTCAACTATCTGCGCAAAAAGGTCGACAAAGACTACGACAAAAAACTGATTCATACTATCCGTGGTGTCGGATATGTTCTTAAAGAAGTTTGATCTATATCTGAGCAGCAAGACTACGCTCAAATCTCTTTTTAGTCTGGCACTGGTTGTCGCTGCGGCAGCCGGTGCCGCCCTTTTTAAGGGGTATGAGTGTTTAGAATCGTCCTGCATCTGCAGTGGGATCTCTTCCGTCATCGTTGCTCTGGTGCTTGTTCTTGCGCTATTACTGCTGGCTAGCGTTCTGGCGGGGAAAATAAGCGCCTATAAAACTGCTCTCGATAATTTCGCTGTCCACTGTGACAATACCGATATCGATTCTCTCACATTTGTCTTCGCGCAGGAGCAACCCTGCCATGCGCTCAGCGCTGCTTTTAACGCGCATAACGCCATGCTTAAGCGCTTGCAAAATTCCGCCAGCCGCATCCGTCAGTTTTCCGGCGATGCCTCACACGAGTTGCGCACCCCTCTGACCATCATACGCGGTGAAACTGAAGTTGCTCTACGCTGGGGTAAAAATGTGGAAGATTACCGCAGCACCCTAATCTCGAATATGGAAGAAATTGAACGCATGGGACGGATCATAGAAGATCTACTTACCCTTGCTAAAAGCGAAGCAGGAGAATTACCCTTATCTATCAGCCTCTTGAGCCTGAGCGATCTGCTACAGGAGATGTATGTACAAGCACGCAAACTGGCAGCCAACAAAAACATTGAAGTTCATCTACACCATGAGGTCGACAAGGAAATCTGGCTTAGTGGAGATGATCTGCGCCTGCGCCAACTGTTCTGGAACCTGCTCAGCAACGCAGTACGCTACTCCCCAGAATATGGCAGCGTCTGCATTAAGCTCGAATGCACCAATGACTCAGCCATTATATCGATTCAAGACAGCGGTATCGGTATTGAACCAGAGCATATTGAACATATCTTTGAGCGCTTTTACCGCACTGATGCGGCACGTAACCGCAGCAACGGTGGAACCGGCCTTGGTCTGGCTATAGTAAAATGGATCGTGGAATCACATCATGGCACCATCCATGTAGTGTCTACGGTCGACATTGGCAGCACCTTCAAAGTAACCTTGCCACTGGAGTGGGGCGCGACAGCCGTATTGCCTTCTGCATAGCCCCAAAAAACCTTAGCTCACAAGGAATTTATTCCCTCTCAAAGTCTGTTGCTCCACTCAAAATCTGCTAAATATCCGTCCAAGAGCTGCATCCATACTTAACCGTAACTTCCTGTGTAAGGAAATCGTCCATGCACCCTCTACATTTTTATCTTCTACTGAGCCTACTCTGCACCCTTTCTACCCAAGCTGCAGGCTCACAGAGTGCAAATTTTGTTGATCTGAGCAGGGAGCTTAAACCTGCAGTCGTCAATATCAGCAGCTTGCGCAATAGCACTGAAGCTGCCAGCACAGGTGGCGGCTCAACCATGCTACACGACTTTCTAGACAGCCTTATCCCTGCGCGTGGGAACAAAACCAATATTAATCAATATCTTGGCTCAGGCTTTATTATCTCTGAGGATGGATATGTGCTTACCAATAAGCACGTGATAGATGATGCGCATAAAGTTACAGTAAAAATCTCCGACGGCCAAACCTTTCCAGCAACTATAGTCGGCACAGACGAACAACTGGATATCGCGTTACTTAAGATCGACCCCACGACGCCGTTGCCAACAGTCACCATAGGGGACAGCAACAAACTCGAAGTGGGTCAATGGGTTCTAGCTATCGGGAACCCCTTCGGGCTGGAACAAACGGTCACTGCAGGGATTGTCTCTGCCAAGGGGCGCGTAATCGGTGCCGGCCCATACGACAATTTCATTCAAACAGATGCCTCCATCAATCCAGGCAACTCCGGCGGACCTCTATTTAACACCAGCGCAGAAGTGGTAGGAATAAATACTGCTATTGTAGCACACGGACATGGAATAGGTTTCGCCACCCCCATTAACTCGGTCACGGCTATCTTGTCGCAGCTGCGGCACAATGGTCACGTAACCAGGGGATGGTTGGGGCTCACGGTCCAGAATATAACCCCCGCATTAGCCGAATCGTTCAACCTACAGAACACGCACGGGGCACTGGTTGCTGCGGTACATAACCCTTCTCCTGCAGCAAAGGCCGGGGTGCAGCAAGCAGACATTATAGTGGCATTTAATGGTCAGGAAATAAAACAAATCAATGATCTCTCCTGCCTAGCGGCGCAGATCCCCCTTGGAGAACGGGTGACCCTTACCATCCTACGTCTGGGCGAAAAATGGCAAACTCAAGTGGAAATTATCGCACAAGCCGCCCCTGTTCTTCCGCTACAAGAAGAGGACTCGGTAGGCACGTCAACCCAGACTGAGACACCTGCCTCACTAGGATTGGCTCTGCACAACATAACCCTTGAATTACGCCGCCAATACGGCATTATGGCAAATCACGGCGCAGTAATAACCGCTATAGCCCCTGACTCACCTGCTGCAAGTACTAGCCTGGCACCAGGAGATGTGATTCTGGAATACAACCAAGTCCCAGTAAATAACGCATTCGAGCTGCTCCATGCAGCACGCCAGGAGAGCGAAGAGCATACTGCGAGTGTGCGCCTTCTAGTGCAGCGCGGAGAGAATCTGTTTTTTGTCGGAATCTCCCGCCGGTGAGTAGCTGCATAGACATATTCTATCTGTGGGTTTACACAGTGTGCAAACTCAGGCGCTGTGATAATTTTTCCGCATGCGAATAAAACTGAAACATCAGGTTTTCATGGCCCCGGCTACCGTTCTACTCATAGCCGGAATGTTGCTTATCTTCATGCAGTATACCTACTGGGATCTGTCGGTAAAACGGCGCCAAGCCAGTGATCTGGGTAAATCATTTATCGCTCTGGCTGAAGCTGATTTAGCCGCAAAACGCATTCAAGGGCTGACGCTATCGCAGCGGCATAACTTCATCATTGATACTAGCCGCCTCGAAGAGATGGACATGCTGTATACCCACCTCGCCGACGCGCTGGAACGTGCTGCCATCTATCTGGATATCGAGCCTGAGCGCCTGCGTAGCCTGAAAGAGATCGTCACAATACTTAACCCTGAGGACGGTATTGATACCGACCGCTTTCTCGCCACCCTCGACATTCTACGTCCACAGTTGGTGTATCTGATAGAAAAAGCACGCAGTCAGCGCGGAAAGCTCAAGAGTCTGCGCAACCAGAGTATGGATGAACTGGTGGCACGCACCACCCTAGTATCATTGATTGTCATGAGTGTTGCCATCGTGATCGGTATACTGCTCTCCTGGTTTTTCTCGCGCCGCATTCTGCGCCGGATCCAGACTATCTCGAACGGAGCCAACAATCTGTTACGCGGAGAGAGCTCCCAAACAGATCCCCCCGAAACCATCAGCGACGAACTGGATGATTTGACTGTTTCCCTTAACACCATGGCAGATAAGCTTGTCTTGGTGGTAGGGGCGGAAAAGTTGCTGCAGGGGGCCGAAGATGAACGTAGACGCATCGCCCGTGACCTACATGACCAGACACTGGCCGATCTTTCAAGTGTGCTTCGCGATATTCAGAAACTCAAGCAGAACCATACATGTCAAGAGTCTGCAGAAGAACTGGAATCTCGCCTTCAGGGTGCTATCAATAATCTGCGCGAAGTGATGGACGATCTGCATCCCCAAACGTTGGATGTTCTTGGCCTGACTGCCGCCCTCGAAGCGCATCTGGAAAATCACGGACATAACAGCAATCTTGAAACCAACTTTTTTGCCTCTAGCGCCGCTGAAGAACTGGACTTGCCAAAGATAACCCAATTACAGTTGTACCGGATTATCTCCGAAGCTGTGCACAATGTGTATAAGCACGCCGATGCTACCAGACTTGAACTCACCTTTGATTGTACCGATACCGAACTCTTTCTGACCGTAGAAGATAACGGACGCGGATTTGAAGCACGCCCCGACTCCACCGGCAGGGGGCTGCACAACATCCAAGAGCGCGCTCGCATCATCGGCGCACATTACAAATGGAAACCGTCGCGTTTCTCCTCCGGCACCTGTTTTGAACTCAGCTTGCCGTTACAACCATTATCAGTCAGTAACACCGCATAACAAAACATGGCTGGGACGAGCGTTATGTGCACTTAGTTTATTGACTCAAGGAGCTACTCATGGAGACCATCAGGGTTATCATTGCGGAAGACAATCCTAGAGATTTTGAATTTCTTGAACAACTGCTGCACGAATCCACTCAGGCTAAATTTGACATTACACGCGCTGCCGACGGGGATGCCGCTCTACAGCTGGCGCTGAAAATTGACAGCCCGCTGGTGGTAAGTGACATTCAAATGCCGGGACTCAATGGCATCGATTTTGCCAAAGCGCTGTGGAAAGAAAAACCCCAAGCGCGTATTGTGTTTTGGAGTCAGTTCAAAGATGAGATGTATATCCGTGCTCTGCTTAAGATTGTGCCACCGGAAACAGTGTACGGCTATATCCTTAAATCAAATACGGCACAGAGAATTGCTGCAGCGGTAACCACGGTGCTATTGGATGAGCAATGCTGGATCGATCCAGAGGTGCGTAAGGTACAAGGGCGCAGCGGCCACACCCAGACTGGGCTATCAGATATTGAGTTCGAGGCCCTGCTGGATATATCCCTCGGCCTTACAGACAACCTTATCGCCCAGCGCCGGTACCTATCACGCCGTGGGGTGCAGAGCCGTCTCAATTCGTTGTACAACAAACTGTGTATAGACCAAGAGCAGTTTCAGACGGACAAAGTTGGGGATGCGTTCAATCCCCGCAACCGTGCAGTAGCTGTGGCTCTGCAGCGTGGACTTATCAACGCGTTCGCCATGGAGCATGAAGAAACCCAACTGCAGCACTGGCTGGCAACCTTTAAAAAACGCCACAAAATCGCCTGAATTGTTCTAGTATATCCACAGCCAAAAGTGCTGGAACGAAAACTAATTACGCTGCTGTCGATAACGGCGTACAGCGCTATTGTGTTCACGCAGAGTTTTGGAAAAATAATGACCTCCATCGCGGGTTGCCACAAAGTACAGTGCATCATCCTCTGCAGGAAAAGCAGCCGCATGAAGCGCCGCCACCCCGGGGCTTGCAATCGGCCCCGGTGGTAAACCATACACAATATAGGTATTGTACGGATGCTCTACCCGCAGGTCTGCACGGGTCAAGGTGCCACCAAAATTATCCAAGGCATAGATTACTGTTGGATCGGTCTGCAGACGCATATTGAGCCGCAGGCGGTTATGAAACACTGCAGAGATGCGCGCCATTTCTGCAGTGTTGGCAGCCTCTTTCTGGATGATAGACGCTAGGGTAAGCAAAGCGTGCGTATTAAGTCCAATATGCGCTGCAGCCTCTATCAATTCTGGTTTTAGCTGTTTGTGCATCTGCGCAACCATTGTTTTCAGCACAGTTTCTTCACTGGTACCAGGAGCAAAATGGTAGGTTTCAGGAAATAAATACCCCTCAAGTAGCGGAACCCCAATCCCAATAGTTGCGATAAAATCTTCGTCCTGCAGCAATTGCATATAATACTCAGTGCTCCCCAACCCAGCAGCACTGCAGCGCTCCACAATCTCTATAGCATTCAGCCCTTCAGGGATGGTACAGCTAAGCATTTCCCCTTTGCCGCTATGCAGCGTATCCAGAACCCCGATGGGGGTATTACGACCTCCAAAGCGGTACACCCCAGCTTGAATACCGCGATCCACCCCCTGCAGGCGCGCCAGAAAGCGCAGAGCACGTGAATCTGCCACCACTCCAGCATTTTCCAATTCATGCGCCACCGAAACAAACGTCCGCCCAGGCTCAATCTCCAGCACACATGGGGCCGACATCACTACTGGACGGAGACTGAACCATGCCAGCACCCCGACTGGAATCCCCACCAGCATAGTCAATCCCACCACAATTGCGAGCAGTATATTCCGGAAACCAGACATCTAGATCCTCCCTTGCAGCTTGGTTAAAAGCTGAAGCGACTCTCCGTGCCAAGACGTAAGCGTCCAATATTGGCACGATGCCGATACACAACCACTAACGCAATAACGCACGTAGCGAGCACCAGGCTCCAAGCATATCCGCACCCTAGCACCACAAATGGAATAGTCAGGGCCGCACTTATAGAGGCAAGAGACACGTAGCGCCAACGCCATAGCACCAGTATGAAAACAACTAGAGGTGGAATCAGGGCCAGAGGGGTTAATACAAGGAAGACTCCAAGTGCTGTTGCCACCCCTTTCCCACCCTTGAAACGCAGATATATCGGATAGCAGTGGCCACCAAACAAGGCCAATGCAGCAAGAGCAAGCGCTAACATTTCTGGAACCGAGACACTTACAATTTCACCCTTGAGCAGGTATTTTAACAGCAAAAGGGGCAATACCCCTTTGAGGATATCCAGTATCAGGGTGAGGATCCCTAGGCGCTTACCTGCAACCCGATACACATTAGTCGCTCCCACGTTACCGCTACCTTGGCACCTGATATCTGCAGTACCAGCCATGCGGGTAAGGATGACACCACTGGGTATGGCCCCGATTAGATATGCTAACGCTATGACTCCAAATATCTCCACCCCTCACACCTTTTTACCCATAGGGAGAATCCAGCATCCAGATGCTGAAACCACAACAAAAAAGCACCGGTTCAAGATGCCGATGCACAGATATTAACTTCGCCTTCGGAGGACCCCTGCCCTGGGACCCACCGTATAAATACGCCAAGGCACGCAGGGCAAACAATCGCACATACAATAGATTCTTGCAAGTAATTCAGCATGATAAGTAATAAGCTGCTGCGCTGAATAGCACGCACTACAGTTGCTGTCAGCACAGACAACGGCGACCTCTGGATTTCTTATGAAGTTTTTAATTACTTAACCGCGATACCACTATAAGCCACGCCATAGTTATTTGTTAGGCTGTCGGAGGCACTAAAAATAATACGGTAATCACCGCTATGGCGCGGCACATACGCTGCGTTGAACACACCCTCTTCACTCCCCAATCGCATTGTTACCGTATCCACAAGTTTATCTGCATCCCAGATCATCGCTTCGACCTTATACTTATTGGCATCCCACATTCCTCCCGCAGTGATCGGGCAGCCGCAAAGCATGGTTACGTATGTACTCAGAGTTATCTCTTTACCAACTTCAACTTTTGTGTTTGCGGAAGGAGCGAGCGGAACCAGCACAAAGCCGTACAGATTGAATACAATCCCGTCTCCAGCTATATCTTTCCCAGGAAGCATCCACACACTCTTACTCGCGTCCACGCTAGTTCTGCCACTAGCCAGAGGCCCATGCAAACGGATGTTCAGTTGGGTAGGCGCGTCGATATCAAGCACGGCTACAAAGGCGGCGCCACCATCGGCACTGAGCTGCTGGCCGCGTACCACAGGGTTCTCCATCAGGATTTCTGTGCTCCCTGTCCCTCCTGTAATAACTCCTTGCACCAGTAATTCATGGGTAAATGCATTGGAAACACTAACCTGTATTCCCGCCATCGCGGTGCCGATAAACTTGGCGTCATTGGCCTTCGCCCTTATCGTCAGTGTTGTTTCCTGCGCCCACACATTCCCACTAAGACACAATAAAAACACACATAGAATAAGCGCTGATTTTTTCATGGTAAAAGACCTCTCTTTTAGTAGTCATTTAATTAAGGGCGCATGCCCTGTTTCAATAAAATCTTATCTACACACACATTAAAAAGCACATACCACCCGGCAAGCCCAAAACATAAAAAGCCTCACTACCAAAAGGCGGTGAGGCTGGATATGGAAGCGGTAATTTATACTTATTTTTTAAATGGTCGGGATGAGAGGATTTGAACCTCCGGCCCCCTGCTCCCGAAGCAGGTGCGCTACCAGGCTGCGCTACATCCCGTTGTTCAGATTAAACGTATAGACTCCACGCGGTTGTTCCGCTGTTTCGACGCTGCTTTTATCACGATAAAACTTATAAATCAAGCAGGTAAGCAGGTCTTAGGCACAAATTATTCTCCGATCATTCTGCTCTCTTGGTTTCTCGCATGGTCGTTCACATTAAAATCTACTCCATCAGTCCGCAGGGTAAAACGCTGCACGATATCTCGTAACTGTAACGCTTGACTGCTTAACTCCTCACTTGCGGCGGCGCTCTCTTCCGCCCGAGCGGTATTCTGTTGAGTCACTTGATCAATCTGACTCAGCCCTTCATTCACCTGTGAAATTCCGAGCGCCTGTTCCTTACTTGCCGCCGCAATATCAACGACCAAATCCGCCACTTTGGAAATCACATCGACAATATTGACCAAAGAGACCTCCGTCTGCTGCGCTATTTCAGCCCCGTGGGCTGTTTTCAGCAGCGTCCCTTCTATCATATCAGCAGTCTCCTGCGCAGCCTTTGCACTGCGCGCCGCTAAATTCCGCACCTCTTCAGCAACGACAGCAAAACCTTTACCATGCTGACCAGCCCGAGCTGCTTCAACTGCGGCGTTCAAGGCCAACAAGTTGGTCTGGAAAGCTATTTCATCGATCACTTTGATGATCTTTGAGATATTTTTACCTGTATCATTAATATCCCCCATAGCCTCGACCATCTTACGCATCTGCTCGTTGCCCAGCTG
This sequence comes from uncultured Desulfuromonas sp., assembly GCA_964411865.1. Lineage (GTDB taxonomy): Bacteria > Desulfobacterota > Desulfuromonadia > Desulfuromonadales > Desulfuromonadaceae > JAIVHC01. Next base: position 1,869 of record CAYPNO010000005.1, on the reverse strand, counting down.
TGCCGCATCACGCGATTGAACTGACAAGTCACTAGCCTGTTTTGAGTTTTCGGCGTTGTGTTGGGTCTGTGACGCCAATTGGGTCATAGACGCCGAGATCTCCTCAATGGAACTAGCTGATTCGGTCGCCCCCTGAGACAGTGCATTACTGGAGTCCGAAATCTGTTCGCTACTAGTGGCGATCTTATCGCTCGAAGCCCAGATCACCTGCATCACAGCATTTAATGCCTTATTTGCCTGCTCTAAGGGTTCACGAATAACCCCATGCGCATTAAAAGTAAGATCTCCGTCTGCGAGTTTTTTAAATGCCTCCAGAACCTCTTGTTGCAAATGCTCGGCAAAGGCATTGAGGGCGTTAGCGAGCTGCCCCATCTCATCCTGACTTTGCACGTGAAGACGTTCATCCAGGTTGCCTCTCTCCAGTTCGTGCAGCATGGCGATACTGGCCTTGACCGGAGCGCTGAACCGACTCGCCAAGACATAGCCAATTAACATGGCCAGCACTGTGGCAACTGCGGCGATAGAGATAATCCACAGCACCAACTCGGATAGCGATTGGTCAATTTGAGCGAAAAAAGTGGCGAAATCATCTTCGTAATAGCTGGCGACAATGATCCAGTCCCATGCCTCGAAGTAACACACAGATGCCCCCTTGATTCGGGCCTTACTTTCACCAGAATTCATCCACGGATAGCGCTCATGCACCAGCGGAATATCGCGGACACCTTTGGACTTGAGTTGCAATGCCTTGGTGACAATATCCTGAATAAACAGACGACCGTCGCTATCTTTTGAGGCATAAATGTTTGTGCCATCGTTCTTACCGTCAGGAGAGATAATATACTCACCCCGCTCCTTATCCTTGCCTCCCAGCACATACACATAACCAGTCTGACCAACTACGGTATTCATGATACCACTGCGGAGACTTTCAACACTTTCCTGCTTCTCACCGAAATAGAGAATTCCCACCACGTGCTTCTGCGCCTCATCCCAGATGGGCTTATACGCCGTTACGTACCACGCATTGACCACATAGGCGCGGCCATGAAATGTCTCTCCGCGCAAAACAGCCGCTATCATTTTGTTTGAACTACCATCAGGGTTTTTATGTGAAATGTAGGTACCGATAGCCCGCTGCCCGTCGAGCTGTTCAACATTGGTTGCAACTCGCAGCATATCGCCAGCATCATTCATACGCTGGAAGACAGTACAGGTACCCCCAACCAGCTCTTCCACATCATCCACCAACGGGGTATATTTCTGCGTAGAGCGGTTCTGCCCCAGCAACTGCGTCCCCACCCCCATTTCAGGCAATTGCACCTGCTTTTTTTCTTTGGTGACTTGATTTATTGCGCTCCAGGAAACGGTGTTATCCTCAAAATAGACACCACCCTGCTGTTCAAGTAAATTGCTCGCCACCCGTAGGCTGTCGGCAACGGTTTTTTCTACCGCTTCGCGCATTGTTTCACACAACAGATAAACACTGCGTGCAGCTTGATCAGCCTGGGCTGTAATGAGGGTGGTAACCTCACTATCGATTTCGCCTTTGACCTGACTGTTTTTAAATAGCGCCACCCCCACAATGGAGAGTGACGTTACCACCACAATCAATGCAATCATGAGCGTCAACTTTGCCTTGATATTGACCTGCATAACAACAAATCCTTTGTCATGAAATAAGAACAATCGATAAAATCAATTCGCGCAAAAAAGTCGCCCTTGATGGGCTACCGGATAGCTTAGCAAACTCAAACCTCTAGTGACCGCATTTACGCAAAAAAGTACGCCAAACCCCTCCGCATAACGTCAGTAAGGGTTCTCCCCGGTATGGTCGCACTTATAATTAGTCACAAGAGCCAATAAAGA
>CAYPNO010000004.1:0-33355 GCA_964411865.1 uncultured Desulfuromonas sp. | reverse complement strand
ACAATCAGGCTCCAGGTCTCCTTGGGGTCCCAACTCCAGTAGGTGCCCCAAGCGTAGTTGGCCCAAGCGGCGCCGGTTATAATCCCGATGGTCAACAGGGGGAAGCCGATCATTATGGCTTTGTAGTTTAAATCGTCCAAGATCTTCGCGCTAGGGAACAGGCTCAGCACCCCCCCTGCTTTGCTACCACGCGAGTCTTCCTCTCTCCCCACCTTAATCAGATACATAATGGATACCCCACAAGCTACCGCAAAGGCAGCATAACCGAGGAAGCAGCTTATAACATGATAGGTAAGCCAGTTGCTCTGCAGTGCCGGCACTAACGGAGCAATGGTGGAATCAAGACTCAACTGGGCCCAAGACATGGGGAGAAAGGCAAAAGGCATAACAAACGCACCCACCGCCTTCTGTTTATACCTCCATTCAATGAGCAGATATATCAGCACAATAGTCCAGGAAAAGAAGACTACCGATTCATACAGGTTCGACATGGGAGCATAACCCTCTCCCCCAGGGATCTGGTAGGTTTCGTACCAGCGCAGCCCAATGCCTATTGTTTGGGCAATAAAACCTAGCAAGGCAACCACAGTCGCCAGACGGGCGACAGCAAAACTTCTGGCGGCTAAAAATGCAATAAACAACACCATGGAGGCAAAATAGCCGATAGTGACGATATTAAAAAATGATCCACTAGTCATGTTAGATCTCCCTTTGTATGTAAGCCAGCCTAAGCCAGGTGTTTGTTGAATGCTTCTTTGAGTTTATCGAAGTAAAGCTCGTACGCGGGTTGATTCCGGTGTGCAGTCCCGACTAGACAAATCTTCACCTTACCATCCTGTTCGCGCAGAATTACCCACATGCGCTGATGAGAGACAAAAAACGCTATCAAAGAGCCAAGAACCAGGAAGGTACAGCCGAACCACACTACCCATACGCCTGGATCTTTAGTTGCCTGCAGTCCGGTATAATAACGCTGGGTAAAATCTTCCAAACTGAACAGATAGGTTCCTTTGCGTTGCTGATCAAACTCGGGGAAGTTTTTAAAGACAATTACCGAAGTGGCTGCTTCCCCTTGTTTTTTAACGTTTAGACGCGCAGCCGGTCCAAAGTTTTGATATGAAGCGGTAAAATCTGCTGCGGTTATGCTGGTACCGTCAGGCAGCTGTGCTTTTTCCCCTATCCGCAGGGTAAATGCTTGTGCCTTGTCCTCGCCGCGTAGCTTGACTTTGATGTTCATTATCTCTGAACCTGCGGGGCCAAAGTTCGACTGATAGAAGGTTATGCCGTTGTGTGTAAGCGGGTCATTCACAATAATTGGACGCTTATCCACTACCACTTCGCCATTCTCTTCAACCGTGAGGATACTCTTGTACTCTTTGGGACGTTGAGAGTTCTGGTAATAACTTACGGAAAAAGCATCACACGTCACTTTGAATCCCAGATCTACAGGATCACCATTACGCAGCCAAACCCTGTCGATGGAGCCCCCTTCGGGGATATTGACATATGCCTTATAGCCAAAAATATTTCCAATTATGGCCCCAGCAAAGATAATCAGGATAGACAGGTGAGTGACATACACTCCAAAGCGCGCATACTTGTTCTTTTCGGCGTAGAGATACACCCCATTCTCTGTTTCAGTACAGCGGGTGGCGGAAAAATTTTCTTTGACGAACGCTTCCATCCCAGAACGAATTTCACTCAAACTGCCGCGCACGGTACGTTCTATCGTATTTGGATACGCTTTTAAGGCTGCCTGACTCGGCACCAGCGTAGGCTTGGTTACTATTTTCCACACCCTAGGCAGGCGTTTGATAGAACAGCAGATTAAGTTAACGCAGAACAGAAACAATAGCCCGATAAACCATGTAGAGTGGTACATATCAAACATTTGCAACTTATCTAAGATTGCATATGTTTCCGGGCTAAAGATATGCAGATAATGCTCTTTGGTTTGATTCTGCTGAAGAACTGTTCCAATAATGGAAGTCACTGCCAACATAATCAGGGTGAAAATTGATAATTTCAGGGAACAGAAAAAATCCCATAAGACCATCAAAAACCCACGTTTTTTTTGACTCAAGATCTTGATTCTCCTTCGCTGGTGCAGGCGCCGCCTCCGTCGCGCCAGCTTTTATAATAATTACAACAGTCCGTCTGCACTTAGACGCTGCTGCAGCTTCTCACTTTTTTCGGCGACCGCTGCCGCCATTGTGGCGCGGGCACTTGCCATCCGCTCAGCCAGATTCTTATCAGTGACTGCCAGCTGCTGTACCACAAACAGGCCGGCGTTCCTTGCTCCAGCTTTACCAATGGCCATAGTCGCCACCGGAATCCCTCCTGGCATCTGCACCGTAGCTAACAATGCATCAAGGCCTTTCAACGCCGTGCTATCGATGGGAACTGCGATAACAGGCAAGGTTGTTTCAGCGGCTACGACACCTGCTAAATGTGCCGCCGCACCGGCACCAACTATCAGTGCCCTAATCCCGCGCTCACGTGCACTGACAACGTATTCTGAAGTGCGCTGCGGAGAGCGGTGTGCGCTAGTGACGAGCATCTCAAATGGCACGTTAAATTCCTGCAATGCCTTTCCTGCTTCGCGCATCACTTCATAGTCGGAATCACTCCCCATAAGTATTCCAATCAGCGGTTTCCCCATGAAATCTTTCCTTAGTCTGTTGCCTGCATCTGAGGCGGTATGTTTTAGGTTACGTGGCAGAACTCAAGGTACAAAAAGATTTTTCTTCCTTATTTGCTTTACTAACCTACATGACTACAAATGCCGCAGGGCTTTTTGACCTATGTCACGTCGCAGCTGCATGCCATTCCAGCTTATTAGGTCAGCTCCAGCATACGCTTTTTGGATCGCGGCCTCGATGGTTTCAGCCCATCCGGTTACACCTAGCACCCGCCCGCCGGCAGTCACAATTTTGCCATCCTGCAATGCGGTTCCGGCTTGGAACACCTGTACTCCATCAACTGCGTTGGCCGCGTCTATCCCGTGGATATCGTCCCCTTTAGGATAGGCGTCAGGATATCCGGACGCAGCCAGAACCACACACACCGCAGCACGGTCGTACCACTCCAACTCTGAAACGGTGAGCTCGCCACGCGCGCAGGCTTGCAGCACCGGCACCAGATCTGACTTCATACGACACAGCAGGGGCTGGGCTTCGGGGTCACCAAAGCGCGCGTTGTATTCGAGCACCTTAAAGTCGCCCCCATCGATCATCAGCCCAACAAACAGAATCCCCTGATACGGAGTCCCTTCTGCCGCCATGCCGTCAATGGTGGGTTGAACCACTTCGGCGACAATACGCTCATACAGGGCATCAGTAACCACCGGCGCAGGGGAATAGGCTCCCATACCTCCAGTATTGGGGCCTTGGTCTGCATCAAAGATTTGTTTGTGATCCTGTGCAGAGGCCAGGGGGAGAATATTTTTGCCGTCGGTAAAAGCAAAAAACGAGGCTTCTTCACCGTAGAGAAACTCTTCAACAACTACAGAGTCCCCTGCGGCACCGAACTTACCCTGCAGTAAAATTTCGTCTACTGCAGTGATTGCCTCTTCCACGGTTTGGGCGAGAATGACACCCTTACCCGCCGCTAAACCATCGGCTTTCACCACGATAGGTGCACCCTGCTCTTTTATATATGCTACGGCGGCATCACGCTCGGTAAACGCTGCATACGCTGCGGTGGGAATGGAGTATTTGAGCATCAGGTCTTTAGAAAAGCTCTTACTCCCCTCGAGTTGCGCTGCCGCCTTACTCGGCCCGAACAGGTCGAGACCACCGGCGCGGAACCGATCGGCAATCCCCAAGGTGAGGGGAAGCTCAGGACCAACCACAGTCAGATTTATGGCGTTTTCTAGTGCAAAATTGTACAGCGCTTCAATGTCATCGACTGGGACAGGAACTAACTGTGCCAACTCGCCAATTCCGGGATTACCCGGCGCGCAATAGATTTTTTCCACCAGCGGTGACTGCGCCATCTTCCAGATTAGGGCATGTTCGCGCCCACCACCACCTACGACCAGAATATTCATTAAAAGCTCCGTTTCTTGCCCTAACTTCACACAATCTTGTACCTTGTTAAGCGGTTAGGTAATATTCCATACATTCGTTAAACAGTATGACTTGAATTTACTATTAATGGCGGAAATGGCGCATACCGGTAAACACCATGGCGATGCCATGCTCATCTGCAGCGTCAATAACTTCCTGATCACGGATCGAACCACCGGGCTGGATAACTGCAGTCACCCCCTCTTTGGCGGCATTATCCAGACCATCTCGAAACGGGAAGAAGGCATCAGATGCCATCGCTGCGCCCTTAACCTCTAAACCGGCTTGCTCAGCCTTAATGGCCGCAATTCGCGCTGAATTGACCCGACTCATCTGCCCGGCACCCACTCCGATGGTCATGCCGTCACGGGCGTAGACGATGGCGTTCGATTTCACGAACTTTGCCACCCTCCAGCTGAACAGCATATCTTCCATCTCTTTTTCGGTGGGCTTGCGTTTGGTAACTACCTCCATTTCAGCGGTGAGGTCGGCATCCACATCCTGTACCAGCAGGCCGCCATTGACGCGCTTAAATTCGAGGCGGGTTTGGTTCTGTCCAGCCCAGGAACCACATTCTAGCAGACGCACATTCTTCTTAGCCTTGATCACTTCAAGGGCTTCGGCGCTGACCTTGGGCGCAATAATAACCTCTACAAACTGACGCTCCACTATCGCTTTGGCTGTAGCTTCATCGAGGGTACGATTGAAGGCGATAATGCCCCCAAAGGCGGACTCACTATCAGTGCTGAAGGCGCGCTCGTAGGCGGTGAGCAGATCCTCTCCCACCGCGACACCGCACGGGTTGGCGTGCTTGACAATGACACAAGCAGGGGATTCGCCAAACTGTTTGATGCACTCCAGCGCTGCGTCGGTGTCGGCAATATTATTGTACGACAACTCCTTACCCTGCAATTGCTTTGCCGTAGCTATGTTTGCCTGGGTATTGCCTTTTTCCACATAGAATGCGGCATCCTGGTGCGGGTTCTCACCGTAGCGCATCACCTGTTTTTGCTGGAACTGCAGCGACATAGTTTCAGGGAAGTGGGTCTGTTCTGCATCAATTCTGCAGCCGAGCCAGTTGGAGATCGCCCCGTCGTATGCGGCGGTATGTTGATATACCTTAACCGCCAGACGAAAATTGCTTTGCTCTGATACCGCACCACCGCTGGCGCGCATCTCATCGATCACTGCGGCATAATCGGTGCTATCAACCACAACCGTGACAAAGCGGTTGTTTTTGGCGGCGCTACGCAACATGGTGGGACCACCGATGTCGATATTCTCTATCGCATCTTCCAAGGTACAACCATCTTTAGCCACGGTGGCTTCAAAGGGATAAAGGTTGACCACCACCATATCAATGGGCTCTATCCCGTGTTCTGCCATTTTAGCGGCATGCGCGGGGTTGTCGCGCACTCCTAGTAGGGCGCCATGCACCTTGGGGTGCAGCGTCTTCACTCTGCCATCGAGCATCTCAGGGAACCCCGTATAATCGGAGACATCCTTTACCACCAATCCCTCGTTACGTAGCAAAGTCGCAGTTCCACCAGTGGATAATATCTCTACCCCAAAATCAGCCAAAATGCGGGCAAAATCTACGATTCCTGCTTTGTCGGAGACACTTATCAGTGCTCGTTTTATTACACACATGTCGAATCCTCTCCCTTTATATTAAAAACTTTACTCAAAATTAGTCCGTATCTATCTATTTCATACTAAGACACTTATGTTTACGTGTTTATCCATCAACAGACAAGGGAAATCCCCCTTCCATTGGCGTCGAGACCAAGCGTCTTGGGAAACAGTGGCAAATGTTTAAAAATTCAGGGCACCCACAAAAGCACGTTCAAATGCTGGGGTGCCGGAAAGGGGGTATAGAGTGATCCTCTCACGCAGTTTTTCCAAGGTAAGGTCGGCGTCCTTGTCATTGAGAAACTGCACTAGACCGCCGAGCACTCCATCAGGGCTAAAAACAACCTTTTCTATCATATATTCCGGCAGCAGCGCAATTTCTTTCAACATTTCTGGGCATATGGCTGCCCCCAGAGCTCCGGTAATATACACACGTTCAATTGATGTAGGATCAACTCCTGCGCGCTCCACCAAGCATTGCGCCCCGGCATACACCGCCCCTTTTGCAAGTTGAAGCTGGCGGATATCTTCCTGACTCAGACGCAAATCCACACCGGCATTGCGGTATAAGCGCAGATATGCCTGTTGCCCTTGGGCGCTATCCTCTACCCCCAAATAGCGTGCAAGGCTTGTCTCTACGTCATCGGGGTCCGCAAGGGTGCCATCGCGGCCCACCAAACCTGACTGCAGCCCCACGACCAAGGCTTCAACCACGGCGCTGCCACACAGCCCGCGCGGCGTTACGTGCGCGCCGGAACCCTCTGGGGCACAGATAATTTCAAAGCAGAAGCGTTCGTCCTCAAGATGTACGCCACGGATAGCGCCACTGCGCGCCGACATACCGCAACTGATGTTTCCACCCTCGAAAGCGGGGCCAGCGGCCACCGAGGTTACAAGCCAGCGCTCTCCATCGAACAGCGCCATCTCCGCGTTGGTTCCCACATCCACAACCAGGGAACCAGCGACAGGTTCACCCAGACCATACAACACCGCAAGCAGATCGCCCCCAACGTAGCCCCCCGCCAAGGGGAACAAAAACAGCGGCACCGGCAGCGTGTCTATTATTATGCTAGCGCCATCACAGCTGTCTGGACGATACGGCGGACGCAGAAGACCAGTGGGGTCTACCCCCCGCGCCGTTAGGGTGATGGCGGAATTCCCCGCCGCCACCGCGCGCGAAATTGCTTGGACCTCAACCCCGCTGTCTTTAAGCAACACCGCCAGTAACTCGGCAATTCCGCATAACAGGGCTTGTTGCAATTCAAGTCTGCCACTTGGTTGTGCTGCATATTCCAGACGACGGATAATATCGTGGCCAAATGTATGCTGCGGGTTAAAAATCGAGGCTTGCGCCACAACCATCCCTGCTTCATCTACAAGTTGGGCACCAAGGGTGGTAGTTCCGAGATCTAGGGCAAGCATCACCTTGTGGCTATTCTGGAAACAATCAGGCATGGTTCACCTGTGACTCAAGCTTGGATGAACCAACAGCGTACTGGTACACTCGCGGTACCCGCTTACTCACCTGACAGAACACTTCGTAGGGAATAGAGCCGATACGCTCGGCCCAATCTTCGGCAAACACACACACTTCATCTTCACAGCCCAACAACGTAACATCGTCATGCACTGCGACAGCGGGCACGGCGGTAACATCGAGCATAATCCAGTCCATGCACACATTGCCCGCAACCGGCACTTTATGCCTTCCAACAATGGCGGTAAAACCATTGGATAGTAGACGATTATAGCCATCAGCGTATCCCACAGGCACTATCGCTATCAACGTTGGCCTGGTGGCGATAAAATGTTGTCCATAAGAGACTCCACGTCCCTCCGGAATCCACTTCAAATGAGCTATTTTACTTCTAAAATTCATAACCGGACGCAGATCTAAATGCGTGCTGGCCAAAGGTTGACCGCCGTACAGGGCCAGCCCTGGGCGCACCAGATTACATATTGGACTCGAATAGGTAAGTCTAGCACTATGAGAAAAACTGGCAGCACTGTTGAAAGCATGAATATATCGCGGTGCATACCCCGCCGCTCTAATCTGCTCCACACCGTGGGTAAAAAGCTCCATCTGCTTGGCGTTGCAAGGACTCTTTGGTTCATCGGCCAGGGCGAGATGACTCATAACCCCGACAATGTCCACGCAGGGAAAATTCTTCAATGCAACCAGGAAGGGGGGCAAATCTTCCGGCTGAAGCCCCAAACGCCCCATTCCAGTATCCAATTTAATATGGCAGCTGCAGCGCCGCCCCTGACGCATACCCGCGCGGTTAAGTCGTTCGAGCTGATCAATCTCAAATACGGCGGCATGCATCTCTTCAGAAAGCACCACACCTTCCTGCCCAGGCCAAGCTCCGCCCAACATCAGGATCGGCTTTATAATCCCGGCGCGGCGCAGTTCCAGCCCCTCTTCAGCAATGGCGACTCCAAACATGGAGACCCCGGCATCCTGCAGGGTCTGAGCTACAGGCACCGCACCGTGACCGTAGGCATCTGCCTTTACCACGGCCAGCACCTCTACGCCATTCTTGCCCGCTTCTGCCCCGCCAGCGGAACTTAGCCCTGCAGGCAGACTGGGATTAAGGCTAGAATCAAGACTACGGCGCAGCAGCATGTAATTGTGGCGCAAAGCGCCTAAATCTATTTCTACTCTGGTGGGACGATGTGCATAGTGCATGGTCAGGAATAAGAAACACTTAAGATAGAGTTTAAACAACTAAACACAAAAGAAAAGAGGTTCACAAACAGTGGATGTAAATTGTCGTGAAATGAACGGAGTTTTTGTACCATGAGGCCGCAACGGGTGTAAAGTTATTCTACACTTGGAGTTGACAGCCCCCTGCTAATGACTTAGGGTTGCGGGAAAATAGAAGCTGGGGGAGTGGAGAATGCCACTGAGAGCTCATACTGTAGCGACCCTTGGAACCTGATCCGGATTATACCGGCGTAGGGAAGCGACATCAAACACATATACCCTCTCGTGTTTACACCGCATCCTCTGCAGATGCGGTTTTTTTATTGGAGGCACCTTTGCCATGCACCCTACAGGGAAGTATTCAGCGCTTACCTCAGATAGAAAACACAAAATTCACGGACTGTATATCATCACTCCAGATGGCTCGGAGGATGAGATTCTCGCCGCAACACTGTTGGCCCTCAATGGTGGCGCCTCTTGTGTGCAACTGCGTGACAAACGCTCGCAGTTTATGCACCAGCTCAGCACTGCGATAAAGCTCCGGGAATTATGCCACACCCATGCAGCCTGTTTTATAGTCAACGATAGTGTTGAACTGGCGCTACAGGCCAACGCCGACGGGGTACACCTCGGTCAGGATGATGGCGATGTGGCGCAAGCGAGGGCGCAGTTGGGACCGGATAAAATTATTGGCGTATCCACTCAGAATGTGGCCCACGCCCTGCGAGCACAGGAGCAGGGGGCAGATTACATAGGCTGCGGCAGCGTCTACCCAACCAACACCAAAGGTGACGCCATCTACATTGGCATCTCAGAATTGACCCGTGTATGTGCTGCGGTTGACATCCCCGTGGTAGCTATTGGCGGCATCAGCGCGGCGAATCTTCCCGAAGTTATTCGCCACGGGGCCTGCTGTGCCGCCGTTGTCTCTGCCGTGATGAACGCACCGCGACCGGATATGGCGGCGCGTGAAATGAGCCTGATGTTTCGCCAGATAAAGAGCTCCAAAGATGCGCTGCCACCCGTAGGAAGTGTGCTCACCATCGCTGGCTCTGACTCCAGCGGTGGTGCGGGTATCCAGGCAGACTTAAAGGCCATCACCTTGCTGGGCAGCTATGCCAGCAGCGCCATTACTGCTCTTACCTCCCAAAACACCACCGGGGTACAGGGAATCCATCCCGTTGCAGCGGAATTTGTGGTGCAGCAGGCGCAATCTGTTCTCGATGACATCGACGTTGACGTTATTAAAACCGGCATGCTGTTTAGTCCCGAAATCATCCGTGCGGTGGCAAAAATTCTGCGTCAGGCACCATCCCTGAACGTCGTTGATCCAGTCATGATCGCCAAAGGGGGGGCCCATCTGCTTCAAGCTGAAGCCGTAGCCGCATTCAAGGAGGAAATTCTCCCCCAAACCTATCTGCTGACCCCGAACATCCCTGAAGCCGAAACCTTAACCGGCATCAGAATAACCGATATCGCCGGAATGGAAGAAACAGCCTGCGCCCTGCAAAATCTGGGGGCAGTTCACGTGTTGGTAAAAGGTGGGCATATGGCAGGTGCTCCCACCGATATCCTGCGCTACGGAACTGAAACACTTCGCCTGAAAGGGGAGCGTGTTGACTCAGTCCACACCCACGGTACTGGTTGCACTATGGCCGCCGTGTTGGCCACGCTGTTAGCTCAAGGGTTTGCATTGCCAAAGGCCGCACACGCTGCCAAAGAATTTATCTACACCGCCATAAAAACAGCACCGGGACTCGGCCACGGTCATGGCCCGGTAAACCACATTGTCGCAGCAGAAAAACTTCGCTGCCACCTTCGACAAACATAAGAGAGGACCCACAAAATGACCCTGATGGAATCTGCCCGTAATGGGATTATCACTGAAACTCTGCGCCTTGCTGCGGAAGTAGAAGGTATCGATCCTGAAATTCTGCGTCAGCGCGTTGCCGCAGGAACGGTGTGCATCTGCCACAACGTCAAACATACCCACGGGACTCCGCTGGCTGTTGGTGAAGGACTCAAGACCAAGGTCAATGCCAATATCGGCACCAGCAAAGATGATACCAACATCGACAACGAACTCGCCAAGGCAAAGGTGGCTATAGCAGCCGGTGCCCACGCCATCATGGACCTGTCTACCGGTGGCCCTATCGACGAGATTCGCGCTGCCATTATCGCCCAGACCGACGCCTGCATAGGCAGTGTCCCTTTGTATCAAGCTGCGGTTGACACCGTCTCTAGGAAAAAGAAGGCCATGGTTGAAATGACCGTGGATGAAATTTTCGACGGTATAAAGAAGCACTTAGACGACGGTGTTGACTTTATTACGGTTCACTGCGGCGTAACCCGCCGTAGCCTGGAAGCTATGGACCTACAGGGGCGCCGGATGGATGTGGTCTCACGGGGAGGTTCCTTTACCGCCAAGTGGATGGCGTTCAACGATGCAGAGAACCCCCTGTACGAGCACTATGATCGCCTCCTAGAGCTGGTGCGCCCTTACGATGCCACACTCTCTCTTGGAGACGGTTTCCGCCCTGGATGTCTGCAGGACGCCACCGACCGCGCCCAAGTGCAGGAACTCCTCACCTTAGGTGAGCTGACCAAACGTGCCTGGGACGCTGGTATTCAGGTAATGATTGAAGGTCCGGGGCATGTCCCCCTTGATCAGATCGAAACCAACATCAAGCTGCAAAAACAACTGTGTTGCGGGGCACCGTTCTATGTCCTGGGGCCGCTGGTAACCGACCTGGCCGCAGGCTATGATCATATCGCCTGCGCCATCGGTGGTGCCATTGCCGCTTCCGCTGGGGCGGATTTTCTGTGTTATGTCACCCCGAGTGAGCACCTGTGCCTGCCCAATATTGATGATGTACGGGAGGGGGTTATCGCCAGCCTTATCGCAGCCCACGCCGCCGATATTGTAAAAAAAGTTCCCGGTGCTATCGACAAAGACCATGCCATGGCCCAAGCGCGCAAAGAGCTGGATTGGGAAAAACAATTTGCCCTCGCTCTTGATCCTGAGCGTGCCCGCGCCCGCCGTAGTGAAAACAAAGCTGCGGACGAACACGGTGCCTGCACCATGTGTGGAGAGTTCTGCGCTGTAAAGGTGATGGACGAGCGGCGCGAGTACCAGAACAAGATTCAGGCCTGACAAAAACGGGCTGTACCGTGTAAAAGCGGCACAGCCCGTTAATTATCTGTTAATTCTTGCCCCAAATAAAGCTGCAATAAGAATCATTCAGCACATCCCTCTTTGCAACAACTCGCACTTAACACTTCAGTTCATCCGGCTCTGAGGTCGCGGCTATTTTTGCCGGCTGTAAACGCCAGATATCGCGGTTATATTCTGCAATGGTGCGGTCGGTAGAAAACTTACCACTCCGAGCGCTATTAATCACACTCATCCGCAGCCAGCGAGGTCGATCTTCAAATGCTTCGGCAGCACGCTCCTGCGCCTCGACATAACTGTGAAAGTCAACCAGTGTCATCCACGGGTCATGCGGGCTCTTGAGTGCGGCGATGATGTCATCAAAGATTCCAGGCTCAAATCGATTAAAATGTCCCGATTCAAGCAACTGCATAACCCGCTGCAAATCTGGATCTTTCGCCAGTACAGCGCTAGGGTCATAACTTCTCTTATGCTCCTCAACTTCGTGCGCCTTCAACCCGAATAAAAAGAAGTTTTCATCGCCCACTTCTTCAAGAATCTCTACGTTGGCTCCATCCAAGGTCCCGATGGTCACCGCCCCATTCATCATAAATTTCATGTTACCAGTTCCAGAAGCTTCCTTACCCGCTGTCGATATCTGTTCGGACAAGTCGGTTCCGGTACACACGACTTCCATAATGGAAACATTGTAGTCCGGGATAAACACTATCTTCAAGGCATCACCGATATCGGGATCGCTGTTTACCACGTTGGCTACATTGTGGATGAGCTTGATGATCTTCTTTGCCATAGCATACCCAGGAGCCGATTTACCCGCAAAGATCGCACAACGTCTGGCTCGCAGTGGGGCATCCTCAAATTTCAAACGCGCATACAGGTGAATCAAATGCATTACATTGAGTAACTGGCGCTTGTATTCGTGGATCCGCTTGACCTGCACATCAAACAACATATTCGTATCAACCGCTACACCGACGCGCGCAAGGACAAGATCCGCTAGGCGCTGCTTATTCTGCCGATGCACTTCATCCCATGATCGCATAAATGTTTCATCTGACAGATATTTTTCTAGCGCTTTAAGCTGGGTCAGCTCAGTCATCCACTCATCACCGATGGTGCGCTTGAGTAATTCACGCAGACCTGGGTTGGCCATAGCCAGCCAGCGGCGCGGAGTGACCCCATTGGTTTTGTTGTTGAATTTTTCCGGCCACAGCTCGTAAAAATCATGAAATAATCCTTTTTTCAACAATTCAGAATGGAGCGCGGCCACCCCATTGATAGAAAAACTCCCCACTAAGGCCAGATGTGCCATACGCACGTGCTGTTCGGGACTAATAATAGACATGCGCTGGTAGCGCTCAGGATCGAGCGGCCATTTCATGGAAACCTGGGTCAAAAAGCGACTGTTTATTTCGTAAATTATTTCCAATAAACGAGGCAGCAATTTGCCAAACATCTGCGTCGGCCAAGTTTCCAGCGCCTCTGGTAACAGGGTATGGTTGGTATACGCCATGGTGTTAGTGACGATCTTCCACGCCTCGTCCCAAGAGATTGCTTCATCATCAACCAGAATGCGCATTAGCTCAACCACGGCCAAACTTGGGTGGGTATCATTGAGTTGAAACACATTACTCGCTGCAAAAGCACTAAAATCACTTCCTTGCCTACGTTTCCAGTGTTTAATAATGTCAGATAGACTGGCGCTAACCAAAAAATACTGCTGGCGCAAGCGCAGCTCTTTACCGCTTTCACTGGTATCGTTAGGGTATAACACCATAGTTATACTCTCGGCGGCCTCTTTCTCAGCTACGTTTTCGTGGTAGGAAACGGTATTGAACGCGCTGAGGTTGAAATCCTTAGCCGAAGCTGCCGACCACAGGCGCAAAGTATTGACTGTGTTATTTTTATATCCAGGTACGGGAATATCATAGGGAACAGCCAGCACCTCTTCTGCATGATCCCAATAAACCGTAATCTTTGTATGATCGTGAGGGTCATGGTGGGTTCTCGTTGTACCACCAAACTTTACCACGCAGATGTAATCTGAACGCTTTATCTCCCATGGATACTCATAGCCCAGCCACTGGTCTGGCTCTTCGATCTGATAACCATCCTGAATGTACTGGCGCAGCATGCCGTAGCGATAGCGTAAACCATACCCCACCACCGGCAGTTGAAGTGTAGCGCAGCTGTCCATGAAACACGCTGCAAGACGCCCGAGTCCGCCATTGCCCAACCCAGCATCGTGCTCAGCAGTCTCAACCTCTTCGAGGGCAACGCCAACCCCGTACAAAGCAGCATTGGCGTTGCGATCAATGCCAAGATTAAACAGATTATTGCTCAGTGAACGCCCGATGAGATATTCCATGGACAGGTAATATGCTCGCCGAGTTTCTAACTCATAATGTGTAAGCCAAGTCTGCTTCCAGCGCGCCACAAGACGGTCACGTACAGTGTATGCAAGAGCTTTATATAAATAGTATTGCGGTGAACTCAGTTTGCGTCCAAAGGCGTTATACAAATAGTGTAGAAAACTGGTTTCAATACTCTCTTCGTCGCAGCCAATACAGCTAAGCGCTTTGCGCATAGCATCAGCATCGCGTTGATCTTGGGTGGTAAGTGCCATTCTTGCCCTCCTAAGCCTGATAGATACTTAAATAAGATGCCGCGCTACGCTGCCAGCCAAAATCCTGCAGCATGGCGATCTTTTGTACTTTCTGCCAAGTACGCGGCTTAAGGTACAACTCAAGCGCCTTTATGCTGCAGCGGCGCAACTCATCCATCGATGCATTCTGCATCACAAACCCTGTAGCAGTTCCGTTTGCAATATTTTCGCTGCTGGCATCAACGACAGTATCCTTAAGTCCTCCAGTGGCATGTACTATGGGGAGGGTTCCATAGGCGAGGCTATACATCTGATTCAAGCCACAGGGCTCAAAGCGCGAAGGCATGAGGAAGATGTCCGCACCAGCTTCAATAATATGTGCCAACTCTTCAGAGTAACCGATATACACAAAAACTCGGTGCGGATGCAAATGGGCCAGATCATTGATCTGCTGCTCGTAATTTTTCTGCCCAGAACCGAGAATCACTACATTGGCGTTGGTTTCATCCAACAGCAGGGGTATCGCTTCTATCAGCAGATCGATCCCTTTTTGTTCTACCATACGTCCAATGAACCCCAGTAGAGGCGCGCTTCCGTCCACTTTGAGGTCTGCAGGGGCAAGTCTATGAAGTAGATGCTGCTTGTTCCGTTCTTTCTGAGCAACCCGCCCTTTATGCACTGAATATGGGTAGGGGAGATACGGATCAGTGGCTGGGTTCCAAGTCTGGGTATCAATGCCGTTGAGAATTCCACTCAATCTCCCTTGGGATGCACACTCGCGCAGCAGACCTTCAAAGCCAAACCCGTGCGGCGGAATGCAGATCTCTGCGGCATACGCAGGACTCACCGTAGTAACATGATCTGCGTATACGATCCCCCCCTTGAGCATGGAAAAGGCGCCGTAGAATTCGAGCATTTCAGGATTCCACCAGGCATCGGGTAAGCCGAGTCCGGCAAAAAGCGCATGGGAAAACTTGCCGGCATAGGACAGATTATGAATAGTGAACACCGTTTTAGGGGTGACTGAACGCTCCACGTCGTCTGCGTCTGCATTGAGCAGACGCATAAATACACATACCAGACCCGTTTGCCAATCATTGCAGTGAACTACATCAGGGCGCCAGTCAAGCCCAAAATGGTCCAGAGCCACCCCTGCAACTATACGACTGAATAAACCAAAACGCTCCCCATTGTCCCACCAGTCGGTGCCATCTTCTGCCAGATATGGGTTGCCGGGACGATCGAACAGGCTGGGGATATCTACCAGCAGCAGTTTAACCCCGCTATCGCTATCGGCGCGCAGAAGACGTACTTTATATTCATTTGAACAGCAATTGACGCTAAAGTGTGCAAGTTCACAAACAGAATCCAGGTGACGCATGGCCTCCTGATACGCCGGCAGAATAACCGTAACCTCATGGTTCTGTTGCTGCAAAGCTATAGTCAGTCCAGCGGCAACATCCGCCAGTCCACCTGTTTTTACTAAAGGGTATATTTCTGAAGTTGCAAATAGAACCCGCATAAACGTTTACTCCTCAAGCTGCAGAATTATAAAAGCTAGTGGTGGCAGGGTAATCACGGCACTGCAATCACGCCCCATAAAAGGTTTGGATTCGGTGTGCACTGCGCCACTGTTGCCTGTGTTTGAACCACCGTAAACGGTAGCGTCTGAATTGATAATCTCGCGATAGGTTCCCCCCCGAGGCATCCCAACGCGGTAGCCATGGCGCACAACCGGAGTGAAGTTAAACAGGCACACCAACTGGCGCGCCGGTTGGATACGCGTATCACGCCGCACAAAACTCAAGATCGACTGTTGATTATCGTTGCAGTCGATCCACTCAAACCCGCAGGACTCAAAATCATGTGCATAAAGGGCAGAGTTGCTGGCGTAAAGCTGGTTAAGCTCGCGCAAAAGTAACTGAACCCCGCGATGATCCCCCTCTTCGCACAGGTGCCAGTCCAACACACCCTTATCGTTCCACTCCCTCCACTGGCCAAACTCACCCCCCATGAATAGAAGTTTCTTCCCTGGGTGCAGCATCTGGTAGCCAAACAGCAAGCGCAGATTGGCAAACTTCTGCCAGCGATCACCGGGCATCTTATCCAGTAATGAGCGTTTCTGGTGAACCACCTCATCGTGCGACAGCGGCAGGATAAAATTTTCGTGATAGGCATATAACTGACTAAAGGTCAGACGAGAATGGTGATAAGAACGATGTATGGGGTCTTCGGCAAAATAGTCCAGGGTATCATTCATCCAGCCCATATTCCATTTCATGGAAAAACCCAGGCCACCCATCCACACCGGTCTGGACACCATGGGCCACGAAGTGGACTCCTCTGCCATGAGCACCGCGCCAGGGTATCTGGCATGGATCTCGGTATTCAGGGTGCGAAGGAACTCTATGGCCTCGATATTCTCGTTGCCCCCGTATGCATTGGTGAGTGATTCTCCCTCGTCGCGGGAATAATCGAGATACAGCATGGAGGCCACCGCATCGACGCGCAGACCGTCGATGTGGAACTCACTAAGCCAGTACAGGGCATTGGCAATGAGAAAGTTGCGCACCTCATTACGCCCGTAGTTGAACACGTAGGTACCCCACTCGCGGTGTTCGCCGATGCGGGGATCTTCGTGCTCATACAAGGCGGTTCCGTCAAAGCGAGCCAGAGCAAATCGATCTTTAGGAAAGTGGGCCGGCACCCAGTCGAGGAAAACCCCTAGATTATGCTGATGGCAATAATCTACAAAATAGCGGAAATCATCAGGATCACCAAAGCGGCGGGTTGGCGCGTAATACGCAGTGACTTGGTAGCCCCAAGACTCATCTAGGGCGTGTTCACTCACCGGCATGAGATTGAGGTGGGTAAATCCCATCCATAGGGCGTACTCCACAAGGCGGTGGACTATCTCACGATAGTTGAGAAAACGCCCGTTGTCTCCAACTTGCCAAGAACCCAGATGAACCTCATAAATGCTAACAGGTTTGTGTTGCCAGTCGAATGAGCGGCGAGCCTGCATCCAATCCGTATCGTTCCATTCATACTCACTTACATGCACAATTGAAGCGGTGCGCGGACGCATCTCCATAGCACGGGCACACGGGTCAGCCTTTACAAAACATTCTCCCGTATACTTATTACGGATCTCGAACTTATAGCGTTCGGTCTGACCGATACCGGGAATGAATAGTTCCCACACCCCTGAGTTACCTCGACAGCGCATGGGATGGCGCTTCCCGTTCCAAACATTGAAATTACCCACCACAGAGACCCGCTCCGCCGAAGGAGCCCAGACACCGAACAGCACCCCTTTAACCCCATCCACAATACAGGCATTGGCTCCAAGGATTTCATACATGTGCCAGTGACGCCCCTCGCCAAGTAGATACAGATCGACATCACCGATCTGAGGAGCAAAGGTGTAGGGAGATATTGCCTGGTGGGTACCTCCCCCCTCTTCATTCCACTCCAGAACATAATGCTGAGGTAGCTTCTCTTTGGTCTGTTTATCCAGCAACAGTGCGAACAGACCCTCCCCTATGGGTTCCAGAGCAGGGCCTGGCTTAATGCGTACCGAAGCAGCTGTAGGCATCCACGCACGGAGAATCCAAGTGTTTGTATCAATCGGATGGAGACCGAGAAAACTAAAAGGGTCATAATGACGGCCCTCGCTTAGACGTTTAAAATCTTCGCTAGCGCGGGTGTATTGTTTAAGTTGCTTCATTTTATCACCTTTGTTTATTATCTCGGTTGCAAGGTTCTGTCGCTTAACTGCAGCAGGGAGAATATTTTTTCATCTACCCCTTGCCCCAATTGATCCCACTCAAAACGCCAGCACCAGTTCCCCTCTATGGTTCCTGGCACATTGGTACGGCTGCGAGAATCCAGAGAGAGCCAGTCCTGCATGGGTATAATCGCCGTTTGCGCTGGCGATTCCAGCGCTGCGGCAATGAGGGGCCAGGGCATGGGCCCGACATCTGGGGATAACTTCTGCACAACCCTGGCCTGCATTTCTGAATCAAGGGATTCAAACCATCCCAGGGCGGTGTCGTTATCGTGAGTTCCGGTATACACAAGAGTGTTTGGTTTCTGATTCTCAACACTGTGAGGATTATCTGCGGTTCCATCAAACCCGAACTGAAGCACCGATAACCCCGGCAGTTCAAACTCATCACGTAATGCCGTCACCTCGGGAGTAATAACCCCGAGATCTTCCGCCACGAAGGGCATAGTCGGAAAATCTTCGCGTAGCGCATTGAGCAACTCGCGCCCTGGAGTTGGAACCCACTCCCCTGTTCTTCCATCCGGCGCGTCTATTGGAATCTCCCACAGAGCGACGAGACCACGAAAATGGTCGATACGTACCATATCGAACAGATGCAGTGCCGTAGCCATACGGCGACGCCACCACACAAAATTATTGCGCTGCATCACCTCCCAGTTATAGTGAGGATTGCCCCAGCGCTGCCCTTCTGCGCAGAAATAATCTGGGGGAACTCCAGCTACAACTGTGGGACGCAGTTCCTCATCAAGCTTGAACAGTCCCCGATTGGCCCACACATTGGCACTATCGTAGGCCACGGCGATGGGGACGTCCCCCAAAAGCTGAATTCCGCGCCGACTCGCATCTCGATGGATCCCGTCCCAACGCCGCCACAACAGGAACTGCTGTTGCTGCAGACGCTCTATTGCCTGAAAATGATCCGCTGCGAACTGGTCCAGAGCCGCTTGTTCATGGTGCTTGAACTCAGAGGGCCACTCATACCATGGTCGATCTTGAAAATGGTTGCGCAACGCGACAAACATGGAATAGTTGATCAACCATGAAGCGTTAGTGCTGATGAACGCAGCAAACTCATCTTTGTCTGCACTACGAAACGTCAATTGCGCTGGAAGCAGTGCTGGGTCGATACCATGAGACGAATAAGCCTGATACGGCGAACGATCGGCGTGAGGCGGTGACAGTGGGAGCATCTGCCACACGGACAATCCAGTTGTCTCCATCCAGTCCAAAAAACGCTCCACCTGGTTATCAAGCACTCCCGATGGAAGTGATGTTGGATGGAGCAAAACTCCAGCTCTACGCATACATTACACCTCTATTCTTTAATTCCACAACATCCTAGGCCACCGCGATACATTACAGCGTACAGGATAAATGAGCTGAAGCGTCATACAGCAAACAACTTCAATTACGCCGCATGGTACCACCATGCTCAGCCGCTCCACCGCCGCGTGACAACGGATTCTTGAGCGCACTCGGGGGGATCTTTTCCAGTAGCTGATACAGGCGGATAAGATGGCGGCGAAACAACTGATCAAAATCACGCACGCTTGCAGCAGGATTTAAGCCACCAAACCACCAGAACCAGTCCGAGCCTTCGCAAACTGCTAGTTGATCCTTAGCTTCATGTAGTTTTTCTTCGGAAAGCTCAATGGCCTGAACCGAACGATCAAAGCAATTCTTGGCTTCCACTAGCATATCCCAGGCGGCATTTTTATCCCCTTCCCCTATCCAGGTGGAAAAGGTGCCAAAAACCCAACTGCCAGCCCTAATGGCATCTAGTTCAACCTTTGCGCACGGTTTCTCTGCGTTAAGCACAGCGCTGAAGGTGGTCATATTCAGCTTCGGATCGGTACTAAGTTTTTGGTACAACGTTTGAAGAAAAGCATAACCGTTATCTGAATAGTATTCCCACGCGTTTTCACCATCGAGCACTATACTGATCACCCGCTCAGAGGCGTTGGTGCCAAAATACTTCGCAATATTTTGCAGATGTCCGCAAAAATCAGCCGCTGCATCTTCAGGGCGCCAGCTTTTATACTCAAAACCGATCAAATCTGAAAGACCGTCATCGCGAAAAAACATAGCGCAATCATTGCCCGTATGCTGTACCGGTGCGTAAAGCCCGTTTTTGTGATCAAGGAGCTTACTGCCTCCGCTAGAAGCAGCACAGGAGTTACGCCATACCCCTTCACCCGAAGCTGTCCAGCTTACGTCCCATTTATCCAGATTATCTATGGCAGCGCTACTAATCGCTCCTTCCGATAACCACACCCCTGCAGGGCGAATGCCGAAATGTTCTTCGAACAGCGCAAAGCCACGCTCCATATGCCAGTCTACCCGCTCTTCGCCGCCTGGGTATTGCTTATTCAACGGCATGGGAGCGTCGGGCTGAGATTCGTGCATGCTGGAAAAATCAAGTAATAGCGGTACGATAGGATGCCCATACGGAGACATGGAGAGTTCAATCCGTCCTGCCTCCATAAGGATTCGGTAGCGCGGAATGATCGATTCGACAATTTCGGCCAACACCTCTACCAACAACGACTGATCCACAGAAGTAAAATTGCTCTTGCGCGCCATCAGACGGGTAACGCGGAAATCATTCTTCTTGACGCTTGCCCCCAACCAGGCCAGGTGATACCACACCAGCAGATCAGTGAAAAACTGACTGCTCAGATAACCGATCCGCACTACGTCAAGATCACCTTTAACGTACAGCCCCTTGGCGATATTCACCAAGGTGCGAAAGGCGGGGTATGGCTCAATCATGGTCGGTGCATATGCACGCTGGCACGCGGTAATGATGTCTGCGCGCTCAGCTGGAATTGATGAGATCTCCGTGGCACCAGCGACCATGTTAAGGAGCGGATCGCAGGTAACTGTACCATCGCGCAGCCACTTCCGCATCTGGGCAGCGTAATCGCTAAGCTGCTCTAGTAACACTGGGGCAAAATTAACCACCACCCGCGCCTCTGGGCAGGATTCGAGATGATATGCCATATCAGAATAGTCTTTAATGGCGTGCAAGTAGACCCAAGGCAGATGATAAGTGCCGTCAAGAGCGTCACGATAATGGGGCTGGTGCATATGCCAACACAAAACTACGTTGATTTTATCTGTCATAATTCCTCTGCGCTAACGCACTGTGTGCAGATGTTGCCCGAGCATGTCGGGAGTGACTAATACAATGCCATTTTCATCCACATAAAAACGTTTCTTATCCTCTTCCAGATCTTCACCTATAACTGTTCCTGGAGGGATAATACACGATTTATCGATTATGGCTTTGGTTATACGACAATTGCGTCCGATATCTACCGAAGGGAGAACTACGCTGTCTTTGACAAATGCATAGCTGTGGAGAAAGGTATCATTGGAGATTATGGAGCGCTTCACCCTCGCACCGGACAAAATACACCCTGCCGAAATCAGGGAGTCAATTGCGGCTCCACGCCGTCCTTCATCATCAAAGGCAAATTTAGCCGGCGGCAACTGCGCCTGATAGGTCCAGATAGGCCAGTCAGGATTATACAAATTAAGCTCCGGTGTGATATGGCACAGGTCCATATTGGCGCTCCAGTACGACTCTACCGTGCCAACATCGCGCCAGTATCCAGGGTTGCCATCTTTCCCCTCAAACGGATACGCCATAACATCTGCACGCCCAATAATAGAGGGGATGATATCTTTGCCGAAGTCCTTTGACGAGTTGGGATCGTCATGGTCTTCTATGAGTTTTTCAAATAAAAAGTCCGGGGAAAAAATATAGATCCCCATCGAAGCCATGGCTTTGTCCGGTTTGCCCGGTATAGCCTCAGGCTCTGCTGGTTTCTCGGTAAAACGCGTAATTTTCATTTTTTCATCTACAGACATCACTCCGAATCCGCTCGCGTCTTTACGCGGAACTTCGACGCACCCCACCGTCACATCAGCACCTGATTGAGCATGGGTGTCGATCATGTCACGATAATCCATGGCATATACATGATCTCCTCCGAGCACCAACACATAACGCGGATTGTGGCGTCGAATGATATCTAGATTTTGGTACAGCGCGTTAGCCGTACCCAGATACCATTCTTTATCCAGTCGCTGCTGCGCTGGCAGGAGTTCGACAAACTCACCGATCTCATAGCGCATAAAGTTCCAAGCACGCTGCACATGCCGAATCAGAGAATGAGATTTGTACTGCACCAGAATACCAATATGACGGATATCTGAGTTTACGCAGTTGGAGAGGACAAAATCGACAATTCGGTATTTAGCCCCGAATGGGACGGCAGGCTTTGCGCGCCACTGGGTAAGATCGTGTAATCGGTTACCCTGCCCTCCAGCAAGAACTAGAGCAAGGGTGTCATAAGCCGGCCTGATGTTACGCGGATAATTCTTCATACTTTCTCCTCAGAAACAAGTCTTCTGGCCATCAACATTGCGCCCTTAAGCCCTAACATATCATCCATAACAAGGTATACCGGCATTGTTTCCACCAGTGGGCGCATAGTTCCCTTATTTAAAAAGAAACTGACAAACTCTCGACTCTTCATCCAGTCAGCTATCTTAGCCCCGATACCTCCCGCAATATAGATTCCAGCGCGCGACGGCCAGATAAGCGCCACGTTACCGACGAACTCACCGTAGATATTGACAAACAAACGAATAGCGTCAACCGCAACCTTATCCCCGGCACGGGCCAAAGCATGAACCTCTGGCGCTCGAACTCGGGCAGTTATTTCTGTGGTGCACCTGATAGGATCGTCTCGCTCTTGACAAAACCTGTACAAGGTTTCCAACCCCGACCCAGAAAGAATATTCTCGTAAGAGACATGATCCCAACGTGAATGGAGCCATGTCAGCAACGATTCCTGCTCCTTATTCAGAGGGGCAAAGTCCATATGTCCCCCTTCGGAAGCCTGAGGATAAAAACGCCCGCCAAGTTGATATACAGGAGCAACCCCCAAGCCGGTGCCAGCCCCAACAACCAAGCGGTTCCCCTCTGGATCAAACTTTCCTGCATACAAGCAGCAGATATCTTGCTCTGCAAGTTGATCTATACCGAGCGCTGCTGCGTAGAAATCGTTGATAAGTCTGATCTGTTTCACTGGGATCTGGCGCTTGAGTTCCTGAACGGAAATGCGCCAGGGCAAGTTGGTTAATTCTACTTGTTGATTAGTGACCGGCCCAGGCAGCCCGAAACATGCGGCATCTAGCTCGGGAAGGTTCTTCTCGCGCAACAAATGACACATTAAAGCGCTAAAGCTAGAGAAATCAGCGCTCGCATAAGAAAAAATTTCGCCGCCGCGAGTTTCATGTTCGCTGTCTGCAATCTGAAAGCGTGCAGTTGTTCCACCAATATCCCCAGCAAGTAGCAGCATAGCACCTCATACCTAGTTCCTCTGCAGGAACCAGATTCCAGCAAAAATCAATAAACATCCAAACATTGGTTTCATCGTTCAAGTGGGGAGCTTTACATCTTCGTTCGATTCATTATCCCCCCCCAAATCTACCTGCCATCCTGACATGACTAGAATTTATGTCAAGCCAACCCCAGCTGTGGAGCTAAAACCTCAGGAAACTGGGCCAAGGCCAAGGCGGGTGGCATAAGCTTGCAAGGCTTCATCTGCTGGAGCCCCGCGTAAAACCTGTCCAGTCAGGAGTTTCCCCAACTGCACACCTGGCTGATCAAAGGAGTTGAGGTTCCACAAAAACCCTTGAAACATAACCTTGTTTTCGTAATGAGCCAAAAGCGCCCCGAGACAATGCGGAGTAAGACGCGGCGCATAGATGAGGCTGGCAGGGCGCCCCCCTCCAAAAGAGTTATTGCAATCGGGGTCATCCTTGCCTTTAGCAAAGGCAACTATCTGTGCCGCCAGATTGGCGTTGAGTTTTTGTTGGCTAGTTGAACCTTCAAAAACTCGGTCAGCACCACTTTGTGAACTGGTAAAACCAACAAACTGCACCGGAATAACCTCGGTCCCTTGGTGCAGCAGCTGATAAAATGAGTGCTGCCCATTCGTACCTGGCTCACCAAAAATGACTGGGCCTGTAGCGTAGTCGAGGCATTGACCGTTGCGATTTACCCGCTTGCCGTTAGACTCCATATCCAACTGTTGCAGATGTGCAGGAAAGCGCTGGAGCGCCTGACTGTATGGCAACATCGCCGTTGCCGCGTATCCCAGGCAATTACGTTGGTATACCCCGATCAAGGCATCGAGCAGCGCCGGATTAGTGCGGATATCCTCCTGCATGGCGAGCTTATCCTGCTGATGTGCCCCCGCGAGCAGCTGGGCAAACACCTGGGCTCCGAAGCACAGCGTCAACAAGACTCCACCTACCGCGCTGGTGGAGGAGAGTCGTCCCCCAACAAAGTCGTCGATGTAAAAACGCTCCAGCAGTTGAGTATCTTCCGCCAGTGGACTTCCCTGCGCTGTCACCACCACCATATGCTGTGCAGGGGATAAGCCTGCTTCTTTGAGTGCTTCACGCACCAAGGCAGCATTGGTGAGAGTTTCCTGGGTTGTCCCCGACTTTGATACTAAAATGAACAGAGTGCGCGCCAAATCGAGACGCCCCAGCACCCGCGCAGCATCATCCGGATCAACGTTGGAGATAAACTCCGCTGTCATTTTCTGCTCTTTGCAGCGGTGCGCTTCCTGCTCCAGCGCTAAATACAGGGCCCTGGGACCCAGATCGGAGCCCCCTATCCCTATCTGACATACATACCTGAACGCATGCCCAGCGCTCGAGCGCACCTCGCCGCTATGCACTCGGCGGGAGAATTCCGCAATCCGCTGATTTTCCCCACGATAGAATCCTCCAAGATCGACACCTTGGTGCACAACCGGAGCGCCACACTGACCTCGCGTAAGATGGTGCAAAACCATCCGGTTTTCGCTGGCGTTCATAACCGCGCCATCCAACGCAGCGTGATACTGCTTTAGCACCTTGGCCTGCTGCGCAAGTTCCTGCAGCATATCAAGCGTGACATCCGTGACGGGAGTCGCAGCATAGTTGAAGAACATATCGTGCCCCATGCTGCACTCATATTCTTTCACACGCTCAGCATTGAGCAGGGTACGCATGTCAAGCGGTATCGCCTGATCTTTTAGCTGGCAAAAAACCGGGTGCTGATCCAGATTGCGAAACTCCATCCTCAATCTCCCTTCACGTTATCTAACCTGATTAGCGCTGTAAATAAGCCTCAGTGACATACCGCCTCATCATTACATGAGTGTTGAAGTAAGAGGCGTTTTTCCCTATGGCACCCTTCATCACCTGTATCCAGCCAGCTCTGTCTTCATAGTACAGGGGGAGAATTTCCTTCTCCAGCTTAGTGTACATATCGTCTGCATCGGCGGCATTGGTGGCGCCAACGCTACTGCCCTCCTTGGTCTCTTCACCTATAGACCAGCCGGTAACCTTCTCAATATGTCCTTCAATCCACCAACCATCCAATACACTGAAATTAGGCACCCCATTGAGGGCGGACTTCATCCCGCTGGTACCGGAAGCTTCGAGGGGCCTGGTCGGCGTGTTGAGCCACACATCAACCCCTGGAATCAGATGATAAGCAACATCGATAGAATAGTTAGGCAGATAGATGATGGTAATTTCACCGTTGAGGCGACGTGCTGCGGCGTAGATGTTCTGGATCAACGCCTTGCCATCGTTATCGTGCGGATGGGCCTTGCCCGCAAACACCAACTGGATGCGCCCCTTGCCCATGGCAAGAAGACGCTCAATATCGTGAAAGATGAGGTCGTTACGCTTATATGCCGCTACCCGGCGTGCAAAACCGATGGTAAACACATCGAGATACAGTTGCTGCCCAGTCACCTCTTTTATATACTGGGCGAGGTATGCCTTCGCCCCCTGATGAGCGTCCCAGATCTCTTCATCGGGGATAATATCAACCCGCACCAGCAGCTCTGGCTGGAGCGCCCAACCTTTAATATAGCGGTTGAACAGCGACACCATATATGCTGATGCCCAGGTCAGAGGATGGATACCATTGGTGATGGCATGAATCTCGTAACCGGGGAACATCCGCTGCGATACCTGCCCGTGCTTTTTAGCCACGCCGTTAACAAAGCGGCTGAGCTGCAGAGCCAGGGTGGTCATGTTCAGCTCATTATATCCCCCCAACTCGCGTAACTGCTGCGGCGGAATAATGTCATCTCCCAGCACTTGGTGCACCATTTCATAGTTAAAGCGGTCATGCCCGGCCGATACCGGCGTATGGGTAGTAAACACGCAACGCTGCGCTACCGCTTTGCGGTTCATCTCTAAGGTGTTCATCCAGCTCCCTGAATTTATATTGCGGGTCTGGTTGAGCAACTCAAGGGTTAACAGGGCAGCATGTCCTTCGTTCATATGATACTGAAATACTCTGAATCCAAGAGCCTGTAAAATGCGCACCCCCCCAACTCCAAGGACAATCTCCTGCTTTAAACGATAGCGATCATCACCACCATAGAGAGAATCGGTGATGCTCTGATCTTCAGGGCTATTTTCCTTCA
Source organism: uncultured Desulfuromonas sp. (assembly GCA_964411865.1). Taxonomy (GTDB): domain Bacteria; phylum Desulfobacterota; class Desulfuromonadia; order Desulfuromonadales; family Desulfuromonadaceae; genus JAIVHC01. The sequence continues at coordinate 6,860 of CAYPNO010000004.1, read as the reverse complement.
GAGCGGTGTCAAGAAACAGAACAGGGACTATCCCCCCTGCAGGACTTTTGGTTTGATACAGCCAAGCCGTTACCGTCACAGCCCGACCCTCTATAGGAACCGTTATTCGCGCGGGAAGTTGCTCCATACGTGTGGAGATATCCCACTCGACCGGTGACTCGTGCTGGGCTCCTGATTCATCCAGAGTCTGCTTAAAGTAGCCCTTGCGACTTGCAAGGGTGACCGCTACTAGGGGGATATTTAGATCAGCTGAGCTCTTGATGGTATCTCCGGCGAGGATTCCTAGCCCCCCACTGTAAGTTGGAATCTCCTGCGTCAGCCCTATCTCCATGGAAAAATAGGCTATCCTTGCAATATTGGTAAAATCCTTCCACTGCTCCATTTAAATCCCCTTTCTGTGGTTCTCGGTTGAAACACAAGCGCAATCCAAAAAAACACATTTACGCGCACATCTATATTCCGCAAATAATGAGCATCATAAATATCAATATACATCAGTTAGAAATATATAGCAGCAACCTCCTGCAATGCGTGCGGCAGAGCGCTCTCAATTTTGAGCGGAGCCCCGCTGAAGGGATCGTTGAAAGCAATACTGCAGCAATGCAAAAAAGGATACCGCAGCCCTGGAATAGCTTCGCCTCCGTAGCGACAGTCACCAAAGATAGGATGGCCAGCCTGAGCCAAGTGACGGCGGATCTGATGCTGACGTCCGGTTACGAGAGTCAACTCCACTAAACTTGCTTGCGCGCAACGCTGCCGGGTTACAAAGTTGGTGAAACACTCTTTGAGTTTACCTTTGGCAGATAATTCCTGAGCAAGAACCCCACCCCCCTGCATATTGCCCTGCACCAAGGCGACATAAACCTTTTCTACCTCGTGGCGCATAAACAGGCTTCCAAGCGCGGCGCAGTTCTTCTTTCCCTTGCCAAACAACACCGGTCCGGACGTGCCCGCATCAAGACGATGAATGGGAGCTACTTGAAACGGCTTCCCCTGCAGGTATGCTTGCACCCTGACAGTGAGATTGTCACCTTCATGACCACTGCCGGTGTGGACCGCAAGCCCGGCAGGCTTATCTACCACCAACATCTGCTCACTCTCGTACAAGATATTCAGTGCCGCTGCGATGGGCGGTGCCGCTGCGCGGAGTTCCCGCAGACGCGCACTGCCGCGCAGTTGCAGCTGCTGCCCAGGGACTAACAAGATATCTTCGGTGCAAACCTGTCCTGCGCTACTAATGCGTCCCTTCTTTATCAATTGGCGGACATATCCCCGCCCAGCCGCAGGTATCTGCTCCTGCAAAAACTGCAGCAAAGGACGACCTGCTTCGTGCTCTTTTACGGTAAAGGTGTACATCAGTTTTGAGTTCTCCATGTGCAATTCGAAAGGTTAAGTGCTTTTTACCTCTAATCTAAAACAACTGGCGCTTAAATGGCCACCTACTTAAAACAGGCGGAATAACAGGGACAGAAAGCATGGTCGTAATATGGACATATATCTTAGCCCTAAGCCTGTCTATCACAATATCAATGGGAAGCTGCCTGAGGGAGTTTTCTCCCATCCAAGACCTCCCCTCTCAAGGATATAAACTACCCCTTTTTCGATAAGAATCCTCTTCTTTCGCGTGCTTCACAGAAGCACTGCCCCACCGTACCGTGCATACCCCTGTACAAAAAAGGGGCGATCTGCTAATAAGCGCAGCGACCACCCCCCTTCTAGGGGCAAACCATTGTCGCGCTATACGCGCCGAAAGACCATCGCATGTCCCGGCACCAACGCAAAGTCCACTTCCAGTGGCTGGAGTTTAAAATTCTCATGCGCTTGAGCATGCCTCTTATCCTGGCGCAGCTAGCGCAGTCAAGCATGGGATTTGTCGATACCCTTATGGCTGGCAGGGTTGGAGCTTCTGATCTGGCGGGTGTTGCCGTTGGCTCTAGCATCTGGTTCCCCATCTTCCTCCTGCTGTTGGGGACCTTGAACGCCTTGACCCCAAGCATCTCACACGCATACGGTAAAAAAGATCACGACTCTATCCGCGCGCTGGTGCCGCAAGGACTCTACCTGGGCTTTACCCTCGGCTGTGTTGGAGCCATTGTGTTGTACCTGTGCGCTCCGCTACTGCATTTTCTCAAAGTAGAAGATTCACTTATACCATTGATAACCGCCTACCTGAAGGGTGTTTCGTGGGGATTTCCCGCCATCGGAGTTTGTTTCGCCCTACGCTACTGCAGCGAAGGGTTGTCCCTCACACGCCCAAGTATGTTGGTTAGCTTTGCGGGGCTGGGGATAAATATCGCAACAAACTATATTTTGGTGTTTGGCAAACTCGGCATTCCCGCCATGGGCGGTGTCGGTTGCGGTATTGCCACAGGTGTGACCATGTGGATTATGATGGTGGGGATGGTGCTGATTTTCTGGCGCGCGCAATTTTCCCGCCACCTGCAATTGCTCTCATCGTTTAGGCGACCCAGCCCAAAAATTCTCGCGAGCATCCTACGTCTTGGAGTTCCTATAGGAACAGGGATGTTTATTGAGTGCAGTATTTTTGCCGTCATTGCGCTGCTGCTGTCGCGCTTTGGGGCTCAAACAGTAGCAGCACATCAGATTGCCATTAGCTTCACGGGTATGGTCTTCATGATCCCTTTAAGTATCGCCACAGCTATTTCGGTGCGAGTCAGCTATAATAATGGGCGAAATCACCCGCTAAACACAAGGCGTAGCATTAATGTCGGCATGGCCACCACTGCCGCGATAGCAATACTGAGTTGTGCCACCATGGCAGCAAGCGCTCCTTGGCTCACTGCCATATACACTCCAGATATCGAACTGGCTGCCACGGCCTCGTCACTGATACTCCTCGCTGCGCTGTTCCAAATACCTGACGCCATCCAAGTCAGCTGCGCCGGAGCTCTACGCGGCTTCAAAGACACCCGCAAGCCAATGCTGCTCCAGATCATTTCCTACTGGGGCATCGGGATGCCATGCGGATGCTTCTTAGGCCTTTATCTAGAAATGGCCGCACGCGGTTTCTGGATCGGACTCATATGCGGGCTAAGCAGCGCTGCACTGCTACTGAGTCTGCGCCTGCGCAGAATCGTGCGTAAAAAAACACCGTCACTTAACTAAACACGCAGTCCACCTGTGCGTATATTTGCTGCTGTCTCGCCTAAGTATCGACAGCGGTACATAAGATCACGGCTTCACTCATGTCAGGCTGGCGTTTATTTCCTTGTAAATATCTGCAAACTTGTGCTTAATCTCGCACTTTCGTCCGTAGCTCCACGGATGCAACACAATAAACATATGGTAGAGTGCGGGCAGAGCAGATACTTATCGAGAGAGCGCTGCTCCTAACCACCTAAAGGAGACCGCATATGCGCGTTAAGAAAAATCAAACCACTAAACGCCCACGGCGCATAAAACTGCGCGGATTCAACAACCTAACTAAAACTCTCTCCTTCAATATTTACGATATCTGCTATGCCAAGGCTCCGGCGAACCGCAAAGAATATCTGGAATATATTGACGAGGAGTACAATGCCCAACGCTTGGTAACCATCCTGCAGGAGGTCTCTGACATCATCGGGGCCAATATCCTGAACATCTCCAGTCAGGACTACGACCCTATGGGGGCCAGCGTAACCATCTTGATCGCGGAGGAACCGGTAGAAACAAAACCGGACCAGGTTCTGGCTCATCTAGACAAAAGCCACCTGTGCATCCACACCTATCCAGAAACAGACTCCAAACTCGGCATTTCCACCTTCAGGGTCGATGTCGACATTTCAACCTGCGGACGCATAAGTCCGCTAAAAGCGCTGAACCATCTAATTAAGTCATTCGAGTCTGATATTGTGCTGATGGATTACAAGGTGCGTGGGTTTACCCGCGACGTCAAAGGGAAAAAACACTACATCGACCACCGGATCCACTCAATTCAGCAGTACATCAATAAACACACTCTCGATCAGTATGAATGTGTAGACCTCAACATCTACCAAGAGAATTTATTTCATACCAAAATGCTCCTTAAGGAGCTCGATCTAGAAAACTACCTGTTTGGCACCGCAATGCAGGTTTTTTCAGCTAGCGAGAAAACGCGCGTTAAGGAGCTATTACGCCGCGAGATGACGGAGATATTTTACTCCAAAAATATCTTTTGATTTTAATATCCTAGCAAGCTACCTAACTAGCGCCTCAGACCTGATGGCGCACTCCACCACATCTAAAGAATGCAAAACAGGGCGCCATAATTATGGCGCCCTGTTATAACTTCTAAACTCGATGTAACGTAGTCAAAACACTAAAACCGCCCAGCGCTACCAAGCACCGTTGCATTTTTGTGTTTCATCAACTGGATTAGTTCAGCGCGTGCTGCCCCCATATATTTACGCGGGTCAAACTCTGCAGGATTATTAGCTAGAAACTCCCTGATTTTAGCAGTCATCGCCAGGCGTCCGTCGGAGTCAATATTGATCTTACACACTGCACTCCTTGCCGCTTTACGCAGTTGTTCTTCCGGCACACCCACTGCACCGTCAAGGTGACCTCCATACTTATTAATCAAAATCACGTACTCTTGAACTACACTTGAAGCTCCGTGCAACACAATAGGAAAACCAGGAATACGCTTTTCCACTTCCGTTAAAATATCAAAACGTAGCGGTGGCACTTCCTCGCCTTCTTTGAGCTTAAACTTGTATGCACCATGACTGGTCCCAATGGATATAGCGAGAGAATCAACACCGGTCTTGGCGACAAAATCCTCTACTTCTTCCGGTTGAGTGTAGGTTGATTCCTCCGCGACAACATCATCCTCGATACCCGCCAGGACCCCGAGCTCTCCTTCAACGGTGACATCAAACTGGTGAGCATATTCAACAACTTGTCGGGTCAAGGCTACGTTAGCGGCATATTCCAAATGGGAACCGTCAATCATGACGGAGGAAAATCCTGAGTCAATGCAGGACTTACACAGTTCGAATGAATCACCATGATCCAGGTGAAGAGCTATGGGCAGTTCAACCCCCATCTCACGCCCCATCTCTACTGCCCCCATAGCCATGTGACGCAGCATGGTCGCATTGGCATATTCGCGTGCACCCTTGCTTACCTGGATAATCACCGGCGAATGCCCTTCAACACATGCCGTTACAATGGCCTGCAGTTGCTCCATATTGTTAAAATTGTACGCTGGGATAGCGTAACCGCCCTTAAAAGCGCGCGCAAACATTTCTCTGGTATTTACCAGGCCAAGCTTGCTGTAGTGGATAGGTTCTGCCATAGTTCTATGTACCTCCGCATGCATAGTAGTAAAAACGCAGTTACAATCATTAAGAGCTCTAGTTCACGGTAGCCTATATAATACGGTCTTTCACGATCCAACCTTAGTATACGTGCTACATATCTTGAGTTTAATGGATACAGACAACTTGTGCAACTCCTGCGATACTGCGCCCTGTAAGTGCAACAACTCCTGAATATGGCGCAGTGACATAAACGTCACAAACGCGGCCCACACAAAACCGAACCAGAGTAACCAAAAAAAGACAACATGGCAGGAGCAACAACAATCGAGAAGGAGATTAAATGCGTATTCTTATTACAGGGTCTTCTGGACTGGTCGGAACCGCCCTATCGGCCTCTCTGCAAGGACGAGGACATAGCGTGGTTCCGCTCGCACGCACCAAATGCAATGACCAACCTTGGTGGGATATAAGCGCAGGTGAGCTTAACTGGGGCGCTAACCCGCACTTCGACGCCGTGATCCATCTTGCAGGAGAAAACATTGCCTCCGGACGTTGGAACACAGCAAAAAAAGAACGGATTCGTATGAGCCGTGTCAGCGGCACCACCCTGCTGGCGCAGAGCTTGAGCGAAAAAAAAGTAAAGCCCGAACTGTTAATCTGCTGCTCTGCCGTCGGATTCTACGGAGACAGGGGCGATGAAGAGCTGACAGAACAGAGCCCGCCTGGCTCTGGGTTTCTGTCTCAGGTGTGCCAAGAATGGGAAGCTGCCTGCGCCCCTGCTGTAGAGGCAGGAATAAGGACGGTAAATACACGCTTCGGAATGGTTCTAAGTCCAAAAGACGGCGCCTTACGCAAGATGCTGCTCCCTTTCCGCTTAGGACTTGGAGGTGCTGCAGGCAGTGGACGTCAATTCATGAGTTGGATCGACATCGAAGACCTATGCGACGCGATTTTCCACATCATAGACAACCCAACTCTACGCGGACCGGTTAACTTGGTATCCCCGAACTCGGTGCGCAACAAAGAGTTCAGCCAAGTCCTAGCCAAAACGATACACCGCCCTGCAGTGCTCCCGGCCCCTGCCTTCGCGCTGCGCCTCATTTTAGGTGAAATGGCTGACGCGCTGCTACTCTCCAGCACGCGCGCGGTGCCGCAGAAGCTACTCGACAGTAAGTTTGTCTTCACCCATCCAGACTTACTAGAGGCGCTGCAACACAATATCCGCAGGAGCCGCGCATGACGTTCTGACCTAAATAAGAACAACCTGACTCCTCTCGTAGGGCTTGAAAATATTCGGCCTCTGCTTTAGGATACGCTGGCTTTAACATGGCAGGTTGCCGTCAGCGGGTTATCATTCAAGAAACCTGATCACTTCCTCTACAAAAGGGTTCCGTACATGAAGAAAAAAGCGCAAGAGTACTTCACAGACTGGTCACAACGGGCGGAGATTGCCGAGGCGATGGTACCCATCATCGGAGATCTGTACCGCAACCGTGGGGTTATCATTACCATCTACGGTCACAGACTGAACAACCGCCAGCCCATAGGTATTTTGCGCGCCCATCGCTTTGCGCGCCAAATTGTCCAAAGTGAAATTTCGGTACGTGACAG
>CAYPNO010000003.1:0-37392 GCA_964411865.1 uncultured Desulfuromonas sp. | reverse complement strand
CTCTGATTCGTGCGCCCCAGGTGTGGTTTGGTACTGGCAGCTCTAAGGTTGCTGGCGGCACCATGGGAGAAGGGGTGGTGGTGGGCATCATCGATAGCGGCATCAGCCCCCACAGCCCTTCCTTCGCCGAAACTGGTGATGATGGCTACACCCACACCAACCCGCGCGGACGCTATTATGGCGTGTGTGATCCGTCCAACGTAGAATTATACAACCCGAACTTTGTGTGCAACAACAAGCTCATCGGAGCCTGGGCCTTTGCAGAGGACAACCCCAATCCGGTAGATTTTGGCGGACACGGCAGTCATGTTGCGGCCACGGCGGCGGGGAGTTTTGTGGAAGAGGCCATAATTCACACCCCCTCTGGGCTGAATCTGTCCGCAAGTATCTCTGGTGTTGCGCCCCACGCCAATATCATCGCATACAAGGTGGACGATGCCGCTGGCAAGATGAGTACCAGTACACTGGTAGCTGCAATTGAGCAGGCGGTTGAGGACGAAGTTGATGTGATTAACTACTCCATCGGTAGCGCTAGGGCCAATGACCCCTGGGCCGGACATGATGCGAGCGTTATGCAGGCCTTTCTAGGGGCACGGGAAGCCGGAGTGTGGGTTGCTAATGCTGCGGGTAATGATGGTCCCGAAGAGGCAACCTTAGGTAGTCCCAGCGGGGCACCATGGCTGAATGTGGTGGCATCCAGCACCCACGATGTGGTGTATCAGAATAAGGTTACTCTGTCCGGCCCCGTGGAAGGGATGGAAGAACTCAGCGGCCTCGGTCTGTCGTTGGGTTACGGCCCTGCGCCGTTGGTGTACGCGGGTGACTATGGTGATCCGCTGTGTGAGGGTTCTTTTAGCGCCGAGTTTGACGGCGAGATCATCATCTGTGATCGCGGTGAAAATGGGCGGACCGAGAAGGGGATAAATGTAAAGAAAAATGGTGGCGGTGGGATGATCCTTGCGGAAGTAGATGCAGGGGATGCTACCGCATTAGTGGGGGATGGTCATCACCTCCCCGCGACCCATATCAGTCAGCCCGACGGCGACAAACTCAAAGGGTGGCTGCAGGAGTGTCAGGCCAAGGGGGAGGAGCTCCAGGCTACTCTGTCCGGTACCCTGGCAGTCAGTGACCTTAACGCGGCGGATATTATCTCCGGTTTTAGCTCGCGTGGTTTCAACCGCTCGGTTCCTTCGGTGATCAGGCCGGATATGGCGGCTCCCGGTTCCAGCATCTTTGCGCCGGTGGTGGATGGTCTGGGCTACGCCATCTATAATGGCACCTCCATGGCCAGCCCCCACGTGGCAGGTGCGCTGGCGCTTCTCAAAGCGCAACACCCGGACTGGACCCCGGCAAAGGCGCAGTCTGCCCTGATGACTACATCTGAAATAAATATTCGCCGCAACAGCGAAGGGGACCCTGCTACCCCGTTTGACATGGGGGCCGGGCGTATTGACGTATTCAATGCCATGTCCGCAGCACTGGTGTTGGACGAGAGCGGAGAGGGTTATCGCAACGCCAACCCTGAATTTTACTGGAGTGGTGCAGATCTGGACAAGGGTGATCCAGCAGCTATCAATATGCCGAGTCTGGGGCAGGGAGCTTGCGTTGATCGCTGTGAGTGGACCCGCATCCTGACCAACATTTCAGCGCAGCGTACCAGTTGGCAGATAGAGACCAGCGCCGACCCTGATCTGCTGCTAGAAGTGGAGCCACGCAGCTTTACCCTCGCTCCGGGAGAACAGCAGACCTTACGCGTATACGCAGACTCCAGCGCAGGCCCCGAAGAAGAGTGGGTCTTTGGCCACATCTTCCTTCAAGAGCAGCATAATGCCGCACCGGATGCACATCTGCCGGTGGCGGTACGCAGCATGGCGTATCATTTGCCCGAACTATGGGAAATAAACACGTCGGAGTTAAGCGGCAGTCAGAAGCTGCATCGCTTTGCGACCGCCGGCACCGCCAACATTACAACCTATGGACTGCAGTCTCCTGTCCGGATAGAGGAACAGCTGGAAGAAGACCCCACTCCTGATGATTTGACTGACAGTGAGGAGGGGATTTATTTGCATCATTTTGAAATTCCACAAGACGCAGTGGCCCTCCTGGTAGACTTAGACTCTGAAGAAGCAATGGATTTAGACCTGTTTTGCGGGCGGGATGAAGACTATTCCAGCTATGAAGAGCTCAGCGCCGTCGAAGGATCACAGGAACGGATAACCATCGTGTATCCGGAAGCGGGTTCGTGGTGGATTGCAGTTCACAACTTTGCAGGGAGCGAGAGCGAAGCAGGGGATTTATTTATGCTGCAGTATGCCATTGTCACAGAGGATAACCATCCGGAGGATGGACATGCGGAAACTACGGACACCCTTGAGATCAGACCCGAAACCTTTCAGAGCGGACAAGTGCTCGATTTAGCCTGGGATGTTCCCGAGCTGCAGCTCGGGATGTGCTGGTACGGCGCCATCGCGGTGCAGATGCCGGAACTGGAGCAAATCGTCGCTATCCCATTACGTCTAGGGTATGGCGAAGCGGAGAAATAAACAAAGGCAGCGCATACAGATTAGTAACGAAATGAAATCCCACCTCATCTTGATAGCTAAAAAAGGAAATTCAGATGTCTATTAGATCAGTAGGTTGTGTAATTATTGTTTTTTTGCTATGTAGCACCGCTACACTCCATGCCATGGATATTGGAATAATGGCACCCACAGAACAGAAATTTCGCGCCGAGATGTATTACGAAAACTATAAGCGCGAAATAAAACAGGATGCAATACATGGTTTGGCAACGTATGCGCTGCTAAAGAAGGAAAAGCGGGTGCTGGCACGCGTTTCCTTTGCGCCGCAACGCTTCTGGGGCTTCAGCCTCGAAGCAGGTGGTGTAGATGCGTATAACTCTCAAGATATTGCGCCGATTTTTGGTGCCGGGGCTCACCTCGTAGTGCTGGAGCGGGGCGGGTTCTATGCCAGCCTGTTTGGCAAAATAACCTGGGTCACCGGGATTGAATATCGCTCACACCAAGAGCTGATAATTCCCGATAATATGGGGTATACACGCCTGAGTTATGTTCGTGATGAAGGTTATATCGAATATGCAACAGGGTTGCAGGTTGGGCACAAGTGGACACCATGTACCTGGGCCGAAGTGACCAGCTATGCGGGGGCGATGGTGAGTTTTATAGATGACACTAAATCGGATGAAAAGATGTATGTTGAAGATTTTAGGCAAGGGAAGACTGAATCAACGTCGATGCGAGCTTCAGACCTAGACATGGAAGAGGAGCATATTTTTCAGGCTGTCGTCGGCGTTGCCACCACTATTACTCCGTATGATATCGGCGTACGTGTCGAAGGGCGTTTTTATGATCGCACCAGCTTGAGTGGGTCATTGTTCTGGAACTTCTGATAAATAAATACTTGAGCAATGTTCACCTGAATCTATGTTTATAACCCAAAACAGAGAGAATTTCCTATGAATATAAAAGCACTTCTTTGCGCCATTCTTGGTACTGTTATCTGTGTAGCCTCAACCGCGCATGCTATGGATGTAGGCATTCTGGCACCTACAGAACAGAAATTTCGTACTGAGGTGTACTATGAAAACTATGAACGCGATCTCAAGCTGGAGGGGCGTTTTGGCACTGGATCAGGAGGCGGCACACAGGAAGAAGAGCGGGTGCTGGCACGCTTTTCTTTTTCTCCGCAGCGTTCCTGGGGCGTTAGCTTTGAAGTCGGTGGTGCCGATGCAGAAGGGTCTGAAGATATAGCGCCGATCATTGGTGTAGGAGCTCATGTGGTGGTGCTGGATAAGGGGGCATTCTACGCCAGCCTGTTTGGGAAAATCACCTGGGTCACGGGGATTGAATACCGTGAGCGGTGGTGGGAGTCCACCAACGGTTCGGACTACGAGATTAGAGCCTATCATCGGGATGAAGATTACATCGAATATGCTTTGGGGCTGCAGGTTGGGCACCAGTGGACACCATGCGCTTGGGCTGAAGTGACTAGCTATGCGGGCGCGATGGCGAGTTTTATAGATGACACCAAATCCGAAGATCGTATCTATATGGAACGGTTTTTTGAGGGGATGGCTCAACCGGAGACATTTTCTGCGCGGGAATCCAACCTCTACATGGAGGAGGAGCATATTTTTCAGGCTGTAGTCGGTGTTGCTACCACCATTACACCGTATAATATCGGTGTACGTGTCGAAGGACGTTTTTATGACCGCACCAGCATAAGCGGATCATTGTTCTGGAACTTCTGATAGATAAATTCAAGGAGTAGACCCCTGAAGGGGAGGTGTGCGGATGGATGCGGAAATAAAAAGTCTCATTGAGCGCTATCGTCTAGAACCTCATCCCGAGGGGGGCTGGTACCGTGAGGTGTATCGTTCTAGTCTGCACGTAGAGTCTAGCCGGGTTGCAGCTATGCGCCCGGCTATGACTCACATCTATTTTCTCCTCGGACGTGGTGAGTGCAGTCGCTTTCACCGCGTCGCCCATGATGAACTCTGGCATTTTTACGCCGGAGACCCCCTCAATATATACATGCTCGATGAAAATGCGGTTACTCACAGCACTCTTGGTCTCACCACCGAGCCTATGGTTCTGGTACGCGCAGGAGTGTACCAAGCCGCCGAAACCACAGGCGCATATACGCTGGTAGGGTGTAGTGTGGCGCCAGGGTTTGATTTTGCCGACTTCACCTTTTTGGCTGATAGCCCTGCGGCGCTGGCGGCAGTGAAGGCCCATGCCAAAGAATATATGCGCCTAGTGTAGCGGCAGGACGGGCTAAACGCAGCGCACCCATCACAACAGACCTCCACCACCCATTTCGTCTTTCCCGCGCAGGCGGGAATCCAGGGGTTTTGTTTTTAGGTTTAATCCGCGATAATCTGCGTCATCTGCGGATAAAAAGATGGGCACGACATTCCACTCCTTTACCCATCACTAGTCTGGATTAGCGTAACACCTAAACAACACGTCTTGAGGGATTCGATGGAACGATACTTTAAGCTGCGCGCCCACGGAACGAACGTTAAAACCGAAGTCCTCGCCGGAATCACCTCATTTCTGGCATCCATGTATATCATTGTGGTCAATCCGGCGATTATTTCTGCCGCCGGCCTACCTTTCTCCGCTGTAGTCACCGCAACCATCCTGGTCAGTGCTTTTGCCAGCATCATGATGGGGCTGTACGCCGGGAACCCCATCATTGTAGCGCCCGGCATGGGCATCAACGCCTTTTTTACCTACACCGTAGTGTTGGGGATGGGGGTGGAGTGGCCGGTGGCCCTCGGGGCGGTGTTCTGGTCCGGCATTGTGTTTTTGCTGTTGTCGCTTTTTAATGTGCGCAGCGCCATCGCTCGCGCCATTCCGCTACAGGTTCGCGCTGCGGTTGCCGCCGGAATCGGTCTGTTTATCACCTTTATCGGGTTGCAGAACGCCGGGTTTGTGATTGCTGATCCGGTCACTATGGTACGTTTCGGAGGCTTGAATGCGTTCACGGCCACCTTTTTGTGCGGGTTGCTCCTTACCACCTGGTTAGTGCTGCGTCGCGTTACCGGGGCACTGATTTTGGGAGTGCTGTTCACCACCGGGCTCTGTATCCCAATAGGGCGCTTGTGGGGCGATCCCAGCGCGACTCAAGGCACCTCCACCATCGTCAACTGGAGCGGATTGATAGCTGCACCCGACTTCAGCCTGCTGTTCGCTCTCGATCTGGTCAATTCCTTCTCGCTGGCGCTGGTGCCGGTGATATTTGTGATGCTGTTTGCCGACCTGTTTGACAGCCTCTCCACCTTTATCGGGGTCGCTGAGGCGGGCGAGCTCAAGGATGAAGCTGGCGAACCGCGTAACATCAACGAATCATTGCTGACTGATGCATTCGCCACCGTCGTCTCTGGTTTGGTGGGAACCAGCGCGGCTTCGAGCTTTATCGAGTCCGCCGCCGGAATCAAGGAAGGGGGCCGCACCGGCCTGACCGCCGTTGTGGCTGGATTATGCTTTCTCCCCTTCATGTTTTTTTCGCCGCTGCTCTCCATGATTCCCGCTATCGCCACTGCGCCAGCCCTGGTGCTGGTTGGGGTGTTTATGATGACCCCTCTTGCCACTATTGAATGGGAGCGCTATGACGAGGCGGTGCCGGCTTTTCTTGCCCTTATCCTGATTCCTCTGACCTATTCAATCACCCAGGGAATCGTGTGGGCTCTCATCAGTTGGACGGTTTTAAAGCTGTTGTCAGGGCAGCGCGAAGCCGTCACTCTGCCGCTGGTGGGGGTAAACATCTTTGCTGTTTTTATTCTGCTAATTTAAGAGGGAGGTGCTTTTATGGATGAAACCTTGCTGGCGATGGTACAGAAGCTGCCGAAGGCGGAACTGCACCTGCATATTGAAGGGAGTATGGAGCCGGAGATGGTATTCACTCTGGCGCAGCGTAATGGCGTAGAGCTTGCCTATTCCGATGTAGATACTTTACGCGCAGCTTATGCGTTTAACAATCTGCAGGAGTTTCTCGATGTATATTATGCCGGGATGGCGGTGTTACAGCAGGAACAGGACTTTTACGACCTGACCTGGGCCTATCTGGAGCGCGCCCACGCCGACAATGTGGTGCATGCGGAGATTTTTTTTGATCCCCAGGCCCATCTGGAGCGCGGCGTTGCTCTCGAAGTGCAGATGCATGGAATCCTGCGCGCTCTGGAACGGGGAGAACAGGAACTCGGTATCAGCTTTCGCCTGATTTTATCATTTTTGCGCCATCTGTCGGAGCAGAGCGCCTTCGAGACCCTGGAACTGGCGCAGCCATTCTATGCGCACATAGACGGTTTTGGCCTCGACTCTTCCGAAATGGGGCATCCGCCGCAGAAGTTTGCGCGGGTGTTTGCACGCTGCCGTGCGCTGGGTTTCAAGATCACCGTCCACGCTGGTGAAGAAGGACCGCCGGAATATGTGCATCAGGCCCTTGATCTGCTTCAGGTTGATCGCATCGATCACGGCAACCGTGCCCTAGAAGATGAGAAGCTGGTGCAGCGCCTTGTGCAGGAGCAGATCCCTTTAACCGTGTGCCCGCTGTCAAACCTGAAGTTGCAGGTGGTTCGGGAGTTGACCCACCATCCCATGCTCACCATGCTGGAAAAAGGTCTGCTGGTTTCGGTCAACTCCGATGATCCTGCCTACTTTGGCGGCTATGTTAACGCCAACTTCCGCGCCCTGCTCGAGAACCTCCCCTTGACCCGCGCCCACCTGCAACAGCTGGTTTGCAACAGTTTCACTGGCTCATGGCTGAGCGCTGCAGACAAACAGCGACATATGGATAGCGTGCGCCGGTTGTGCGCCACAACCTAATTAGTCTCTTGATACTTAAGTTGCGGCGCGTCATATGTGTCTGCCCAATTAAACTGATCAAGGAGTAGAAATGGCTAATTTATTCGCATCGATTCCAGCCAAAATTGATGCAGAGGTGTTCGAAGCTCTACTTACCCGCGCCAACGTAAGGATAGAACGGATACTCTCGCACGGGCAATCGACACCAGAGCAAACTTGGTACGATCAAGATGAACATGAGTGGGTTGCGATCCTGAAAGGAAGTGGCATCCTTCAATTTGAAGACGGAACAGAAGTTAAGTTGTGCGAGGGCGATCATCTCAACATCCCCGCGCACGAAAAGCACAGGGTAAAATGGACCGCTCCTGATACCGTCACTATTTGGCTGGCGGTGTTTTATTCTGCGTGAATAGAACAACAGAGCGGAATGATTAGTTAACAATCTTGATAGGAGCTACACCATGAAACAGATCCCCACCCACAGAATCATTGCTCCACTGCTGCTGGCGACCCTGCTCCTAAATGTAGCGCCAGCCATGAGCGCCGAGGAGAAGGGCGGCGGGTTTATGCGCGGACTTTCTACCCTAGCTGGCAGTCTTGGTGCGCAGAGCGTTGCTCCGGCGGACTCCGCTGAAGAGGTTAGTACGGTAGCGGCGGGCCTGAAGGAAGCACTCCAGCTTGGTGCCGAGCGCGCCGTGGCTAAAACTTCGGCCAGTGGTGGTTTTCTGGATAATGCAGATATTCACATTCCACTGCCAGGGAAGCTTGACCTCATGACCCGTGCCCTGCGCGCTGTGGGGATGAGTAGTCAGGTTGATGCCCTGGAAGAAGGGATGAACCGTGCCGCAGAGCAGGCCAGCGCTGAGGCGAAGCCGGTATTGGTAGATGCGGTGAAGGAGATGACCCTGCCGGATGCCTTGGCCATTCTGCGCGGCAATGATACTGCTGCCACTGATTATTTTCGTGCGAACACCTCGGATACGCTGCGTGAGCGCTTTAAGCCCATTGTGCAGGATAAGATGAGCCAGGTGGGGGTGTATCAGCAATACAGCCAGCTGCTGCAAGCCTACACTGCCCTGCCGCTGGCGCAAAAACCGTCATTGGATCTGGAAGGTTATGTGGTGGAACAGGGTCTTAACGGAGTCTTTACCATGCTGGGAAAAGAGGAGCAACTGATCCGGGCTAATCCCGTTGCGCGCACCACTGACTTGTTACAGAAGGTGTTTGGGCGTTAAGCGCCGGTATCATCTTTGGTTTTTAGTTTAGGCGACTTTTTAACTGCATAATACGCCGGTACGCTTGCTCAATGCGCGCTTCGCTCAGCGTACCGGCGTGGATCTGTTCCTTGATAGTGGAAACTGCGCGCGCAACAATATTTTCGTCGTATCTCAGGTTATTGCCAAAAACCAGAATATCCACCCCCGCCGTAATAGCCAGGGCGATGGCGGTTTCAAAACCGTAATAATCTACAATCGCCCCCATTTGCATATCATCCGAAATCACCACACCATCAAAACCAAGCCGCTGACGTAAAATTCCATCAATGACCGCACGAGAAAGAGTCGCTGGATAGTCAGGGTCGAGGTGGGCGTTAAACACATGTGCTGTCATTACCAGATCGGCCTGACCGGCGGCGATAATATTGTGGTAAGGGAGCAGCTCAAGCTCTGACCAGCTATTGGTGACATCGGTCAGTCCGAGATGGGAATCGCCTTGGGAGCTGCCATGGCCGGGGAAGTGCTTCAGCGTGGTCAAAATTTCACGTTGGTGGTGTGCCTTGATATAGCTTAAAGCGTGCGCGGTCACCTGTTGGGGGTCGGCGGAAAAGCAGCGTTCAAGTGCGGCGATGACTGGGTTATTGGGGTTGCTGCACAGGTCAACCACCGGCGCCATATTGAGATTGAAGCCAGCCTCGGCCAAGGTGGTGGCGAGCGCGGTGGTCTCGGTTAAGGTGAGGCGTAGATCATCCTCCGTGCCCAGATCCAGATGCGAGTGGGTCGGGGGGAAACCGTAGCGTTCCTTCAAACGCGCGATGACTCCCCCTTCCTGATCTACCGCAACCAATAACGGCGTGGCAGCTTTCTGTTGGAGTTGCGCGATTAGCGCTTTAACTTGGGCGGGCGACTCGATGTTGCGCTTCCGCTCTGCGCTGATCACATCGTAGTCAAACAGAATTATGCCGCCGAGGTTGCGGTGCTGAATGTCCTGCACGATAAAGTGACTTTCATCGACCTCCATTCCCCGAAAACCAACCATCAGCATTTGCCCGATTTTTTCATCCAAGGTTGGGGTCGAAACTTCAGGAGCAGGAGCAGCATCAGCATCAGAAGATGGCGAAGCGTTGGACGAGGCACACCCAGTCAGCAGTCCGAAGGACAGGAGCAATATCAGTATCAGTGGCGGAAAAATTCTGCAGCGTGGCAGAAAATAATTATCGAGCATAAAAATCTCCAAATTTCTCACGTTACAACGGACACCTTATGATGCCCCCTCGTGCACACACTGCCGCGCGCATGAGGGGGCACAGTAACGCGCATAACTGCGTAAGTGCAATTTTAATCGTCGGCGCGCAACGGACTCGACTAAAAGCAGATGCACAGAAGCTTTCAGAGTTAAAGATGGTTTAGTCCCTTCATCCTGCCTCCTCGCACCGTCACCCTGAACTCGATTCAGGCTCCCCTCAAAAGAGAGGCTTCGGTGTTCGCACCAGATTGCGGGTTAAGCCCGCAATGACGGAATTATGGTCACTGTACATTTCGCAGCGAACTGATCACCGATTCCAAATTAAAATCACACCACCACAGATTCTGCTGACGAGCCACAAATATTTTGGTGTAATCTGAGTAAACAGAGCAGAGACAACCAATGGAAAGTGCAAGATCGTAAGATATTGCCCGTATAATTAAATGCAACAAACTATATAGTTGCGATTAACGGTTGAGTTTACCTCTCTATTGGTGTCATTTTGTTCACTGGAGAGAGCATATCAGCACCTTGGCATAGCAAGCAGCGCGTCCGTGAACTTAACAACGTACGCACAGGGAGTATTGTCCCGATGAAAGTGATGGTTAAACATCTGTGGCTCGCTGTAGCTCTGATTGCGGTAGCCTCTTCAATTTTGCTCCTGTCGGATACGCAGCAGAGGCGCGGCGCAAAACTCGCACACAAGCGCTCCTGCCCCATCATTTCCATTATGCAGCATGTATCTGTGCTTATTATTGATTCCCATGTTGAGGGGGTGCTGAGTCGTTTGGATGAGCGCGGCTATGTGGCACCAGGGCGCACAAATATCCGCTTCTACAATGCGCATGGTGACTATCCTACCGCGACAGCCATCGCTAGGGATATTGTCTCGGGGCCTAGCGATATCATGATTAGTTCTAGTACCTTATCGCTGCAAGCTCTGGCAAGGGCGAATGAAAATGGGAGCAAAATTCATGTGTTTGGCGCTGTGACTGACCCTTATGGCACCGGTGTCGGGATCAGTGGCCCAGAACCAGAACAGCATCCACCTTATCTGGTTGGAATCGGCACGTTTCAACCGGTCGAGAATACTTTTCGCATTGCAAAAGAGATGAATCCAGCGCTTCAGCGTGTGGGTACGGTGTGGAATCCTGGAGAGCAATGTTCCGAAGCCTGCGTTAAAAAAGCCCGCGCCATCTGCACCGAGTTGGGGATGACTCTGGTCGAAGTTAATGCGAGCAATACCTCGGAAATTCCGGAAGCACTGCGCGCGGTTATCGCCAAGGACGTTGACGCTATCTGGATTGGGGGCGATACCGTTGCCATGGCGGCGGTGGATTTGATTGCGCGGCAGGCCCAGCAAGCTGGAATCGCGGCATTCACTAACAGCCCTGCCGATGTTGAGCGCGGTATGTTGTTCGGTTTAGGGGCGGACTATTTTCAGGTGGGTGAATATACCGCCGAGGTGGCGGTTGCCATTTTGGGCGGAGCTGACCCTGCCGAATTTCGGATTGATAACGCGATTCCGGAGCGCTTGCGGGTGAATTACACAGTCCTTGCCGGCTTGTCCGCCAACTGGAGCCTGACGCCGACCTTGCAGCAGCGTCTTGTTGGCGCAGAACTACAGAAGGAAAAGAACCTTACCTCGAAAACTGGGGAAGCTCCCGCAGAGCTGGCTTTGGTGAATCTGACGAATAATGCATCCCTCGACGCTGCCATAGAAGGTGTCTGGGAGGGGTTGGCGCAAATGGGGCTGCAGCAGGGGAAGGACTATGCCGTCAGGATATACAATGCCCAGGGCGATATGACGCAGATGAGCCAGATCCTTGATCAGGTAGCACAGCAACAGCCGGATATGCTTATTACGGTATCTACGCCGGTGTTTGTGGCGGCGGCAAAACGGAATTTCAACTTTCCTCTCGTTTTCACCGTGGCCAGCGATCCGGTTAAACTCGGTTTGTTTCAGCATGGATGTCCCCCTAATATCACTGGAGTTCACGATGATCCACCGTTGGGCGAGTTGCTGCAGATGGCGCGCCGCTATGATCCAGCCCTGACTGCCGTGGGGATCGTATATGACCCAGGGCAGATGAATTCTATCCTTTCGGTTGAAAAACTGCGCCGAGCCGGACAGGAACAGAACGTCACAATCCATGAAGCTACCGTAGCAACCATTTCTGACCTACCCATGGCAACCCAAGCCCTGATTCAGCGCGGAGCGCGGGCCATAATCATCTCGGCTGACAATCTTGCGGTTACCGGATTCGCGGCTATCCACAAGGTGGCGGCAGGGGCAGATATCCCTATTTTCACCACAAACACTTCTTTGATGCAGCACGGCGCCAGCGGAGCGGTAGGCGACAGCTATTTAGACTGGGGATGTCAGTCCGGGCAGCTAGCGGCGCGGGTGCTGGCGGGGGTTTCTCCGGCAGATATTCCTATCCGCGCGACCCAAGTCTATGATCACATTGAACCGGAGCCCAAATAGGCTAAAAGCCCTCAGATTCCCAGCATACGGAGATGGAGCGGAAGAGGTAGGATGGACAAAGCGCAGCGTACTCAGCACGCAGGGCAGAAAAACAACAATGGACAGGAAAGGGAGCATTGCCCCGATGAAAGCGATGGTTAAACATCTGTGGTTGGCGTTGACCTTGATTGCGGTCGCCTCTTCAATTCTGCTTCTGTCAGATACGCAGAGGAGGCATGGCGCAAAAACAACCCCTTCTACAGCCGCCGTTACCGAGCAGCAGGGAATGGGAACCCCCCTCACCCCAGAAGCGGGAAAAACCTACCGCATTAGCTTGGGCTACATGGTTCCAGCCCCGATTTTTGATTACGCCATTCAGGGTTTCCGCGATGAAATGACGCAGCTTGGCTTTATCGAAGGGAAGAACCTGGAGTTGCAACTGCAACATGCCAATGGAGACATGTCGTTTCTGCCCCAGGTTATTATGAGCATGGTGCAGAGTGCACCAGATCTCCTCGTGATGATGTCGACTCCGTGTCTTGCCAGCGCCATTGCCCATGCGGATGGAGTGAATATAGCGTTTGGGATTGTCTCCGCCCCTCTTGAAGCTGGTGCGGGGGAGAGCTTTACCCAGCACCTGCCCCACGTTACCGGTATTGCGCAGCAAATTCCCACTGAAGAGTTATTTGACTGGGCGCAGCGTCTGCTCCCACATACACAGAGGATAGGGGCGCTGTACAATCCGTCTGAAGCCAATTCCGCCAAAGAGATTGTCGACCTCAAACGGATACTCGATGCACGCGGTATTGCCCTAGAGCAGGTCGCGGTTTATACCACCAGTGAGGTTCCAGAGGGGATTCGCAGTCTTTTGAATCGTAACGTAGATATGGTGTTTGCCATGGCAGACAACACCGTGGCGAATGGGATGCCGGCAATGCTGAAGGTGTGCCGCCAGTACAATGTGCCGATGATCGCTGATGATGTTGGACTTATGGGAACAGGAGCGCTTATCTCCTGCTCGTCGGGGCCCTATAGTGATGGACGCAGCTTAGCTCGTTTGAGCGCGCGCTTGCTCCTTGGGGAAAACCCCGCCTCAATCCCCATAGCTTACGGGGAAAAGATGGAGCTGGGCCTAGACTTGACTGCCTTGCAGCGTGCGGGAATAACCCCCAGCACTGAACTGCTCAAGCGTGCGGATGTGTTTTTCAACCTCAGATCAGCAGGGGAAGCTCCCGCAGCGCTGGCGCTGGTGAATTTGATGGATAATGCTTCTCTCGATGCTGCCATAGAGGGGCTCTGGGAGGGGTTGGCGCAGATGGGGCTGCAGCAAGGGAGGGACTATGTCGTTAAGACCTACAACGCCCAGGGCGACATGACTCATGTGAGCCAGATCCTAGATCAGGTGGAGCAGCAACAGCCAGATGTTTTGCTTACGGTGTCTACGCCGGTGTTTGTGGCGGCGGCGAAGCGGAATTTTAACTTTCCTCTCGTTTTCACCGTGTCGAGTAATCCGGCTAAGCTTGGTTTATTTAAGGAGGGGGCCCCACCGAACATCACCGGTATCCACGATGATCCACCGGTGGATGAGCTGCTGCAGATGGCGCGCCGGTATGACCCAGCCCTGACAGCAGTAGGAATCGTGTATGACCCGGCGGAGATGAATTCTATGCTTTCGGTAGAAAAACTGCGCCAAGCCGGATTGGAACAGAACATCACCATCCTTGAGTCTAGCGTAGCAACTATTTCTGATCTGCCCATGGCAACCCAGGCCCTTATTCAGCGCGGAGCGCGGGCCATAATTGTTTCGGCGGACAATCTTGCGGTTACCGGGTTCGCGGCTATCCACAAGGTGGCGGCAGGGGCAGATATCCCTACTTTTACCACCGATACTTCGTTGATGCAGCATGGCGCCAGCGGAGCTGTCGGCGACAGTTATTTCGCCTGGGGCTGCCAGTCTGGCCAGTTAGCGGCGCGGGTGCTGGCTGGGGTTTCTCCTGCAGATCTGCCCATCGGTCCCACCCAAGTCTACGATCATTTCGAGCCAGGGGAGAGAAAGCAGAACGTTGCCCTGCCGCCAGAACTATCACCAGGGAGTAAGGTTAATGAAGATAGAATTTGAGCAGCGTGGAGAATGTTCCCTGATTAGGGTGCAGGGGCGTTTGGATGCGACCTGGGCCGATCACTTTTCCACCACCTTGATGGGTAAGATTCGTGCAGGGCAGCACTGGCTGGCGGTTGATACGTCGCAGTTGGACTTTTTGAGTTCCGCCGGTATTCGTGCCTTGATGCAGGTATACAAAGAGCTCAGCAAGGTAAAAGGGCAGTTCTGGGTTATTAATCCAGCTCCCTTTGTGGAGCAGACCTTGCGCTCCTCCGGCCTTGGGATGTGGCTTGATGTGGATAGCAGCGCCCTTCCTCCCGCTGCGGTCGCACACCCTGATACGGAAGAGGCTCCTCAGACCCCTTCGCAAGTGGAATGTTTTGAGCTGGACACTGGTGCGCGCTTGCACGCTTCGCTTCCGGCGACGTGGCGGCCGTGGGAAGCGCTCAATCCTAGCGCTATTCCGTCGGTTACGTTCCCGCGCGACAGCATCGCCCTGGGGATAGGTGCTCCACAGATGCCGGAGATGGATACTGCCGCGCTGCTGGGGGATTTTCTTGCGGTTGCGGGCAATGTGGTGTTTCAACCGGCGCAAGAGCAGACTCCAGCAGATTATCTGCTCGCCGAAGAGAGTTTTGTCCCCCAGCTTGAATGTGCGCAGGTGCTGCAATTGCAGGGGCAGATGGCGCATCTGCTCCGCTTTGCCCCCACCGACACCCAAGCGGAATACACCCTAGCGCAGCTGCTGGATAAAATGGCTGCCCACTGCGGGGGCGCAGCCATTGGTTTTGTGATTTTGGGTGAAATTGAAGGCTTAGTGGGTGCGCACCTGATCCAGTCTCCTGGGGCGCTCAGCTCCGCCGCCGATATCCAATATCCGGCCATCAGGGAATGGCTTAGCTTCTGCGGTGAGCGTAGCTATGCTGGGGAGCAGGCCCTCATTGTCGGGGTGGCGGCAACCCGCTCCGGCCCCTTACTGCCGCAGCTGGAATCCGCCCCTGCAGGTAAAAACGGGATGGCGGCGGCGCATATGCATGCGACGGTGTTTCCACGCCAACCGTTGCAGAACGGGATACTCGACATGCATGAAGCTCTGCTCCAGTTTTTAAACGCCGCGCCACCCAAGACCGTGATGCATCTAGTTGAAGATAAGCGCCCGATGCTTGGTCTCGGCGAGAGCGCCCTAGTGCGCGGCGCATGCTGGTTTTCCGCTATTCAGAATCCGGAGGTGCTGGCATGAGTTTGGTTATCGGTGCATTTACTATGGGGCTAATTCTAGCCCTCCTCTCCCTCGGGACCCTCATCAGTTTTCGGATGATTCGCTTTACCGATATCACCGTAGATGGCTCCATCGTCCTTGGCGCAGCTGTGACCGCAATCCTGTTGGTGAACGGGTGGTCGCCCTGGCTAGCGGCGTTACTCTCGACGTTGGCTGGTGCTGCGGCTGGAGCTACGACCGCTATTTTACATACCCGCTTTAAGATCCAGCAGATTTTGGCCGGAATTTTAGTGATGACGGCGCTGTATTCGATAAATCTGCGCATTATGGGACGCAGTAATATCCCCCTGCTGGATGTAGCGAGCATCTCCCATGCGCCTGAGGTGCTACTGCAGCGCTTCTGTGGGGCGGACGCGCGCCTGAATTTCTTTGGCTGGCAGGTGGCAGCGGGTGATATGGCGATCTTTATCACCAGTTTGGTAATTGTGAGTGGGTGCGGAATTGTGCTGCGCTGGTTTCTCCTGACCCATTTTGGCACTGCGCTGCGTGCTGCGGGGAATAATCCGCAGATGGTGCGCGCGCAGGGGATCAACAACAACAGCATGGTGGTGTTCAGCTTGGCATTGGCCAACGGCCTTGTGGCGCTGTCCGGCTCGCTGCTGGCGCAGTATCAGGGTTTTGCCGATGTGCAGATGGGGATCGGTATGATGGTGTGGGGATTGGCGAGTATCATTATCGGCGAAGCCCTCGTGGGGAGAACTAGCCTCGGACTGAGTATCGTCGGGGTAATCCTCGGGACGATTTTATTCCGCCTCCTTATAGCGATCGCCCTTCGCTGGGGGCTGAATCCCAACGATTTGAAGCTGGTGACGGCGTTGTTCGTATTTGCCGCTCTGGTCGCACCTGGTGGCTTCTCCAACTTGGGACGCAGACTGAAACGAGGGGGTCGCCATGCTTAAAATTGCTGGACTGAGCAAGACCTTCCACGCCGGCACCGTCAACGAGGTGCGCTCGCTGCGTAACGTCAGCCTGGAGCTGGAACCGGGGAGCTTCACCGCCATCATCGGTACTAACGGTTCGGGCAAGAGTACGCTGCTCAACGCGATTGCCGGGGTGTTTAAGCCAGATAGTGGCAGTATCGAGCTGGATCAGCGTAATGTCACCAGCTGGGCCGAACACCGCCGCGCGCAGTTTATCGGGCGCGTGTTTCAGAATCCTTTCGCCGGTACGGCGCAGGATATGACTATTGCGGAGAATATCGCTATCGCGATGCAGCGCGGGCGGCGGCGCGGGTTAGGGCTGGCGGTGACCAATTCGCTGCGCGAAGTGATAGCCGAGCGGGTCCGCACCCTGAAGATGGGGCTCGAAGATCGGCTGGATAATCCCATTGGCACCCTGTCTGGTGGGCAGCGTCAGGCATTGACCTTACTGATGGCCACTTGGGCACAACCCAAGCTCCTGCTACTCGATGAGCATACCGCCGCGCTTGACCCTAAGAGTGCCGCCAAGGTGGCCGAGTTGACGCGCGAAATTATCGCACGCGAACAGCTGACCGCCTTAATGGTGACCCATTCCATGCAGCAGGCGGTGGATCTGCCTGAACGGATCGTGATGATGCATAAGGGGGAAATTATCGAAGATTATCAGCACGAGCGCAAACAGCGCGCCCGAGTTTCCGATTTAATTGCCACCTTTGATCGGGTGCAGAGGCGGGAATTGCTGGACGAAGGGGTTGCCGAGATGCTGCGAACACAGTACGTTTGAAGTGTTGCCCTTGTTTTTAATTCAACTTGATAACAATATGGGTACAGGCGGAAGAGGTAGGATGGGCAAAGCGCAGCGGGCCCATCACGTTATTACCACCAATTATCAACCCACATATTTATAGGAAAAAATCATGCTTACGTTTGAAATTCCCCCACGTCTAGATGCCACTAATGCCCCAGAAGTTGAAGCGCAAATACTCAGCACTATTGCTGAACAGCAACCAGAACTGCTGGTGTGCGATTTTGCTGCTACCGTCTATATCTCCAGCGCTGGGCTGCGGGTGATGCTGGTGACGGCGAAAAAGATGAAACAGAACGGTGCTACCCTACAATTGCACAATATGCAGGATGGGGTAGCCGAGGTGTTTAAGCTTTCGGGTCTGCACAATATTCTGGATATTCGCTAAAATCTCGCGCCGCAGTGCGGAAAGGGGCTGATGTATATGCAGAACAGCAAAGGTAGTGTGCTCCAGCGGATTGCCGCATGGGCAGTGTTATGGACGTTGCCATGGGTAATGGCGGCGCTGGGTTTGTTGTTGTCAGCCGACACTGTCTGCGCGGATACGCTTAAGGCCAAGCAGGCAGAACCGGTGCCGGTGCGTCTCGTGTTGCAGTGGGAGCACCAGGCTCAGTTTGCCGGGTATTATATGGCGCAGGAGCAGGGCTACTACGCTGATGCTGGTCTCAACCTTAAGATCATCCCCGGCGGGGCGCATGTTCATCCACTGCAGATGGTGCGCCAGGGCGAGGCGGAGTTTTGCACCGATATGCTTGCAGCGGTGCTGACTACCCAGACTGATTCCAACCGCCTGGTGCTGCTGCGCCAAGTGCTGAACCGTTCCAATTTGACTCTGGTGGCGTGGAAGAACGGGCGTAACGGGGATCGGCACATCGAAAAGCCTGTGGATCTGGACGGCACTATCATCACCGTGTGGGAGGCTTATCGTCCGGCGTACCAGCGTTTTTTACAGCGTTACGGGGTCAAAGCTACCATTCTTCCGCAGTATTACACCCAGGGGCTGTTTCTGCGCCGAGGCGCAGATGCATGCTGCGCCATGCGCTACAACGAATACCATGCATTACTCCAGAGCGGGGTTGGCCCTGAGAGTATAAGCGTGTTTGACTTTCATGCCTTAGGGATTGATGTGCCGGAGGATGGTATCTACACCCGCCAATCCTTCTGGCAGGAGCAGCCTCAGGCTTGTGAAGCCTTTGCGCGCGCGAGTATGCAGGGGTGGGAGTATGCCCGCAAACATCCGCAGCACACCCTGGATGTGGTGATGCGCCATGTGCAGGAGGCACGGTTGCCGGTTAATCGCACCCACATGGCGTGGATGCTCGCTAGCATGCTGCAATCAATCTTTCCAGAAGGGGGCGCAGATTGGGAGCCTGGCATCCTCGCAGAATCGCGCTATCTCGACGCGTTGCGTATTCTGGGGTTGGAGTCCTGCGCACCTGCATATCCTGATTTTGTTACCTCTGGAGCCCGCCATGCCCTTGATTGATAAATCCCTGTTTGTACGTTTGGCGTTGTTTATACTCACAGGCACCGCCATTGTGGTGCTGGCGCTGGTAACCTTCAACCATTTTGAGATGCGTCGGGTTCTACTTCAGGATCAGGAACTGCACTATATCGCGCTGGCAGATTCCGCTGCATTGAAGTTTAACCAGCAACTGCTGGAGTTGCAGAAGGTGGTGGATGAAGCGGCCGCAATGTATCCACTTCTGCCCAGAACCAGGGCCGCAGCGTTGCACCTGCTTGAACGCACCATGAGTACGAAAGGGGACCTGTACGGCAGCGCCATCGCGCTTGCGCCAGAGGAGGATTTCTCGGCTGCCGGGTTTCAGATCCTCTACTCCTGGCGGGGGCGAGGGGAGGTTCAGGTTATGGATCGCTCCAACCCGAGCCTGGATTACCAGAGTGATTGGTTTTATCTGCCATACCATTTGCAGCGCCCCGTGTGGACCGACCCGTATTACGATGCCGATGCTGGTGCCTTGATGCTTACTTGGTGCGCTCCGGTGATTACACAGGGGCAGGTTCGCGCGGTAATAACTGGCGATCTTTCCCTGGAGGGTGTCAAACAGCAACTGGAAGACCTTGAACTTGGACACGCCGGTTTCCCTCTGTTGATATCGCAATTCGGGAAATTCCTGGTTCATTCTAATCGTGATTGGGTCCATACCGAGACCCTCTACAGTTTAGTGGAATCTTCTCCTACCGCGCAGGATCGTGCCGCCATTGAAAATATTTTTAACGCATTAGGGCAACAGGATTCAGGCAGCGTGCGCTTTAAACGCTATGTCCTTGATGAATACGCGTGGCTCTACTTCAGTACCGTGCCTCAGACCGGCTGGAAGGTGGGCTTCATTATTCCAGAGAAGGAGATTCTCGCCCCGGTCTTTGCCCTCGGAGTAAAAACTACCTTGATTGCATTGGGCGGTATTGTATTGTTGCTGCTCCCCGCCTTTTTGATTGCGCGCACCGTCACTAAACCCATCCGTATTCTGTGTGGCGCGGCTGAACAACTGGCTGGGGGTAATTTTGCTGCGCAGCTGCCACAAGCGCGGCGGCGGGATGAAATTGGGCGTTTGATCCTCTCCTTTGACCAGATGCGCACCGATCTACGCACCTACATCGACGAGCTCACCACCACCACGGCGGAAAAAGAGAAGATCGCCAGCGAACTCTCCATTGCCCGCGATATTCAGCACAGCATTCTGCCCAAATTGTTTCCCCCGTTTCCGCAACGGATGGGGTTGGATCTCTTCGCCTCCCTGGACTCCGCGCACGAGGTTGGCGGCGACCTGTATGACTTTACCCTTCTGGATGATAATCGACTGTATATCTGTATTGGCGATGTGTCTGGCAAGGGGGTTCCTGCGTCTCTGTTCATGGCGGTAGGGAAGACGCTGCTGAAGTCCACCATTCAGACCATCCCGGATCCGGCTAAAGCTCTATTCCATGTGAATAATGAGATGGCTCAGGGTAACGATTCGTGCATGTTCATCACCGCATTTTGCGCCATCTTTGATTTGACTACGCGCGAACTGCAGTATTCCAATGCTGGGCATAACCCCCCGGTGCTTATGGGTGCGGATGGAGTTCGCATGTTCGAAATTGCGGACTCCCCCCCTCTGGCAATCATGCCAGATGCCGAGTTTTGCAACCGGAGGATTACCCTTGCGGAAGGAGAAAAGCTGTTTCTCTATACCGATGGTGTGAACGAAGCGATGGATCCAGAGCTACAGCTATTTGGTGATGAACGGATGCTTGAGTTGCTGGCGCACTGCTGCACCGAAACCGCCGAAGCCAGTATTAATCGGGTAGGAAAAGAGTTGAAACGCTTTGCTGCCGGCGCGGATCAATCGGACGATATCACCATGCTGTGCATGGCATATACGCAGCCGAGCGCAGGCGCGGCAGCAGAGAGATCACCAACCTCGCGGTTGGTGCTAAAGAGCCATCGAACAGAGCTTCCCCGCATGGTAGCGTGGCTTGAGGAACTAAAATCACCTTTTGGCTGGTCAGATTCACTCGTAACTAAGCTGAACCTGGTTCTGGAGGAGTGGTTAGTGAATGTGATGAGCTATGCCTATCCGGATGACAATATCCACGAAATAGAATTACGCTTATGGAAAAATGTGGGGGAAATTCGCCTTGAAGTGCGTGATTTCGGTATCCCCTTCGACCCCACCGTCGCCGCAGAGCCAGATCTTGATCTGTCCTTAGAGGAACGCGCCATCGGCGGCCTTGGGCTCCATTTTATCCGCAGTAATCTCGATCAGTGGAGCTATGCACGGGTGGATAAGCAAAATATAGTTACCATGATAAAAAAATTGGATTTATAAAGGGGAAATACCTTGAGAAAACAGATATTCACGACTTTAACAGGGCTCATTGCTGGTATCTGCGTCTGGTGCGTTCCGGCCCACGCCCAGCGCGATACCCTGACCCAGTTTTCCACCATTGATGCCTTGCTTAGTGGTCTTTATGCCGGTGAAATAAGCATGACACAGCTCAAGAATGCTGGCGACTTCGGTATCGGCACCTTCGATGCACTCGATGGCGAGATGGTGGTTTACAAGGGCAGCGTGTACCGTGTGCAAGCCGATGGAAGAGCGCTGGAGGTGGCGGACACGGACACTACCCCTTTTGCCTCGGTAACCACCTTTGCGCCAGATCAGCATTTGGCGTTGCCTGCGGGGCTGGGTTACACAAAACTTCCCGCCTGGTTGGAGCAGTATTTGGCTCCAAACTACTTTCATGCGATTTTGATTGAAGGGCGCTTTACCAAGATGCGCACCCGCAGCGTGCCGGCGCAGCATAAACCATATCGCCCTCTGGTTGAGGTGGTGAAGGAGCAGCCGGTGTTCGAGTTTGATGATGTTGACGGGGTGCTGATAGGGTTTTATTGCCCCTCTTTCGTCCAAGGGGTCAACGTGCCCGGGTATCATCTCCATTTTCTCACAGCAGAGCGCAATGCTGGTGGACACGTACTTGACTTCAGTGTCTCCGAGGCGAGCGTCCAGATTGATACCTTGCAGTGTTTTGTACTGCACCTGCCCGATTCTTCAGAGTTTGCCAAGGCTGATCTAAATAAGGATCGTAAGCATGAGCTGGAAAAAGTGGAAAAATAACACATAAATTAGAAAAACAATCAGGAGAAGATATATGCCATTCGTAAATATTAAAATTACTAAAGAGGGTGCCACGCCGGAACAGAAAGCGCAGTTAATCGCTGGCGCGACCCAGTTATTGGTGGATGTGTTGGGGAAAAATCCAGCGACCACGGTGGTTATTATAGAAGAGGTGGAGACCGATAATTGGGGAGTAGGGGGTGAAAGTATTACCCTAAGGCGCAAGGCTGGACGCTGAAGATCTTTAAGTCTGTATCCGTTATCCGGTGCAGGTATGTTCCCAATTTATTGATGTGTGGACGCGCGCAGGTAGCGGCCCTGATTTGTGCAGCAAGGAGCAGAAGATGAAAGCCGAAAGCACTAAAAAATTTGCTTCGATTGTTTCGTTTGCGCTGTTGTGCTGGGTTTTTCCCATTGTTACGCAAGCCTATGCCGATAAGATTCCCAATCGCTCCCTGGCTGGCTTAACCGTCGATGCAGATGGGGTTGCAATGGATGAGGGTACGGTAGCGGCAGGACTTAAGGAGGCTCTTTGTTTAGCCATAGACCAAACTATTAGAGAGTGCGGTAACGAGGGGGGATTTTCTAGTAATGCGAAATTAAATATCGTTTTCCCTCCGGAAATTCGTTCGTTGGCAGCCGGCTCATGTAATGTTCAGGTATGGAACAAACTTAAACTGCTAGAAAAACAGATGAATACAGCGGCCGAAATGACATCTTTCGCCGCCGCACCGATATTTTACGCTGCAGTCCAACAGTTAGATATTCCCTTTGGTATAGAGGTGCTGAGGGGGGAGCACAACGCAGTTACTGCCTATTTGCGTGATCACGCATATGCTGCGCTTAAGTTAGAAATTTCCTCACTGGTGCGGCGTAAGATGGCAGAGGTCGGTTTGTATCAAGATTTTTGTTATTTCTTGCGGGTGCTCAAGTTGGAGAGTAAGGGCAAATACATATCCTATAATGACGTGCACGCACATATTACGCAGAGAACTTTGGAAGGCTTATTTGCAACGTTGGAATATTATGAAAATATTATGCGCGTAGCTCCGGAGGAACTGCCTACGCCCACATTGCGGCGATTGTTTATTCATTGACTGAACAGCAATGAACGCTATTAGTCATTAGGTTTTTTTGTGATATGATTAATATTTAGAAGGAAAGATACTTATAGAGTCTAACTTATTAACGCTACACATCCAAAGGAGGGATTATGCAGGCTAAAATAAACGGGACTAAAATCTACTATACAGAGGGTGGTAATCCTGCAGCAACCTCCGTTGTTTTTATTCACGGGTTTCCCTTTAGTAGTGCTATCTGGACAGATCAGCTTAAGATGCTGGACAGAGATTTTCATCATGTTGCCTATGATTTTCGCGGTTTGGGCAACAGTGATCTGGGGGATGGGCAGTATACTTTAGAGGGACATGTGGATGATTTGATCGCCCTGCTCGATTATTTGGAGATCGATCAGGTGATTGTGGTGGGACTCTCCATGGGTGGATATATCGCCCTGCGCGCGTTGGAACGGAACCCGGAGCGTTTTCTCGGGGTGGTATTGTGTGATACCCAGAGCAAGGCGGATGATAATGTTGCCAAGATAAAGCGCGCGGCCGGGGCAAAGGCGGTCAAGCAAGATGGAGCAGCGGCATTTGCCGAAGGTTTTGTCGGGGCTGTTTTTACCAAGGCGTCAATACAGGATGATGTGCCTGCGGTCGGTTTAATCAAGGACTTGATCAGCGCGAACGATCCACGCGCTATAGCTGGCAATCTTATCGCCATGGCGGGACGCACCGATACTACGGAGTCTCTGCGAAATATTTCTATTCCCACGTTGATTTTAGTGGGGGAGGAGGATGCCCTCACCACCCCGGAGACTGCTCGTTTCATGCATGAACAGATTAGAGGTTCGGAGCTGCAGGTGGTGCCAGGGGCAGCACATATGAGCAATCTGGAGAACCCAGAGTTTTTCAATGCACGCTTGTTGGAGTTTCTAGAAAAAATACACTAGCTCGGACATTTCAGTCAGGCTCTTTTAAAGGGCGGGTTCTACGCAAAAAGCGCAGAACTCGCCCTTTATATTCTTCCTCAAGCTAGTCGCCCCTTTTCGTGCAACTACTTCTCATCTGGCAACATTTTTTTGCTACTATCCCGTTACTGTTTCCTGCAAACTTAACCACAAGTCGAATCTTGAGCAACTAAGTTAAAGCTGAAATTCAAGAGGTAATTATCTGGTGTGATAACGCTCCCTGTTGAAAAAATCATTCAGCCGCTGCGGTATGCGCTGGTGCAGAGTGCTTGCGCTGTGCTCCAGGCGGAGCCCGGCGCGGGAAAAACCACGCGGATACCACTGGCATTGTTGCATGAAGCATGGCTAGGGGAGAAAAAGATTCTGCTGCTGGAACCTCGGCGCTTAGCAGCCGTCCACGCAGCACGCTACATGAGTAAACAATTGGGAGAACAGCCCGGACAGACCGTGGGTTACACCGTCAGGCATGAACGCGCTGTGAGTAGCGCAACACGCATCGAGGTTGTTACCGAAGGGGTGTTAACGCGGCGCTTGCAGCACGACCCTGAACTTAGTGAGGTCGGGCTTATTATCTTCGATGAGTTTCACGAGCGCAACATTCACAGCGATTTAGGTCTGGCTCTGAGCCTGGATGTGCAGCAGAGTCTGCGCCCTGAGCTGCGCCTGCTGCTGATGTCTGCCACTCTGGATACCGAACAGCTAGTGCAACGTCTGGAACAGTGCCCAGTGCTGCACAGCGCAGGGCGGAGCTACCCCGTCAGTGTATTTTACCGCGAGGCAGATTCTGCCACCCTGACTCAGCAGGTGGGTAACGCCGTATGTGAGGGGTTGAAGCATCCTGGGGATATCTTGGTTTTTCTCCCTGGGGCGGGGGAGATTAACCGTTGTACTGCCAGCTTAAAGCAACAGGGCTGGGCGAAAGGATTAGATGTTTTGCCCCTGTATGGTGCGCTCCCATTCACTCAGCAGCGCAAGGCACTAGAGCCCGGGCAAAAGCGTAAGGTGGTATTGGCGACCAATATTGCAGAGACCAGCCTCACCATCGATGGGGTCGGAGTCGTAGTGGATAGTGGTCTCGAACGCCAGTTGGAGTTCGATCCAGCGCGCGGCATGGAGCGCCTCCCCACGCGGAGGATAGCCCGGTCCAGTGCGACTCAGCGTACGGGCCGTGCTGGACGCCAAGGGCCGGGATTTTGTTACCGCCTTTGGAGCGAAAATATGCAGCACGCTCTTGCTCCGCATCAGGTTCCTGAAATAATGCGCACCGATTTAAGTGCCATGGCGTTGGAGTTGGCGGCGTGGGGAGTACAGGACCCTGCAACCTTGCGCTGGATCGATACCCCGCCAGCTGCGCATATGGGGGCGGCCTTTGCCTTGCTGCATGAACTTGGAGCGTTGGATAGTGCGCGCCATTTGACCCCGATAGGGCGCAAAATGGTCACATTACCTCTCCATCCGCGTCTGGCTCGGATGGTGGTGGCAGCTTCTACTGCGCGTGAACAGGAACTGGCTTGTCGTTTGGCCACCATTCTGGATGCACCGCATCTCTTTCGCCATGGAGGTACCGCACGTTCGACAGATGGGAATTCCACCGATCTGGTCGATATGTTGGAACGGTGGCATCCGGCGCGAACCCCGTCAGCGCAGGGGCAAGAGGGGCGTGATCCCTGGTGGCAAGCAGATCGCAACCTGCATGAATTGAAGCAGCATCTTGGCATAAAAGCGCCGCCTGGCAACACGCTGGATATTGGCGCAACAAACCAGATTGGGAGTTTGTTGCTGTACGCATACCCCGATCGTATTGCCCACCGGCGTGCAGGGAGCCGCGAGCGCTATCTGCTGCGCAGCGGCAGGGGAGCGTGCCTCGCGTCGCGCACGCACGTGGTAGCGGCGGAGTGGTTGGTGGTGGCGGAACTTGAGCACGGTCAGGAAGCTGAAGCACTGATACGCATGGGTTTTGCGCTGGAACTGGAGCAAGTAGAGCAAGTATTTGCAGCCGACATCAGGATAGAATCGGAAACCTTCTGGGACAGTATTGGTGCGCGGGTCACAGCTCGGCGCTGCCGACGTCTTGGGAGCCTGGTGCTGCAACAGGAACCTGTCCGACTGGACGTTGACCGTGCCCTACAGCTAATGCTTGAACAGATTCGTGGGCGCGGGCTCGATGTTCTGCCGTGGACTGTCGCGAGTACGCAGCTATATGCGCGCATCCTTTTTGTTGCCCAGCACAACTTGGTGGCAGGTTGGCCAGCGGTTGAAATGGCCGAAATGTTAGCGCTCTTGGAAGATTGGCTTGCTCCGTTTCTGCATGGTATCACGAGTATAAGCGCACTCAAGCAAGTGGACATGGTTGCGGCGCTGCGTAGCATGTTGAGCTGGGAGCAGCAGCAACAGCTTGAGTTAATGGCACCGGAGCGGTTTCGGGTGCCGAGTGGTTCCAATGTGCGGATCGACTATGGGAGTATCGATAGTAGTGAATCTACCCAACCGCGTCTGGCGGTTAAACTGCAGGAGATGTTCGGTCTCAGATGTACCCCAGCCGTTGGGAACGGACAGGTTCCTGTGCTCATTGAATTGCTTTCCCCGGCACGGCGTCCTATCCAGACCACTACCGATTTGGAAAATTTCTGGGCCACCACCTATACCGAGGTTAAAAAGGAACTTAAAGGGCGCTACCCTAAGCATCCGTGGCCCGAAGATCCAACAACAGCTCAGCCTCAACGTGGGGTGAAACGGCGTACTTGAAGTGCTGACAAGAGATTTTTTTATTCTGTAAAATATTGGAATTAAACTAATGTTCAATTTTTATCTGAGATAAAATGCTGAACAAATTCGTGCCGTGATAGATTTGATCGAGTAAAATTATGAGTAAAGCGCAAATATTTCTTCTCCTTGTCCTCCTGACGGCGTTCCCGCCGCTGGCGACGGACATGTATCTGCCTGCTATTCCTATGTTGCAGCAGCACTGGGATAAGCCCCTGATGATGATCAATCTTACTTTGATCGCGTTCTTCATTAGTTACTGTGTTTTTTTGCTTATATACGGTCCCCTGTCGGATCGTTTTGGACGCCGACCTCCGTTGTTGGGGGGGATCGCTTTGTTTATAGGGGCCTCGGTACTGTGTGGCCTGGCCGACAGTGTTACAGTGCTGATCTTTGCGCGGATTTTGCAAGCCGCTGGAGCTGCCGCTGCCACTGCACTCTCAATGGCAATCACCAAGGACATCTACACCAATAACGAACGCACTCGGATTCTAGCCTGGATTGGGGTGATAATGCCGTTGGCTCCGGCGGTGGCGCCTATTATCGGGGGTTGGATTTTGGTGTGGCTGTCGTGGCGGTGGATTTTTATCCTCCAGGCTGGAATTGGAGTTGTTGCCTTAATCGGGGTATATCGCATGGGGGAAACCAATATCGAACGGACACAGGCTGGTGCGCTGAAAACGCTGATTATCTATCTGGAATTGTTTCGTAACAAGCGTTACATCGCTTACGCGGTGCTGGTGTCGCTGGTGGTGCTGCCCCATTTTGCCTTTATCGCTGGTTCCGCCGATATATACATCAATCACTTTGGCGTGAGCGCGCAGCATTTCGGCTATTTTTTTGCGATTAATGCCATCTCCTTCATGTCCGGTTCGTTGCTGTGTACGCGGTTGTTGAAACACATTCGTGCAGGTACGGTGATGACTCTGGGATTTGTCGGTCTTTTAAGTGGTGGAATCATTATGCTCCTGCGCCTGTTCCCTGGACCATGGGGATTGGCGCTCCCGATGGCGGTGATAACATTCTCCATCGGGTTGAGTCGCCCGCCGAGCAATAATCTGGTTTTGGAGCAGGTGGATAAATACGCTGGCTCCGCATCCTCTCTGCTTATATTTATCTTTTTCACCCTTGGGGCCTGTTCTATGTGGTTTATTTCCCTTGCATGGACGGATAAGGTGCAGGTTATAGGCTTACTCGCCGCTGGAGGGGGGGCAGTGATGCTTTTGGTTTGGGGGCTGCTTGGGGGGCTACCGGGACGTAAAGACCCCCCTTAAATAAGAAGGGCTGATAAACATGGCTACCCCTGCGTTAAATAGGCGTTTTTCTAACAGGTTACGGGGAAAACTTCCGGCAGAAAACAAGTAGATTTATTACCCTATATGTTATAATGATAGGCATACAGTTCAAGGAGGTCTTTTAAGGAACGCTTACTGTTGAGAGGAGGTTTGCCATGGCCGTTAAAATCATAATCGTGCGCCACGTCGCGCAGGATAAAGAGGAACAAATCCGTCCGCTGTTGATGCAAATGCGCTCAGGGGCACACGCACAGACGGGTTATGTTTCGGGAGAAACCCTGGTCAATTACGATGACCCACAGGAAAAAGTAGTGATCAGCACCTGGAGGAATCTGGAGAATTGGAACGAATGGCTGCGTAACCCGGAACGGTGCGAACTGCAGGGGCGCGTGGATGAGATCCTTGGAGAAGAGACTCTGTATCAGGTGTATTACAGCGGATAGGCTGCGGATGGGGAACGAATGTAGGTGCAGAAGAAAATAGCTGTAAGAACCGACAATAACCGCAGTGAAGAAAGTGGTGTTTAAATGGATAAGAAAATAAATGAATTGCTGCAACTGCGCCAGGATGCCCTGAGTGGTGGTGGGTTTAAGCGTATGAGTAAGCGGCGCGAGCAGGGACGAATGAGTGCGCGAGAGCGGGTGGACATGCTCCTGGATGCAGGGAGTTTTGAAGAATTTGACATGCTCAAAACGCATCGGTGCCAGCACTTCGGCATGGAAAAGCGGCAATATCCAGGAGATGGTGTTGTGACTGGCTTTGGCACCATCTCTGGACGCTTGGTGTTTGTGTTCTCTCAAGATGCCACCGTGCTGGGGGGATCCTTGTCGGAAACATTTGCAGAAAAAATCTGCAAAGTAATGGATATGGCCGCTAGCGCCGGAGCACCGCTTATTGGCTTGAACGATTCTGGCGGGGCGCGGATTCAGGAAGGAATTGAAAGTCTGGCCGGCTACGCAGATATCTTTGAACGTAACGTGCGCCTTTCCGGAGTGGTGCCGCAGCTCTCGGGTGTTTTTGGCCCCTGCGCGGGCGGCGCGGTGTATTCACCTGCTCTAACCGATATCATCATGATGGTGCGGCATAACAGCTACATGTTCTTGACTGGGCCCAAGGTAGTAAAAGCGGTCACCTACGAAGATATCAGCACTGAGGAACTCGGCGGTGCTGATGTCCACACCTCTGTGAGCGGAGTAGCGCACCTGGCATATGATTCTGATGCGGAGATCATCAGCGGCTTGCGGAAGGTTTTGAGTTATCTGCCGCAGAACAATCTAGAGTCGCCACCGTGGCAGGATAATGAGGATTCCACCGAACGTGAGGTTCCTGAGCTGGGGCAGGTTTTACCCCCCAACGTAAATCAGCCCTACGATATGCTGAAGGTGGTCCTTCCGTGTATGGATAGACAAAGTTGGATGGAGCTACAGCCCGACTATGCGCCTAATATCATTACAGGCTTTGCGCGCCTGGGTGGAGCTGCTGTAGGAATTGTCGCCAATCAGCCCCAACATCTGGCTGGGGTTCTAGACAGCAATTCAGCTTGCAAGGCTGCACGCTTTGTACGGATGTGCGATGCCTTCAACATCCCGCTGCTCACCTTTGTGGACGTGCCCGGCTTCATGCCTGGGCGCCAGCAGGAACACCAGGGAGTTATCCGCCACGGGGCCAAGTTGCTGTATGCCTATGCAGAAGCCACCGTGCCCAAGATAACCCTGATTGTGCGCAAAGCCTACGGCGGCGCGTACTGCGTCATGAGCTCCAAACACCTGCGCGGGGATGTCAACTACGCCTGGCCTAGTGCGGAGATAGCGGTGATGGGAGCTAAAGGGGCGGCGGAGATTCTGTACGGACGCGAGGCGGCGGCAACGGATGCCCCGCAGGAATATCTCCAGCTTAAGGAGCAGGAATATCAAGATAGCTTTGCCAACCCCTTTGTGGCGGCCCAGCGCGGATATGTGGACGATGTTATTCTGCCTCAGCGCACCCGCTTTCGCCTGTGTCGCGCCCTGGGGATGCTCAGCGATAAGCGCAGCGAGCGTCCGGCGCGTAAACACGGGAATATGCCCCTTTAATTAATTCCGAGGGTACGGGAGTTTGTTTTATGAATGTTGGATGGGAAAACGTCGTCGCCGGCAATGGAGTAGAGCTGGCGTTGATTGGAACCTCTATTATCTTTCTCAGCTTGTTGTCTATTAGCGGGTTTATCTATGTGTTGCCGCGTTGTCTGGCATTGATAGCGGCAAAGTCAGGGGTTAATGCTGCTACACCCGTGGTGGTAGAGACAAAAGTTGTATCCCTGAGCACAGCGGAAAAAGAAGCGGTTGTGGCTCTGGTGTTGCATCTGGAGCTTGAATATCAGAGCGGCGAGAGTGGGCGCGTCACCTTGCGCCCCCACGCTAGCCGTTCTATCTGGAGCTCATCGGCTCGGATGCGATCACTTTCATCATGGAGTCGTCATGCGTAAATATACCCTGCAAGTTAACGGTAAAGATGTGACAGTTGAAGTTAAGAGTTTTTACGGCGAAGAGGCAGAGCTGGAACTTAATGGCGAAGTGTTCAAGGTGCAGGTGCAGAATATAATCCACACCGCTTTGGTGCCAGAACCTGCAGAGCTCGAAGCCGGTGCGCGCAAGTATGGCTCCTCTGCTCCGGTTGTAGCGTCCAAACGCAGTACCCCTGACGCGGGAAAGGGCTCGGTGCTTGCCCCTATTCCAGGGGTGATATTGAGTGTCTACGTTCAGGTGGGCGCAAAGGTGCGTAGCGGAGAGCCGCTGCTGAAGATGGAAGCGATGAAGATGGAGAACGAGATAAGTGCGACCCAAAGTGGAACTATCAGTGCGGTATTAGCACAAGCTGGTGATTCAGTACTGCAGGGGCAGGAGCTGGTGCAGATCACGTCCGAGGCTTAACTTCTGAAGGTTGCCTCCATACTTGATTTTGTATGAATTAGTTCATTAAGGAGTAGACGTGGATATTTTACTACAGTTTCTGCACACCACCGCCTTCACTGGTCTTACCCTCGGGCACCTGATGATGTTGTTAGTGGGCTGTGGGTTTATTTTCCTGGCTATTAAGTACGAATATGAGCCGTTGCTCTTAGTCCCTATTGGCTTCGGTATCATCATGGGCAATATCCCCGCGTTTCAGGATATGGCTATCGGCGTGTATGACGAAGGAAGTGTGTTGAGTTACATCTATTACGGAGTGCGCGAAGGGATCTATCCCCCCCTGATTTTTATGGGGATTGGCGCCATGACCGATTTCTCCACCATGCTCTCGAATCCGAAGCTAGTGCTACTGGGGGCGGCGGCGCAAGTCGGTATATTTCTGACCATTATCGGTGCTCTATACCTCGGCTTTGACCCCCATGAAGCTGGAGCTATTGGGATTATTGGTGGGGCGGATGGCCCGACAGCGATCTTCCTTTCGGCCAAACTAGCGCCCCATCTGATTGGTTCTATCGCTATCGCAGCATACTCCTATATGGCACTGGTGCCAGTGATCCAACCTCCCATCATGAAGCTGCTGACCACCCGCGAAGAGCGCCTGATTCGGATGCCGGCTCCACGCCAGGTGAGTAGGACTGAAAAAATAATCTTCCCTATTGGCGCGTTTATGCTGTGTGGTTTCATTGCCCCCGGCTCCATGGTTCTTATTGGGATGCTCCTGTTTGGTAATCTTCTTAAAGAGAGTTTCGTGACTGATCGCCTCGCTAACACGGCGCGTAACGCCCTGATCGATATTGTCACCATCCTCCTTGGTGTTTCCGTAGGGGCCAGCACCAGCGCGAATCATTTTCTTACCTCGCAATCTATGCTTATCTTTGTCCTTGGGGCGCTCTCTTTTGCCATCGCCACCGCTGGAGGGGTTCTATTTGCGAAGTTTATGAACCTGTTTCTGCGCGAGAAGATCAACCCGCTACTGGGCGCTGCCGGAGTTTCTGCCGTGCCTGACTCCGCCCGCGTAGTGCATACCATGGGGGTTAAGGAAGATCCGAGTAATTTTCTCCTGATGCACGCAATGGCACCAAACGTGGCCGGAGTTATCGGCTCGGCCATTAGTGCCGGGGTGCTGTGGGCAGTATTAACCTAATCTGCTTAGCACTTTAAGTGATCCTGTATATGTTGTTTGTAACGGAGATAGTCATCCCCGCGCAGACATTTGGTGCATAACGTCCCCTATCAATGATGGGGGGTGTTATGCACGCTAAGTGAATCATGTCGCTGGGGCGCAGAACTAAATGCAGATAGAGGAAGAGTGAAACTGGCTGCCGACCATATGCGATGGCATGGCACTCAGATCGTTTTTGCAGCACAAACCCAGATAAAGCCAGCCTTGTTCGAACGACCTGCGTCAAAGGTATTAGCAAACGTGGTGAACCAATCATTCAGCGTTTCAGAATCGCAGAGGCGTGTGAGTTTGAAGGGATTCCCTTTAGCGCCATCACCACTCATTGGGGTGAGAGTTTTATCGGTTTTCATTACCGCCTGCTGCAAGAATGCTTTCCCGGCATAATTCCTACAGACGAAACCACCTGGTTTGTTGCCCATGGCGGTACGCCGAAACATATTTACCCCAACGTTCTTGCGCGTTTCATCTGTCACGGCATCTTGTTTGAGGACTTCGAAGACAAAGCTTCCGCATCGTTTGTCCGAGCTGTCGTGTTGCCTGCTTTTGAGTTCATTTCTTCTCACTTTGGCATAAAACCCCTTATCGTTTCTCTCGTCAACAATAACTCTTCCGGCAATCCATCTTGGGCCTGGTATGAGGGTCAAGCGATGGAAGTCCTCACTCGGAGCCTCCTTACCCACAGCCTGCAACGGTAACCACAATGACATCACCACAACCAGCGCCAAGCACTTCAGTTATTCGCCGCTTGGGCACCCTTTCCATTGGTGTTGTAGGTATGTATCTTTTCAATAAACTCTTTGATTACGTGCTCTATCCATACGTCATCTACACCGCAGGGATTTGGGCCGGCGGTGCCGTCATGATGTTTCTTTCCGCCCTCGTTTGTCTATTGCTGCTGAAATTCTATAATCATTCGAAACAGGACTGGCTCGGTATCGAGACATTGCGCGATTTAAAAGAGTTTGATGGCCAGCACCGCGGGCGTCGAATTGTGACGTGGATGCTCCAGCGCAGTGACCCCGTCGCATTCATGGCTCTTTCTATGTACTTCGACCCGTTCATCACCACCGTCTGGATGCGCCATGAGCGTTTTGGGCAGTTGACTACGCGCGACTTCCGCATCTTCTGGAGTAGCGTGTTTGTGGCGAATCTATTTTGGATAATTTCGTGCTGGTTGGGGACCAATCTTTTTCAGTGGATTTGGAACTGGAGGTAAGCAGGCTTCTCGCGCCATGGTTGCTTGTGCAGGTGTTGTACGCCTTCCCCCTTGATGGGGGAAGGTTGGGATGAGGGTGCCTTTCTACGCTGCGGGCTTACATTTATGAGCAATTAGGAGTGCTCCCACTATCGTTGGCTAAGCTGTAGAAGAGTAGCGTCAGATCAAAACTCCAGCGCCAGTTGCATCGTTATTATGTCAGCACTGTCATCGTCTTCGTACTCATCATGCAGGTACTCCAGCGCCAGGGAGGTGTATGGCAGAACTTCTGCCCCCATACTGGCCATATAGCGATGCTTGGGGAGAAAGTCCAGTTCATCCGCTGCGGCAGCATAGCCTGCGGGCAGCATCGAGTCGGCGTTGCTGGTTCCCTGATAAGCCAAGGCGACAATGGCATCTTTCCCAAGAAGAGCAAAACTGTAACCGGCTTCCAGATTCCATACTTTTACCGCATCGCGTTTTTCGACCATACCGGTATTTTCATCAAGATATTCTGGATCATCCAGGGCGCAGATATATTCAGCGATAGCATTGAAGGGGCCGACCTCAACTACGGCATGTGCACCGAATCCCCCAACGTAGTCCTTGAGTTCAAAGCCACCGAAGTCTTCAAACTCATCTCCCCAACCGTCAGCGTCAATCAGGTTGTTGATGTAGCTGATACCGATATCCAGACTGAAGTTATACTGTTGCATAGCATAACCTGCCTGGGCACCGAAGTTATCTATATGATTGTCTTTTCCAGCCTCATCAATGTCGCCGTTAAATACATATGCCAATGCATACATCCCGCCGAGACTGAACCCTACCTCAACAGCGCTTTCTCGGGTTTCACCTATCTCCAACGTAAGGGGATCTGAGATCATATTCGAAGAGAAATTTCCGAAAGGAACGTACATCTTTCCTGCCTTGATCCACACCGGGGTATCTGCGATACCGTCGAGTAAGATAAAAGCCTCATCAACATCGATGGGTTCAGTATCGTCTTCTTCCCACAACAACAACACATGTCCGCTGATGCTGTCAGTCAATTGGGCGTCAATGCCGAGTTCAACAGTAGCCAGAACCAGATCACTGGCATCTTCTCCCTTGGCTTTATCAAAATCTATATCTTCATAGCTGGCTTCGACCTCTATTAATCCGCTCAAGGTTATGCGGTCTGACCAACTGGAAAGGGTTGCTCCCAGGGTTTGCTCTGCATCAGAACCAAGAGTAGATTTTTCCAGATTAGCTTCTAGTTGTTTGATACGTTCAAGTAAAGCGTGGTTTGATAATTCTTCCTGCGCTGCGGACACCAAAGCTGGGCTCAATACCAGCGCAAACAGTAAAGCCCCAATAAGTTTTTTCACGTGTTTCCTCCTTGTTTCATACAATAAAGTTTTTTGTGCCCCGTACAAAGGGCACAATCATCGTGATGCAAACGGTCTTGATAATCACTTTCAACAAATGATACAACGAGGTTGTACACTTTTTTGTGACCAGAGTCACTTATTTTTGAAATTAATTTTTAGCAAGAGGTTGTAAGGAGTGTTTGATGGTAGATAATTAAGGAGTCCAACGCCCGATTCGATGCGTTCTTACCCCTTTTGCGCTACTCCAAAAAGCAAAGTGTGGTAGCGTAGCGCACACAGAAACTTCTTAGGCTTTCTGCTATGTTCCCGCTTGCATTATCAGACGATCCGCAGGGGCAAGAGCATTAGCCCCTATCTTCACCCAAGGAGGCTCAACGCTGATGGAATGGTTAACGGAACCCTGGTTGCTGTGGTTGCTGGGCGCAGGTGTATTTGTGGTTGCTGAACTGCTCACCCCTGGTTTTATTATTATTTTTTTCGGTATCGGAGCCTTGGCGGTGAGTATCATGCTGCTGATTTTTGACTTCGGACTCACCGCGCAGATATGGATTTTTCTCCTTACCTCTTTGACGACCTTACTGATATTGCGTAAGACCCTGGTGGGAATATTTCATGGAAGCGAGGAAGCAGACTTGCTCGATGATGCCCCGTCCGGCACGGCTGTGGTAGTAAAAGAGATAAAGCCGGGAATCGACGGGCGCGTGTCGTTTCGCGGCTCGTTTT
Source organism: uncultured Desulfuromonas sp. (assembly GCA_964411865.1). Taxonomy (GTDB): domain Bacteria; phylum Desulfobacterota; class Desulfuromonadia; order Desulfuromonadales; family Desulfuromonadaceae; genus JAIVHC01. Next base: position 1,895 of record CAYPNO010000003.1, on the reverse strand, counting down.
GGCCGGCACGCGCAGAGCAGCATTTTAACATAGACGATACCGTTCTGGTGGTTGGGTATGCTGGCGGAATCAAAACCATTTTAAAGGTCGTAAAACTCGACCAAGGAGAGAGCGCATGAATCCTGCATTATTTGCCGCGATAGTTGTGACCGTAATAACCCTGGTGGTGCTGGCGAAGACTGCTACCATCGTCCCGCAAAAAAGTGAATTTATTGTTGAGCGTCTGGGTAAGTACAGCCGCACCCTCGGGGCCGGGTTTCACATCCTGATCCCGTTCTTCGACAAAGTGGCGTACCGGCTGATGCTTAAAGAAGAGGTGATAAATATTCCAAGTCAGACCTGCATCACCCGCGATAACGTAACCGTGGAGGTTGATGGTATAATCTATCTCCAGGTGCAGGACAGTAAGCTTGCCGCCTACGGGATCTCCGATTACCGAACCGCTGCGGCTCAGCTCGCGCAGACCTCGCTGCGCTCCTGCATAGGGCGCATTGATCTGGATAAAACCTTTGAAGAGCGCGAGCAGATCAACGCTACCGTGGTGGAAGCGATAGATCAAGCGGCTATTTCGTGGGGAATCAAACTGCATCGCTATGAAGTATCAGACATCAACCCGCCCCACAGCGTCAAGCAGGCGATGGAAGCACAGATGACCGCCGAGCGTGCCAAACGCGCCGAGATTGCCAAATCTGAAGGGGAGCGCCAGTCCACAATCAATCGCGCAGAAGGGGATCGGCAAAACGCCATTCTGCGTTCTGAAGGGGAAAAACAGCGCATGATCAACGAGGCGCAAGGGCAGGCACAGCAGATTCTGGCCATAGCCGAGGCCACCGCCACGGGCTTACGCCTGGTAGCAGAAGAGATGGCAACGCAAGGGGGGAAGGACGCCGCCAGTCTACGCGTGGCCGAGCAATATGTAGCCCAGTTCGGCAAACTGGCGCAGGAGAACAACACCCTGATAATTCCCAGCAACACCGGCGATGTTTCCTCAATGGTGGCTCAGGCCATGGCGACCTTCAAAACGGTGCAGAACAAGGGGTAAATAGTAAAATAAAGTGGCAGGGGGATAAACTCCGCAGCCAGAAGCAACACATGGCCCTGCCAGGCGCTTCCAGCCCGGCAGGGCCATGTGTAGTAGTGTCAAGTGTATCCCGAACTCAGAACTAAAACCAATACCCTAAGCTCAATACGCCATAGCGATACTGGTATTTCTGATGTTTGAAATATTGCTCGGGGAAGTGGAGAACCAAGTCAACCCGGTAGCGCTCATGACGCCAGTGGATCCCCGCCTGATAGCTTGCATACGTGCGCTCAGGCTTCACCGAATAGTCGCTATTCCGCACCCCTTCAAGGAACACGTTTTTATCCACCATGCGAAGATCATAGCCAGCGCTTATATATAAACTGCTTTCAGGATGTACGAAGAAGTGCTCTTCCAGTTCGGGCAGATTGAGTCCAAAGCGCATAGTCGCACCGAGATCAGCATCAACATAAATATTTCCCCCGCGTCCTCCAATCCGACCGATAACATCGGCCCCCATCCCGTTACGATGTTGCCATACGGGTAGACGTCCTTCGAGTTCAACGGTAAAAATTGCCCCCCAGCGTCTGGAGATCTGACTATCCCAGCCATGGTATTTATCAAACCCTAGAACGGTGTGGGCTATATCCTGTGTTTCTTTCCCTAGTGCCCGCTCCCCCGTAGTTCCCAGGTTAAGCGAGGTGGTAAGCAGGATGTACTGATCCAATTTCGCCCGGTATTCTCCTCCAGCGTACAACCATGCACCGTAAGGATGCTGCCCTTGCGGCGGTTGACGCGCGTTGTTTCTATCTGGAGTGAAGATGTCCTGCCCAAGCCAAAAACTCCAGGGGCTGTATGCGCCACTTCTTTCTAT
>CAYPNO010000002.1:0-40792 GCA_964411865.1 uncultured Desulfuromonas sp. | reverse complement strand
GAGCAACATGGTACAGGGTTTTCATGCGTCCTTCGGTTTTCAGGCTGTCTAGGCCAGCGGCGATGAGATCTGGAATATGCTCCAGCAGGCACAGATCGCGGCTGTTCATGATATAGGAACCTGCGGCATCCTCTTCAATGCCGAAAGCCTGCTCTGGCCTGGTCTCTTCTACCAAAGCATAGTTCCAGCGGCAGGGTTGAGCGCAGGCACCGCTGTTGGCGCTGCGTCCGGTCATGGCGGTGGAGAGGAGGCAGCGTCCCGAATAAGCGATACACATGGCGCCGTGGACAAATACCTCTAAACCAATGTTGGTGTTTTGGCGAATAGACCGGATATCTTCTAGCTCCAACTCCCGCCCGAGGTTGACGCGTTCCACCCCCTGTTGCTGCCAAAAAGTAGCTGCGGCGGCGTTCAGGGTGTTAGCCTGAGTAGACAGGTGGAGTTCGCGGCGCGGATCCACCGCTTTGATCCGACTGAGCACTCCAGGGTCGGAAACGATGTACGCATCGATATTCAGGCCGCGCAGTTCTTCCAGGTAGCTGTCCAGCGCGGACATCTGCCCTTGAGGCAGGTAAGCATTCAGGGTGAGGTAGAGTTTTTTATTCCGCGCGTGGGTTTCATCGATGGCACGGCGCAGTTGCTCAAGGTTGAAATTCCCAGCTTGGGCGCGCAGACCGAACATTTCGCCGCCGAGATACACGGCATCGGCACCGTAGTCCAAGGCTACTCTGAGCTTGTCGATATCACCGGCCGGAGCCAGCAGTTCAGGCGTTTTGGGCATCGTGCATTTTCCTCTTTGGTAATAGCTCTTTGTGTCTGCCAGGTTGTGCTAAACCCCCTGTCTGGATAGACGGAGGGGGTAACCATACGTTAAAACGGGATCGAAATGCAATTTGTTCCATTTAAGTAACGTGTATGGGGGGTTCGTCTTAATCACTCATTGACACATTTTCCCCTTGGACAGGAATGCTTGACATTAGAGCGGAATGGTTTTAAGTGTCTCATGGTAAATAATCTGCATTATTAAGTTAGGGGTTTATACATATAGCACCATCGAATCTTCACGGTTATCATGGGTGCCGGACTATGCATGGAAATATACACAGACCAAGATTTCATTACGTCTGACAGCTGCCATTTATTTATAATAGCTGTTATTATCGGCGCTTTACGAGTTGGATAATCTCTCTTTGAGCGGAGGACAAGCACCTAATGAGTGTTGGAACAAAAAGAACAGTGCTGCGCACTGCAGGCGTGTTCCATGTTTTTATAGCTGCGTTGGTGGTGTCAGGCTGCGCTAGGGGGCCAGCTGTTTCGCACCGGCCTGTCCCATCGGGGCCGCTGGAATACCTGGTCGAAAAGCAGCAATTGCGGATTACCGCCATTGAGCAGCAGTTGGCTACTATGAGTGCAACACAACGCCAGCAGGAGGAACTACATGACAGCCTTATGGAGCGGATGGACGCGGTTCTGGCGGAAGTAGCGCTGGAACGTGCGGCCGTAACCAGCTCCCGCAGCGCCGACGATGTCATTATGCGCCAACAACAGGATAGGCCTGATGCTGCTGCTAGTGGGGTAACGACAAAGGTGCAGGAGCAAACCCCGACGGAGATATATCGCCGAGCATTTGCGGCTTACACAACGGGTAAGCATGCTCAAGCACAGCAACTGTTTGAGACCTTTGCGACCTCCTTCCCCGACAATGAGTATGTCGCCAATGCACGTTTTTGGCAGGGGGAAGCGTGTCTGGCGCAGGGGCTTTATCCTGAAGCGCAGAAAGCTTTCGCTGCAGTAATCCGATTTGATCCCAAAGGCTCAAAAGTACCTTTTGCCTACTTAAAGCAGGGGATCATCCTCCTGCAGCAGGGAGATAGGCGTGGAGCGCGCACCATGCTCGAGAATGTGCAGCGCGATTATCCCAACACTGAAGCCGCAATACAGGCAACAGCCACTCTGAATTCCGAGCGTTTAAACTAAAAGGAGAGAGCACGCATGTATATAGTTAAAATGATTAAAAAGGCAGCATGCCTGGTTTTGGTTTCGATCCTAGTGTTGCCGGTGTTTTCTTTCGCAGAAGCAGCAGCGCAGAGCGCTGTGGGGAACTCCTCGCAAAAGGCCCCTTATATCTATACCATCAAAAAAGGGGATACCCTGTGGGGGATCTCCGAACGCTTTATAACCGACCCTTGGTACTGGCCGAATCTGTGGGCCAACAATCCTTTTATCCGCAATCCTCACCTTGTTTATCCAGGACAGAAAGTTGCGATCTATGATGGACGCATAGAACTGCTCCCCAATTATCCAGAAGGGGTAGAAGCTCCCGCAGCGGAAGCGATGGCTGAGACTTTGCCAGAGCCGCAGGAAGAGATTAGTATCACCACATACGCTGATCTGCACGGCTTCATCAGCGCGGTCGATTTGCAGCGCAGCGGCATGATCGTAGATACGGTGGATAATCGCATCCTTATGACTAAAGATGACACCGTATTTGTGCAGATGGATGATAGCCAGGCGCAGATCGGCAGCCTGTACGACCTGTATAAACTGAGCGATATTATTACCCACCCAGTTACGGGAGTAAAGCTCGGGCATAAGACCATCTGGGTCGGAACCCTCATCCTCGAAGGAAGCCATGCTCAGGTATATTCCGGGGTGATTACCAAGTCTACGCAGGAGATCGAGCGGGGCAATATTCTTCTCTTGCACACCGAGCCGCAGCAGAATATTGCTTTGCGGCGCGCCGATGCAGTGCACAGTGGTACCATCATCACTGGGCAGCAGCGCCAGCTTTCGCTAGCCCAAGGAGATGTGTTTTATGTGGATATGGGGGAGAACACCGGTATTGAAGTCGGGAACATGCTCACCGTTGTGCGCCCCCGGAAAGCGACAGAATTCGCGTTGCAATCAAAAAACATAACCTTGCCTGACACTCTTTTGGGACGGGCGGTGGTGGTGAAAACCGGCACAACTACATCAGCAGCGCTGCTCCTCAAAGGAACAGAACCGGTAATGCGAGGAGATTTGGTTTATACAGAGATAGAATAGAACAAGCCTTAACAGCCTGGGTATCATAGGCTGGCTAGGCGTTTAGCTGCAACACAACCAGGAGCAGGTAAAACGGACACAATGTTGAGTATGCGAAATTTAGAGATGGATGCCGACCAGCTCGCTTTATTGCGCCTTAATCTGACCTCAGGACTCGGGCGGGCTACCCTGATAAAGTTATTAGAATATTATCCTTCACCGGCCACTATTCTAGAACATCCGCATACCCATTGGCAGCAGCATGCCAGAATAAGTGCTCCGCGCTTTGTAGACCTGCTCCCTGCAGACGATGCAACGGTTCTCAAGGCATATACATATATACAGCAGAATAAAATCAGGGTGATTAGTGTGACAGACCCTGCATATCCTCAAGTGTTACGACAGATCAGTGATCCGCCTGCGCTGTTGTATGTTCGGGGAGAATTCAGTGGGCGCCCGTGTATCTCCATTGTGGGTTCGCGCCGTGCTACCCGTGATGGAAAGCGGATGGCCAAAGAGCTCGGTGCAGGGCTGGTGCGCGCTGGTTTCTGCGTAGTTAGCGGTCTTGCAAGCGGAATCGATGGTGCCGCCCACGAAGGTGCCCTCAGCGTTCCTAGGTCGGATAGTTCTGATGGCACAGATAGTAATGGTGGTAACATTGCTATGGGGGTGCTTGGTGGCGGCATCGATGTGGTCTATCCGCGCGCAAATGCGCATCTATATGCGGCTATTAGCGCGTGTGGGGCCCTTATTTCTGAATATCCGCCGGGGTGCGAACCCATGGCGCATCATTTTCCAGGGCGTAATCGTATTATCAGCGCTCTTAGTCTCGGGGTTATCGTGGTGGAAGCCGCTGTGCGCAGCGGTTCTCTTATAACCGCAGATTTTGCCTTAGAGCATGGGCGCGATGTGTTTGCTGTGCCTGGCTCAGTGTACAGTCCCGCCAGTGGTGGTACCCTGCAATTGCTAAAGGATGGCGCTACTATGGTTACCTGTGTGCAGGATGTGATCGATGCGTATGCACACTCCCCGCGACTTTCAACCGCTGCTGCCACCGCCGTATTACCGGAGCAGCGTTCTCTGTTTGCCACGCACGCGCTTGGAACAGAGGATAAAAGTGCCCTTTGCGCTGCGACATCCCCACCAGAGTTGTTGCTAGAAAGCCTCAATCCGACGGAACTAAAGGTCTATTCCCTGCTTGATTCAGACCCCCTGCACCTGGATGAAATCGCTGGGGAAAGTGGCTTGACACCCATGGAGGTTTCGTCTATCGTTCTGCACCTGGAACTGCAGGGATGTATAACTGCCCTGCCAGGAGGGCGCTACATCCGTGCCTGACACCTGAGAATTATAGAGGTTTTCTTACTCGCTTCGTACCTGCAGAGGTTTATAACTGACAGAGGTTTATGACTGTTGTAAGCGAACGCATTTTGCGCATCGTTGGGATAATCGCCACTAGTTTTTTAAGTGAAGACGATTTTTCCAGTGAAGAGCAGATTGTTGAAAGTCTACTCACTGCTGGATTTCGCCAGGATGAAATAGAGGCAGCCTTCGGATGGATAGATGCTGTTACCTTGGAACCAGATGCAGAGCTAGACGCAGAATCTGCGCTTGCTCCGTTGCGGGTGTTTGCACCACAAGAAGAGATGTTGCTGACCAAGCACGCGCGCGGTTATATCGTTCGTCTGCTCCAGCAGGGACTAATCAGCACAGAGCTGGCTGAGGAGGTCATTCTGCGCGCCTGCTATCAGGAGCGGGACAAGCTGAGCCTGCGGGATATAAAACATATGCTTACAATGGCCATGTTTGCAGAAAATCAGCACGGTAAGCGCCAGCTTGACTGCATCGCAACGGAAAACTGGCACAAACTCTATCATTGATCTGATCGCCTGGCTGCATATCTGCAGCCTTTTTCATATCTGCACTACCGATCTTACGCAAGGAACACTCCATGGCACGCTCACTGGTAATAGTGGAATCACCAGCTAAATCCAAAACCATCGAAAAATTTCTAGGCAAGGACTACAAGGTTCTGGCCTCATACGGCCACGTACGCGCCCTGCCGAGTAAGCAGGGGTCGGTAGACGTAGGTGCCGGTTTTGTACCGAAATATCAGATTTTGCCGGAGAGCGAAAAGCATATAGAGTTGTTGAAACGTGAGGTGGCTAAATGCGATGAACTGATCCTTGCCACTGACCTCGACCGCGAAGGGGAGGCAATAGCTTGGCACTTGCTCCAAGCGTTAAATATCCCCGAATCTAGTAAAAAACCCGTGGTCAAGCGGGTCACCTTTCACGAGATCACTAAGACTGCTATCCTTGAAGCGGTATCTAAACCGCATAAAATCGCCACTAACTTGGTCAATGCTCAGCAGGCCCGCTCGATTCTCGATTACCTGTACGGCTTTACCTTGTCTCCATTTTTGTGGAAAAAAATCCGCTACGGGCTCTCAGCAGGCAGGGTGCAGTCGGTAGCGCTACGCCTGGTTTGTGAGCGCGAAAAAGAGATTGGGGAGTTTAAGCCTAAAGAGTACTGGAGCATCGATGCGTCTCTGCTTAGCTCGCAGGAGAAGAGCTTTAAAGCTTATCTGCATGCGGTAGATGATAAAAAACTGAAGAAGTTTGATATCGGCACCGCAGAACAGGCCAAAGAATACGTAGATGCTCTAGCCGCGCGCGCGCTCAAGGTCAGCACGGTACAGTGTAAAGAAAAGAAACGTTCCCCCGCACCGCCGTTCACTACCAGCACCCTGCAGCAGGAGGCGAGCCGCAAATTGGGCTTTTCCGCGCGCAAGACCATGACCGTGGCACAAAAGCTCTACGAGGGGATTGATATTGGTACCGGTGCGGAAGGTCTTATCACCTATATGCGTACGGACTCGGTAGCGTTATCGGATATGGCACTGACCGAAGCGCGCGAACAGATTACCGCCATGTTTGGGGAAGAATATGCCCTGAGTAAGCCCCGATTTTTCAAGAACAAAGCCAAAAATGCGCAGGAAGCGCACGAGGCGGTACGCCCCACATCGCTGGCTAATCATCCGGATAAAATCAAGGGGAGCCTTAGCTCCGATCAGTATAAACTCTACCGCTTGGTGTGGCAGCGCACCCTGGCCTCGCAGATGGCTATGGCTCGCCTTGATGCCACAACGGTTGACATCTCCACCTTGGCAGAGGAGGGAGACGGGCATGTCTATAACTTCCGCGCTACTGGTCAGGTATTGCGTTTCGCTGGTTTTATGAAGCTCTACATCGAGGGTACTGATACAGAAACGGACGAAGAACCAGAGGGGATGCTGCCACCACTGCAGGAAAATGAAGTGATCCAGTGGAGCGAACTGTTGCCCAATCAGCACTTTACCCAGCCCCCCCCGCGTTATACCGAAGCAAGTCTGGTGAAAAACCTCGAAGCCTACGGCATCGGGCGTCCTTCTACCTATGCTTCTATCATGAATACCTTGGTGACCCGGCGCTATGTGCGCCTGGAAAAGCGCGCTTTCTATGCCGAAGATGTGGGGCTGGTGGTCAGTGATCTACTCTCCAACCATTTTAGCCAATACGTAGACTACGATTTTACCGCCAAGTTTGAAGAAGATCTGGATGCGGTGTCGCGCGGTGAGCAACAGTGGAAACCGCTGCTGAAATCGTTCTGGGATCCTTTCGTTACCCTGCTCAAGGAGAAGGATGCCTCGATCAGCAAGGCTGATGTTACTACGGAGGAGACAGATAAGATCTGCCCTGAGTGTCGTAAGGCACTAGTGGTAAAGCTGGGGCGGAGCGGAAAGTTTCTCGCCTGTAGTGGATTCCCCGACTGTCGCCATACCGAACCCTTGGACGGTAGTGCCAGAGAAGAGCCCGAAGTCACTGACGAGAAATGTGATAAGTGCGGGGCGCCGATGGTGATAAAAATGGGGCGCTACGGCAAATTTCTAGCTTGCAGTGGCTATCCGGACTGCAAAAATATCCAACCTTTAGTGAAACCCAAGGCTCTCGGAATCAAATGTCCTGACTGTGATGATGGTGAGCTGATGGAGAAGAAGAGCCGCTACGGCAAAATATTCTACTCATGTAATCGTTATCCTAAATGTAAATATGCCCTGTGGGATAAACCGCTGGAAGAGCCCTGTCCTACTTGTGGTTTTCCGCTAACGGTAGAGAAAACCACCAAGCGTGAAGGTACCGTGCGCAAGTGTGCTCAGAAGGAATGTGACTTCGTGCAGGTATTGGTGGAACCGGAAAAGAAGGCCCCGGCAGCCAAAAAACCTGCAGCTAAAAAAGCGACGTCTAAAAAACCCGCAGCTAAAAAAGCAGCGACTCCAAAAGAGACACCTAAAAAGGAAAGCGCGAAAAAGACAGCAGCTCCAAAGGCTGCAACCAAAAAAAAAGTGGTCAAAAAAGCCTCTAGTACAGCCACAACAAGTTCATCACCTGCGGACTCCTCATCCACTGGTGACGAATAGATCGAAGAGACAACGCCAGCGAATCAAAGTATCAGCGGGGCCGTGCTGCACATAATAGTGGCATGGCCCCTTTACGTTATACCAGAGTGAAAGTAAGCAACCAGACGGGATGCAAAATATATGCAGGAGCAGATTTCCAAAAAAACATCCCCGCAGCTGACCATCGTCGGCGCGGGACTGGCCGGATGTGAGGCCGCATGGCAGGCGGCACAACGCGGGATATCGGTAAGGTTGCTGGAAATGAAGCCGCTGCGCTACTCCCCGGCGCATGAGCTCGAAACCCTGGCGGAGTTAGTGTGTTCCAACAGCTTGCGCGGGGCGGGGATGGGTAACGCCGTTGGCTGCATGAAGGAGGAATTGCGCCGCGCGGGAGCGTTATTCATGCAGGCGGCAGATGCAACATCAGTTCCCGCAGGCGGAGCCCTGGCAGTAGATCGAACCGCTTTTAGTGCGTTTATTACCCGTGCCATACAAGAGCATCCCCTAATAGAATTGGAACGCACCGAGGTTCTCCGCATCCCTGAAACCGGGGTGGTTATTGTGGCTACCGGTCCATTGACCTCAGATGCGCTGGCGCAGCAGATCACGCAGCTGACCTCTGCCGAAGATCTGTATTTCTACGATGCCATTGCTCCGGTAATCAGCGCTGACTCCATCGATTTGTCAGTGGCTTGGCGTGCCTCGCGCTACGCCAAGGGGACAGCGGATTACATCAACTGTCCTATGAATAAAGAACAGTACCAAGCGTTTGTGGCCGCGCTGCTGGAGGCAGATAAGGTGGAAGCCCACAATTTTGAGAATATGCTTCACTTTGAGGGGTGCATGCCCATTGAAGAGATGGCTCGGCGCGGCGAGCGCACTTTGGCCTTTGGCCCGCTGAAGCCAGTAGGTCTACCTGATCCTCGTACCGGGCGCGAACCATATGCGGTGGTGCAGTTGCGTCAGGATAATCGTGCTGCTACGCACTACAACCTAGTGGGTTTTCAGACCAAGCTTACCTATTCGGAACAAAAACGCATCTTTCGCACCATCCCCGCGCTTGAGCACGCTGAATTTACGCGGTTGGGGAGTGTACACCGCAATACCTTCATCAACGCCCCCCGCTGTCTGAGCCCGACCTTGCAGCTCAACGAAGATCCGCGCATCTTCTTTGCGGGGCAGATAACCGGGGTAGAAGGTTATGTGGAATCTGCAGCATGTGGTTTTGTCGCCGGCCTGCAAGCCAGTGCCTATGTGTGCGGCGAATCCCTCCCTTTGCCGCCGGAAACCACCGCCTGTGGCGCCATCCTTGGTCACCTGCGCCACAGCGATCCACAGCACTTTCAGCCCAGCAATGTGAACTACGGACTGTTTCCTGCTTTGGAAGTAAAAAAGATGAAACGAGCCCTGCGGCGACTGGCGCAAGCACAGCGAGCGCTGCAGGCCTGGGAAGAGTGGCTGCAGAGCGTGGGGATACGGGTGCAAAATACGCCGATGAGAATGGAAGAGAGCAATCCCACCGAGGAAGAACCCAATGAGTAGTGAAAGCAAGGCAAAAAGTGGCATCGTGCTGGCGTCGGCATCTCCGCGACGACGCGAAATGCTCCAGCGCATGGGGGTGCGTTTTCAGGTGATCCCTGCAGATGTGGATGAACAGGCACATGGTACGGAAACACCCGAGGCCTTTGTGGTGCGTCTCAGCCGCGATAAGGCGCTGGAGGTGGCGCAGCGCCATCCTACTTCCGGGCGCTGGTTCATCGGCAGTGACACCATCGTGGTGTGCGCTGGTGCCATCATGGGCAAGCCTGAGAATGCCGCCCACGCTGCGCAAATGCTGCGTCGTCTTTCCGGCACCACCCACGAAGTGCTCTCGGCTTACGCAATCTACGATGGACACAATAAGAGCTGGAGACAGCGCTGTGTTAGCACCGAGGTTCAGGTGCGCGCGTTGACAGCGCACGAGATAGAGGGGTACATTGCTTCAGGTGAACCGGCGGATAAAGCCGGAGCCTACGCGATCCAAGGCTTGGGAGCCTTCATGGTTACCGCCATAAACGGCAGTTACACCAGCGTAGTTGGGCTGCCCCTGAGTGAATTACTCATAGACTTGGAAGCGCTGGGTGCGCACCGGATGTTTGCGTCGATCTAGGTTGCAGCAAAAGCAACTACGCGACGCTACGAATCTGACAACATCAATGAATCCAGCAACACAAAAGGAGGCGGAGGCGAAGATGGAAACTTCTACAGAGGAAATGTCTGTGGCTCAGCGCCTGGATAATATACGGCAACGCATGGATGCTGCCTGTGTGCGCAGCGGGCGCAACCCAGCGGATGTGGAACTGATTGCCGTTTCGAAGAAAAAATCCGCCCGTACAATCAATGCTGCGGCTCAAGCTGGGCAACGCCTGTTCGGGGAGAGCTATGTACAGGAATTCTGTGATAAACGCCCTGAAGTAACTGCGCAGGTCAGCTGGCATTTTATTGGTGCGCTGCAGACCAACAAGGTTAAATATCTGCGTGGTCAGGTGGAGATGATCCATGCGGTGGATCGCTTTAGCCTAGCGCAGGAGCTCAATAAGCAGTGGCGTAAGCTTGATGCCAGCATCGATGTCCTGATTCAGGTGAATTTGGCTGGTGAGCAGAGTAAGGCCGGCATTGCACCAAATCAGGTACAACAGATGGCTGAACAGTTGGCTACCCTGCCCCATGTCCGTCTGCGGGGATTGATGACCCTGCCTCCTTATGCCGCAGATCCTGAAGATGTGCGCCCCTGGTTTCGTCAGTTACGTGAATTATCTGAGCAACTTGCAGCGCTACATTTGCCGAGAGTATCGATGGAGACGCTGTCGATGGGGATGAGCCACGATTTTGAAGTCGCCATTGAAGAGGGGGCGACCCTGGTGCGGGTGGGTACGGCCATTTTTGGGGAACGCGAGGTATAATGACTGAGCGAAATGGGTGCTCACCTCCCCGCGCCCTTTGGGCCTCGCGCCTGGGATTCGTGCTGGCGGCCGCAGGGAGCGCGGTCGGGCTCGGCAACATCTGGAAATTCCCTTACATCGCTGGAGAAAATGGCGGCGGTGCCTTTGTCCTGGTGTACCTGGTGTGTATCGCCATTGTGGGGATGCCCATTATGCTGGCGGAACTGATGATCGGACGGCATACGCGTAGGGATGCGGTGGGGGCGTTTATGCTCCTCGAACCCAAGCGGCGTTGGTGGCACAGTCCGGGCTGGATCAGCATTGCGGCAGCGTTTATCATCAGCTCCTACTATTCGGTGGTGGCAGGCTGGACCCTCGATTACGTTTTTCGCGCTATAGTGGGCAGCTTCAGCGGCGAATCCGCTGCAACCATCGAAGGGATGTTTTCTAGCCTGCTCGCTGACGGTGGTCGCCAGTCGTTCTGGCATCTGATCTTCATGTTGCTATGTATGGGGGTGGTTGTTGGCGGAGTTCAAAAGGGGATAGAGCGCTGGAGCAAGATCTTGATGCCGCTTCTGCTAGTATTGCTCACCCTGCTGCTTGTCAATGGGATGCTTAGTTCCGGAGCACGTCAGGGGTTTGAGTTCATGTTCCGCCCTGATTTCGCTGGGTTAACGCCTAGTTCTGTCTTGGAAGCCCTGGGGCACGCCTTTTTCACCCTGTCGCTGGGGATGGCGGCCATGATCACCTACGGCTCCTACCTGAATCGCAACGAAAATCTGTTTGGTGCCAGTATCCGGGTGGCTCTGCTAGATACCATGATCGCCCTGATGGCGGGGTTGGCCATCTTCCCCATTGTGTTTTCTGTAGGTCTGGAGGCAGGTGCAGGGCCCGGTCTGATCTTCCAGACCATACCGGTGGTGTTCTCTCAGATCCCGGGAGGGCATGTGCTCTCCATTATGTTTTTTCTGCTCCTGGCTTTCGCAGCCCTGACCAGCAATATCTCGCTCCTTGAATCCCAGATTGCCTATTTTATTGATGAACGTTGCTGGTCACGCAAAAAAGCGACCCTGACCATCGGAGCGCTGGCATTCGGAGTGGGGATTCCGACGGCGCTTTCCTACAACGTCATGGCGGATATTACCTTTATCGGTGAACGCAATTTTTTTGATTCCGCCGACTTGATCGTCTCCAACTATCTGCTCCCAATCGCCGGACTGCTCATTGCCCTTTACGTTGGCTGGTTCTGGCGGGGGAATGAAGAAAAGGGAGAGCTGATGGCCGGAGGTGCGGCTTGGGTTTACCCTGTGTGGCATTGGCTGATTCGTTACGTATCTCCGCTGGCGGTTGCCGTAGTGCTGTACTTTAAGATTGAAGAGGCGGGTTTGTGGACCTGGCTGGCGGATCTTTTCGGGCTAGGCCTGTTCGGAGGCGGGGTGTGATGCAGAGACGGTCTACGCATAGTCAGAGTTGGCGATGAACACTCTGCCAGCATCACGCCCGCAGCTGAGCATGAAGCAGATCAGCCTGTTTTTTCTCCCTCTGGTTCTAAACGTGCAACTTATGAGTGTGTCGCACTCAATCATCAATAGTTTTCTGGCGCGGCTGGATGACTATGTGCTCGCTTTGGCGTCGTTTTCTGTGGCCATGGTGGTACACCTGTTGTTTGCCTCGCCATCGTATCAGAATCACACCATCACCCTTGCGGTGGTGTGTGGTCCGCGCTCGTTTCGCAGTATGATAATCTTTGTGATTATTATCGCCCTGTTCGTCTCCCTGATGCTCAACCTCATCGCCTATACCCCCTTTGGGGACTTTCTCCTGCGTACAGTGCTCGGGGTTGAAGCTGACGTCGCACATGCTGCTAAAGAGGCCATTGCGTTAATGGCGCTGCTCCCTTTTTTTACCGGTTTTCGCGGTCTTTTTCAGGGGCTGGTGATCCGCTCGCATCGTACTGTCCTAGTATCCATTGCTACAGGAGTGCGGGTAGCAGCCCTGTTGGTATTTATTGTGTGGGGCAGGCGCTGGTTCAGTGGAGCGCAACTCGGCGCCTTTGCCTTGGTGGCATGTGTTGCGGTCGAGAGTGTGGTGATGGGGGCGATGGCGTATCGCAATCGGGGTACGGTGCCGGGAAGAAAGGATAACCTGGAAGCAGATTGTAAAAAAACTCCGCTGCAGGTACTGCGTTTTGCTCTGCCAGTGGCGTTCTCTTCTGGCCTGCAGCAGACTATTCCGGTAGTTATCAATGCCATCATCAGTCGCCTGCCCGATGCTACCCTAGCGTTGGCGGCATTTGGGGTTATTCGCGCGATAATGTTCATGCTTGCCGGGCCTATGCGCAACCTGCAGCAGGTCTACCTCGCCATGGTCGATAGCGCTGCGGACTATAAGATGCTGGTGCGATTTTTTTATCGTACCAGTTTGGTGATGGCGGCGCTGGTGCTTATCCTGGCCTGGCCCCTGAATAATCTCATTATGAAACAGGTGCTGGGGATAGCCGACGACCTGCGTCTGTACATTATTGCGCCGCTAGCTTGGTGTGCGATTTTCCCGCTGGCTTATGGAGCCACTAATATATTGCGGGCACACTTCACTGGCAGTGGCCAGACCCTGGTGCTGGGCCAGGCGACTATCTTGAAATTTGCCTATCTCCTCGTGTGCTGGTTACTCCTACCCATGATTGCTCCGGCAGTATCAGGGATAGGGCTAGCTATTTTTTTGTTGATCAGCAGCGAGTGTGCCGAGGGGCTGTTCCTGCGCTGGCAGCGCAACAGAAATGTAGACGTAGCTGAAGATAGAAGATAGACGCGGGATTTTTTAAATGCTACTTGTTATCCTTACAAGAGAACCTGAATTCGTATAGTAAAATTAAGTGCATAGCATTTCTCTAATTTCCCCGTATATGGATTCGATGAATGCAGGAAACCGAAACCAACTTGCGCAGTAGTAAACGTCTGGCCTACTTTTCTTTTTTGATTTTCGTGGCCATGGTTATGCTCGTGGGGATTGGGATTTATCACCATCAGCGCCGCAGCGCAATCGAAACAGCTGCGGATAATCTGCAAATGGTACATGAGCTCTATAGCCACCAGATTGCCTACTGGCGTAGCCAACATATAATTATGGCGCGCATACACGCAGAAAATCCCAGCTTGCGGCTTAATATGGCGCGTTTCTTCGCTGCTAGAGCGGGGAATGCCGCAGTTGATGCCCATGATGCGAGTGAAAAGGTTGAGAACCTCTTCTATTCGCTGAAACAAAATTTGGAGTATCACGCAGCCATGGTGACGGATATCCACGGAAATCCCCTCGTATGGGCGGATATCTGCGAAGACGAACTGCACTTCTCTCCTGAGAGAGCGGATATTCTGGCCGATGATATTCAACTTTGCTTCCAGCGCCGCGAGCCGCTGTTCTCCTCAATCTACCTAGCCGCAAGCACAGCGGAGCGAAAACATCAGCTTATGAACCTGCTCTTGCCTATTGAGCTGGAGTATGGTCAGCATACTTTTTCGGCTCTACTGGTGTTTATAATAAACCCAGATGTGTTCTTTAAACCGCTGCTAGAGTCATGGCCATTGCCACAAAAAACTGCCGAGGCAGTCCTTGTTCGCCGCCATGATGACAGTATTGTTCGCTTGAGTAAGCCAAAATTTCACGAACAGAAACCTCTTCAGCGAATAGTGCCGCAAAAAAACAAACCCCTGGTGGGCAACTTCATTCAGGCCGGGACAGCTGGTTTTGCAATATGCCATGATTACAAAGATGAGCAGGTTTTCGCCTGGATTGCCCCAGTTCGAGAGACCCCGTGGGTACTGGTGACAAAAATTGATCAGGCCGAAGTCATTTTGCCGCTTAAACGCATGGCCTTATATATCAGTGGCGTGGGGAGTGTCGCGGTCATTCTGGTGGCGCTTATTCTGGGATTGTGGTGGCGCCAGTATGCATATCGCTATCGCGCGCATATCCTGCGGCGCGATAGCGAGCACCATACGTTGTTACAGCGGTTTGACAATATCAGTCGTTATGCCAACGATATCATCCTGCTGTGTGATCAAAACGGGACTATAGTCGATGCCAACGAACGGGCTTTAACTACTTATGGTCACAATATCGAAAAACTCAGAGCCCTGAGCCTTAGTGATCTATGCGATGTTGAGCCGTCCGAGTGGTTGGCCATGCGCCTACAGCTTGACAGCGGTGAGGGGATAAGCTTTGAGTGTAACCACCTTTGCGCTGATTCTAGTGTGTTTCCAGCGGAAATCAGCGCGGACTGGATAAATGCTGGTGAGCACCGCATGGTGCAGGCGATCATCCGCGATATCAGTGAGCGGCATGAGGCGCAGGAGCGTTTACACCGGCGTGCATATTATGACGAACTTACGGAGCTACCCAACCGCACTTTAGCGACAGAAAGCTTGCGTGCCGCCATTGGTCGCGCCGAACGGAATAACACTCAGGTGGCGGTGCTGTTCGTTGATGTAGATTTAT
This sequence comes from uncultured Desulfuromonas sp., assembly GCA_964411865.1. Classification (GTDB taxonomy): domain Bacteria; phylum Desulfobacterota; class Desulfuromonadia; order Desulfuromonadales; family Desulfuromonadaceae; genus JAIVHC01. The sequence goes on along the minus strand of CAYPNO010000002.1, from coordinate 25,918 downwards.
TTAAAAATATCAACGACACCTTGGGGCATATAGTTGGTGACAAGGTGTTGCTTATGTTTGCTGAACGCATCAATAATGTTCTCCGCGATAATTCCATGGTGTCGCGTTTCGGCTCTGATGAGTTTTTGCTACAGATTGAAGGTATCAAGACCACTGCAGATATTATCTCTGTTGTGGATAGAGTGGTAAAAAGCATAGGAGAACCGGTAAATATTGAAGGATTTGAAATCAGCGCCACTGTTAGTATTGGCATCAGTATTGGGCCGGACGATGGAAACGAAGTAGACCAACTTATTCGTTTCGCTGATACAGCTATGTATCGCGCTAAAGAGCGTGGGCGCAACTGCTATCAGTTTTTCACTCCAGATATGCATCAGCGCGCACGCCAACGCCTGAGTCTGGAGGGGGCACTGCGCCATGCGGTAGAGCGCAAGGAATTATTGCTCCACTATCAACCCCAGATAGATATGCGCAATGGTCGTGTCCTAGGGTGCGAGGCGCTGCTGCGATGGGAGCATCCAGAGCGTGGGATGGTACCGCCAGTCGAATTTATTGGGCTGGCTGAGGAGATTGGTCTGATTCACGAAATTGGCGCTTGGGTTATTGAGGAAGCGTGTAGGCAGGTCAGCGTGTGGCAACACCAGGGCTTTGCAGATATAACCATTGCGGTCAATGTTTCGCCTCTGCAGTTACAGAACAATCATTTAGCGTCAAACATTCTGCACACAGTAAAGCAGCATAAGCTCCGTCCAAATACGTTAGAAGTCGAGATAACCGAAACCTCACTGATGCGGGACTCTGCCTTGGCCATTTCCCAGATGCGTCGCCTTAGTCAGGGGGGAGTTTCTCTTTCTATTGACGATTTTGGCACCGGATATTCATCCCTTGGGCATCTGCATCGTTTCCCTATCCATAAACTTAAAATAGATCGTTCATTTGTAAATAACATCAGCGAATCGATGGAGGAAGGGGCAGATACTATTCCCCGTGCGATTATCAACCTTGCACACCAGCTCGGTCTCAATGTTATCGCCGAAGGGGTGGAGAATATGGTTCAGCGGGATTTCCTCTTAGGTGCTAAATGTCTAGCTGCACAGGGTTTCTTGTACAGTAAGCCACTGAATGCAGATGAGTTTTTCTCCTATCTGCAAAGTGCCAATGGAGATAAACGCGCCCCCACACCAGATGAGTAAGGTAAATTAATGCTCGAAATGCTAATAAAAAGCGCTGTTGACGTCGATAGCGATAAACAGGCTGTTTACGCAGAACCAAGCAAATTAAGGCAATGGATTTGTTTGGATAAAGATTCTTCAACGGGGAAAGTCTATGTCAGACCGAAAGAAGCATACCCCTGAGCAACAGGCGGATACAGTGTCGCAGACCCCCTTTACATCGGTTGAAGGCGAAATTGTCCACCTCGAGGAGACCGATGCTTGGACGCTGCAACTAGTGTTGCCCGAAGATGAAATGCGCTGCCTTGCAAGCATTGCTCCAAAAAACACCGCGAAAGGGTTGATTAAACCGGAGCAGGTGCTCCGGCGGATGCAGGATGCGCGGATCACCGAGGGGATCGACATGGCGCAGATCGAGGAGCTATGCACTTTGGCCTGCGAAGGAAAGATGGTTGAACATGCTGTGGTAGCCAGCGCCGAGCCGGCAACGCCAGGTGAAGATGGCTGGCTTGAACTCCATGTTCGTCTAGGCACTGGCGCGGACGGGGTGCAGGAATTTGTCGAAGATGACATGGGCAGAATTGACCTCTACACCCTCAATCTGTTTACCTGTATTCAGCCGCAACAGAAGGTGGCCAAGCTTCATCCGCCCCAACCCGGACACGACTCGGTCACCGTTACCGGCAGAACATTGCATGGAGAGTCGGGCACTCCGGCCAGTGTAAAGATGGGCGGGGGAGTGCATCTCAATGACGCCAATGAAGTGGTGTCGGACATCTCTGGCCGCGCTGAATTCAGCGGCGGGATAATCTCTGTAAGTGAAGACTACAATATTCACGGCGATGTGGATCTACGTGTAGGTAACATCAACTTCCCCGGTAATGTTAATATCAGCGGGGACGTACTGGACGATTTCGATATAAGCTCCGATAAAGATATTACTGTGAAGGGCACTGTCGGGTCTTGCTATCTTAAATCAGGCGGCAATATCAGTGTTGGTGGAATATCTGGCCAGTACGATACCTATGTAAAATGTGCTGGGACCCTGCAGGCGCGCTACATAAATGGTGCCTATATCGAGTGTATGGGCGATGTGATCGTTGCTAACGAAATCCGCAACAGTACAGTCAAAAGCGGTGGAAGTATTCTGGTAAATAATGGGCAGATCAGTAGCGGTGATTTTGTCGCCCTTAAGGGAATTGAGGCTAAAATAATTGGAGCAGCCGCTGGAGCACCAACGGTCCTGACTTCTGGGGTCTACTTCCCTGAGAGAGATCGTCTGTTTTTTTTAAAAGCGCAGAAAAAGAGCATTAAAAAACAGAATGAATTCATTCAGCGCTGTATCGGCCCGCTGGAAAAAAAAGCGGCTACCAGTGAAAACAGTGCCCACAGCAAACGCCTGGAGATTCTCCTTGAGCGCCTGAACATTCTCGAACAGATGGATAAAGATGTGCGCGCCGAACTTAGCGGTTTTGTCATGTCAGAGCGCACCGGCAATCCTAAGATAAATGTGCATCGGCTTATCAAGGAAAAAGTCGAAATTCGGCTCGAAAATGTGCAGGAACAGATCAGGATGGATCAGTACGGCCCCTTGTCTATTATTCCAGATGTGCTGAATGGTATCCTGAGCTTTAACGAGTTCTCCCCCCTGGAGGTTAATGCCGCAGAGATGGAACCGGTAGAGCAAGAAGTGCCCGAGGTGGAGCAAGAAGTGCCCGACGAATTTGAGGCAGATTAACCCGCTGCGCTGGAGGTTTGAGCTGTTCCGCGTAGATCGGCAGTATATACCTGCCTAAGTCTAACCCAACTCGCGCGCGCGCTTGGTTGCGGCACTTACGGCATCCATCACCGTGGCGCGGAAATTTCCCCGTTCAAGGGTGTGGACTGCGGCAACGGTAGTTCCAGCAGGGCTACATACCTTTTCACGCAGTAGCGCCGGATGCCCTTGCCCTTGTGCCACCATCTGCGCGGCACCGGAGACGGTATGCGCCGCAAGGCTCAGGGCGGTATCGCGGGTCAGCCCCTCCAGCACGCCGCCGTCGGCCATCGCTTCAATCAGCATGTATACATAGGCTGGACCACTGCCTGAGACCCCGGTCACTGCATCGAGCATCGCCTCACTCACCACTTCGACACATCCAATGGCTCCAAACAGCTGCAGGGCAAAGACTTCATCTGCTGATGTCGCATAGCGTCCACGGCAAATGCCGGCGGCTCCGGCACCAATTAGCGCTGGAGTATTGGGCATGGCACGGATAATCCGCACTTGTCCATCTACAAGACCTTCAAGACGTGCAGTGGAGACCCCGGCCAGAATTGAAATCAGGCAGTGATCGGGGCTGAAGCATTCCGCCACTGGGCGCAGAGCGCTATTAACCCCCTGAGGTTTTACTGCCAGTACCACCTGAGTGTGATTTTCCACGACGCTGGCGGCATTTTCGGTCACTTCAATTCCGTACTCACGCTGTAGAAATTCGCGCCGTGGAGTCGCCAATTCCGCTACCATGATGTTCTGCGGCACTGCCCCTGATGCGATCAGCCCTTTAATGATAGCTTCAGCCATGTTGCCGCCGCCGATAAAACCAGTGCGGATATTTCGTATCTCTGCGGATGTCGCCTGTATATGTGCTGGCATTGAATAATCCTCTGCGCTATAAACTAATAAAAAAGTTAAATGGCGAAAAAACAAATAAAATTTATGCTGTTGAACATTCAATAATTTGCTCCAAAAGTCAAGCAATGGTAGCTTCCTTTGCTTAGTTGCATAAAACTACACTCGATAGCATATCTACAGATACGTTATAGGAAAATTGCGGCAAGACAGGGAGAGAGCCTGAGCTGTCTAACCTCACTAAGACACCGTAAAGGGGACTGAAATCATGGAGATGTGGTACACGGAAAAGCATTCAGAAAACGTGGGTATAAGCATGCGCGTGACGCAGACGCTGTTTTCTGGCAACAGCGAATATCAGCAGCTGGATGTTCTGGATACGCTGGAGTATGGCAGAATGATGCTGCTCGACGGTTTGGTGATGCTCACTGAGCGCGACGAATTTGTATACCACGACATGATAGTTCATCCAGCGCTGTTTGTGCATCCGAACCCAGAGCGGGTGCTGGTGATTGGCGGTGGGGATGGTGGTAGCATCCGCGAAATCATGAAACATCCACAGGTAAAAGAGGCGGTACTGTGTGAAATAGATGGCCTTGTGATTGAAAAGTCCATTGAACTGCTGCCGCAGGTGGCGTGTGAGATTGATGGCTCCAACCCGCGCGTCACTCTGCACGTGGATGATGGCCTGGCCTATATTCGTGCCCACCAGAACAGTTTTGATGTGATCCTGGTTGATTCCACCGACCCGATCGGTCCGGCGGTTGGATTGTTTGAGGAAGATTTTTACCGCCTTGTACACTCGGCTCTGCGTTCGGATGGAATCATGGTGGCGCAGAGTGAATCACCTTTTTACCATGCGCAGATTCAGCAGGATATGTATCGCAATATGCGCACGGTCTTCCCCATCGTGGAGATGTATCAGGCTTTCATCCCCACCTATCCCAGCGGCTACTGGAGCTTCGCCTTTGCGAGCAAAAAATACCATCCGGTCACAGATTTCAAGCGTGAGCGGGCCGCCGCGCGTACCTTTTACACCAAGTATTACAACGAAGATCTTCACCTTGGAGCCTTCATGCTTCCCACCTTTGCGCGTGAGAATATCGCCGAATGATGGACGCCAAGAATTCTGTATCCCCTGAAGCAGCCTGGAGTTCTAGTGCTTCCGATGCCCTATATGGCGTCAGTAACTGGGGCATGGGACTGTTTAGTATTGATGCCGCAGGGCGGCTGTGTGTCAAAAGTACCTTTGGCGCTGAAGAAACATCCGTCCCGCTGCCGGAGATTATCGCTGGTATCGAGCAGCGTGGTCATCCAATGCCGGTGTTACTGCGGGTGGAAAATTTTCTTGATACGCGGATTGCGTATCTGCATAACACCTTCCGTGCCGCTATCGAGGCCAATGATTACTGCGGCCAGTATCGCGGGGTGTTTCCAGTAAAGGTCAATCAGCAGTGTCAGGTGATTGAAGAGATTGCCCGTTTCGGGACTCCTTACGGGCATGGACTCGAGGCGGGGAGCAAGGCAGAGCTGGTGCTGGCGCTGGCCAATATGTCGCGACAGGGGCTGCTGGTTCTCAACGGCTATAAGGATCGTGAATTTATCGATCTGGGGCTATGGGCGCATAAGCTCGGGTATCGTTGCTTTTTTGTGGTTGAGTCGCCGCAGGAACTCGATCTTCTTATTGAGCGCAGTACCGCCATGAAGGTGCGTCCGCACATCGGCGCGCGCATTAAAGTGTCGGCCAAGGTAAGCGGCATGTGGACTGAAACCAGCGGGGATCGTAGTAGTTTTGGACTCAGCAGTGTCCAACTGCTTAACATGGTGCACACCCTGCGTGCCCATAAAATGCTCGACTGCCTAGAGTTACTCCACTGCCATTTAGGCTCGCAAATCCCCCGCTTGGATGATATTCGGGCTGGAATAAATGAGGCATGCCGCTATTATGTCAGTCTGGTTAAAGCGGGGGCACCCATGGGATATCTCGATGTCGGAGGTGGTCTTGCAGTTGATTACAGTGGGATGTGCAACGGCGAGGAATACTCGCGTGATTACGCTATGGAGCAGTACTGTGATGCGGTGGTCGTTTGCATTCAGAATGTGCTCGACCCGCTGAAAATCAGCCACCCCCATATCGTCACTGAATCGGGACGGGCGACAGTCGCCCATGCCAGTATGCTGCTGTTTAACGTCATAGATGTAATGCGGTTTGATGCAGCCGATTCTGCGGTCACAGAGTCTGCCTTGCAGCAGTATGCAACCGTGTTGCGCCCATTGCGCGAACTGATCGCGGAAGCTCAGGGTGCATCTCAGGGGGGAGCATCCCTCTACGCGCGTGCCCTCGAAGAGCGCGACGCGGTGCGTAAGGCATTTCAGGAAGGGGAGATCAGTCTTGAAGCACGCGCTGCGGCAGAAGAGATGTTCCTCACCCTTGCCCATCAGGTGTTGCGCCAAGGGGAGGGCTCGGGTCTCACGCCGGAGGAACTTCAGCGTCTGCACGAGAGTCTGGCGGATATCTATTACGCCAATATGAGTGTGTTTCAATCCTTGCCGGATACCTGGGCTATCGGGCAGAAATTCCCCGTGGTACCGTTGCAGCGTTTGCACCAAAAGCCTGAACGCAACGCCATAATTTCAGACCTTACCTGTGATTGTGACGGTAATCTTGACAGTTTCATCCTAGCAGGAGGTGAGCAAAGCACGCTGCCGCTCCATCAACTGCGCAAGGGGGAAGATTATTACCTAGGGGTGTTTATGATAGGGGCGTATCAGGAAACCTTGGGGGATATTCACAACCTCTTCGGCGATACCCACGTGATCAGCATCCGCCTCAATGCAGATGGCAGCTTCGATATCCGTAAAGAGATCAGTGGTGACACCATCGCCGATGTTCTTGGCTATGTGCACTATAAACCCGACGAGCTATTTGAAAAAATGCGCTCCAACGCCGAAGCGGGGGTAAAAAATGCCCAGATCACCCTATTGGAACGCCAGGAATTTCTGCGCCATTTCGCATCGGCCCTGAATGGCTACACCTATTATCGCTGAATTTTCACGCTTGGTGGGTAGGTCTGAAGGGCTATATCTTTATAACTGCTCCCGCCCAAGTCAGTCCAGCGCCGAACGTGGTCATCCCAACGGTGGCTCCTTTTTTAATGGTGCCGTTCTGGATAGCCTCGTTAAGGGCGATGGGGATGGACGCGGCGGAGGTGTTGCCGAAGCGCTCTACATTGACAATTAGCTTTCCTGGCGGGACCTTGAAGCGCTTCGCAATAGCTTCGATGATGCGCTTGTTGGCTTGATGGGGAATGATAAAATCCAGCTCTTCGGCTTTTACATTGGCTTGTTCCAGGGCTTCATTCAGGGCCGCGGTCATGGAAGAGACCGCATGACGGAACACCTCTCGTCCCTGCATATTGATGGTGGCGAAGTTGTTATTCAGATCCTCAGGGGTCAAAACGTGCTGACTCCCTGCGGGGTTATACAGCAATTCGCTATGGCGGCCATCGCTGTGGATGGTGGTGCTCAGAATCCCGCTGCTATCTTCTGCTGGGCCCAGAACTACAGCTCCGGCCCCGTCTCCGAAGAGCACGCAGGTGTTGCGATCCTTCCAGTTAACCATGCTGGAGAGCATCTCCGCTGCTACTACCAAAACCCGCCGGTACGCGCAGGTCTGCATCAAGCTTCTGGCTAAATGCAGCCCATATATAAATCCGGAACAGGCTGCGGATATGTCAAATGCTGCAGCTTTGGTGGCTCCGATTTTTTCCTGCAGCAGACACGCCATAGCGGGGAACTTCATATCTGCACTTACCGTGGCGACAATGATAAGGTCTATTTCGTCGGCTGAGGTTCTGGCACGTTTCAGTGCCTGCTTCCCCGCATCCGCCGCTAAGTCTGATAAAGAGCTGCCAGGCTCGGCAATATGGCGTTGGCGGATACCAGAGCGCTCGAGTATCCATGCGTCGCTGGTGTCAACCATCTGTTCCAAGTCTGCGTTGGTAAGAATCCGCTGTGGAACAGCGTGACCACTGCCTAAAATCTGACAGGTTTGCATGATGTATCCCCTTTTAGCAAAAAAGTTAAGCTGATGGTTTTGCTATATCAGTATTCTTTTCAGGTATTTCTCCGTGCGGTACAGCATATAGACTAGGGTGGACATTTTGCACAGGTAGAACGGAACAGGGTGGTGCTCAGATACCGATCTCCACGGTCCGGCAACAAGGTAACAATGGTACCGTGTTGCATGTGCGCTGCAACCCTCAGGGCTCCAGCCACTGCAGCTCCGCTTGACATTCCTACAAACAGCCCTTCGTGGATGGCGAGGTCTCGCACACAGTCAAAGGCGTCATTATCCTGAACAACCAGTTTGTCGTCAAGGTTTTCAGGGTGATACAGCTCCGGCACGATGGATTCGTTCATATTTTTTAAGCCCTGCACCTTGTGGCCGAGAGTGGGCTCCACCCCGATTATGCGGATGGCAAGATTTTTCTCTTTAAGATAGCGCCCGGTCCCCATGATGGTGCCCGATGTTCCAAGTCCGGCGATAAAGACGTCCACATTGGCACCACACTGGTGCCAGATCTCTGGGCCAGTAGTTTCGTAGTGGGCTTGCGGGTTGCTCGCGTTCGCGTATTGGTTGGGCATGTAGTAGCGTTCGGGATCACCCTGCACAATTTCGTGTGCGAGGCGAATAGCGCCATCGGTTGCCTGTCCATGGGCGGAAAACATAACTTCAGCGCCATAGGCCTCCAGAACCGCGCGTCTTTCCATACTAACACACGGGGGCATCACCAGCTTGACATGGATCCCTAAAGCCGCTCCGATCATGGCTAGAGCAATGCCGGTATTGCCCGAGGTTGGTTCGAGTAAGGTGTGTTCGGGGCTGAGCGCTCCACTTTCAAGCGCATTTTTAATCATGTACCACGCGGGGCGATCTTTAACCGAACCGCCGGGGTTGCTCCCCTCTAGTTTGGCAAGGATGCGCACGTTTTTATTCGGGCTCAGCTTTTTAAGTTCCACTAGCGGGGTGTTGCCGATGGCGTGGGCTATATGTAAGTCTGAAAGAATACTGCTGGGATTCATAGTTGTACCGGAGCTATTTCGGGAAAGATGGTTAACGTCAGCAACTTAAATAATACCATGAAGCGGCCCCCCCTTGCAGGCGAGTTTATCCAGTTTGTTTTCCACCGCTGCATCTTCCAGTAGGGGGGGGGCGTGTTGCGGTTTACGCCGAGCGTCGAGCACCAGTGATCCTTCACATCCCCAGTGTTTGTCTACGCAGGTGGCGCCAATACCGTAAATGTCTCGTGCTGGGTCGGAGCGAGTGAAGGTGGTCCACACGAAGTTGTTGAAGGTTGCACTGGCAAAAGCGCTGTCGTCACATAAGACCACAAGGGGGAAGGTGTTGATCGGTGCTTGAACCGATAAACTGGTGCAGAAGCGCATCAGGTCATGGGTGGGACTTGAAGCGGACTCGCTGCACGCCGGTCCCTGCACCAGCAGAACCCCGGGGATGGGTACCGCTGGATGGTCAAAACCTGCGGGCAGATCGAGGTTCTCCGGGCACTGCGCCGGTAACGGACGCCGAGGCTCGCCACAGGCAGCGATAACCACCTTGGAACCCTGGTTGAGTCCATCGCCGCTATAGTCGAGGGTGTCGGTGGTGGTACAGGTCTGGAAATGGAGATCACGCCGCAAGTCGCAGCGCTGTAGACAGTGCTGTAAAAATTCGGCAACGTTGTGGATATCAAGAGCTGGGTTGTCCTGCTCATTGGCTATGAATAAATATTTTGCCAAGGACAACTGCCCCTGTCCCAGAATGGCATTGGCCTGGGTCAGTAGTTCCTGGGGACGCTCTATGCGCTGATATGGGGTGTAACGCTCCGAGCCGATGACTAATAGCAGCGGATGTACTCCAGCTGCATCCACCGCGTGTACCGCCTTTACTCCGGGCAGCACCGTTGGAATCAACTCACCGGTGAGTTCGTGGATAAAGGTGCCGAAACTGGTATCTTCCTGGGGCGGCCGCCCGACGCTGGTGAACGGCCAGATGGCGTCGCTACGATGGTAGACGCAGTGTACATCCATAACTGGGAATTCGTGGATCAGGCTGTAGTAGCCGAGGTGGTCCCCGAACGGCCCTTCTGGCTTGGTGCGCTGAGGATCGATAGAACCACAGATGACAAAATCTGCTTCGGCTGGAAATGGCAGAGGTGCCTCTCCTCGAGTCATGGCGATGCGGTGTCCGCCGAGGAGGCCGGCAAAGCTGAGTTCGGGCATCCCCTCAGGCAGAGGCATAACTGCGGCGATGCTCATGCTCGGGGCCCCACCAACAAAGACATTAACCGGCAAAGGCTTGTTTTGGTCTGCGGCTGCAGTGTGATGTACCCCTATGCCACGGTGGATCTGGTAGTGCATCCCTACCTCTTTGTCCTGAACGTAGTCATTGCCACCAAGCTGAACCCGATACATCCCCAGATTGGAATGGCGTAAGCCGGGGGTACGCGGGTCTTCGGTGTAGACTTGAGGCAGGGTTATAAACGCACCCCCGTCATCGGGCCACGAAACCAGCTGTGGCAATGCGCTGATAGGGCAGCGTTGTGCAAGTATCGGAGCGCGTTTAGTGCTGCGGGGTAGCAGGTGCAGCGCACCCAGCGGGGTGCGGGCGAACTGCCACGGGCGCTTGAAGGCTGCGCTGGGGTTTATTTTGGCTTCTACCAAGCGTTGGATGGTTGGCAATGTATCGCGAAAAATGAAGCGAGTCCGTTCCAGGGTGCCAAATAAATTGCCAAGCATGGGAAAACGACAGCCCTTCACCTTGGTGAACAGCAGTGCCGGGCCTGCGGCAGCATAGACGCGGCGCTGGATGGCGGCAATTTCAAGCTGTGGATCCAGTTCAGTGTCGATGCGGCGCAGTTGGCCGTGCTGCTCTAAGTCCTGCACGCAACTCTGCAGATTTCTATATCCCACCTGCAACTCCTTTTTATGGGGTGCTAAGCACTGTAAAACGAATTGATTCGCCGGATCAGAGCTAGCAAGTAGCCATGATTACGGCGGTTGAAATCCACCGCTAGGCGTGGCAGCTCCAACAGATCAGGTTCATCACGTTCTTGTTCAAAGGCGGTACACGCGCGAATACAGCAACCATTCTTTAGTAGTTCGCTAAACTCCTCCTGCAAGGTTGCGATCTGTGCACTACTTAAATGTTGGTTCAGGCGGATCACCAGAGTGTTTTTTACATAGCGGATGGAGTGATAAACTCGGTAGAAATCATTGATGACATCTACCGCCTCCTGGGTGCTGCTGGTTATGGTAAACAGGCCAAAGTCTTCTCCGGAGATCAGATTGCGCGGTAACAGCACGTTACGCATGAACTGAAACAGATCTTCCCAGTAGGTGCTGTCGTTGTCTTCGATGAGGACCAGAGGTATGGGAGCGGATTTTCCCGTTTGGATCAGGGTTAAAGTCTCCATCGCTTCATCCAAGGTGCCGAATCCCCCAGGAAATAAGGCTATGGCGTGCGCTTCTTTAAGAAATGCAACCTTGCGGTTGAAGAAATATTTATACACCAAGGTGCGTTTGCTGTTGGCCATTACCTTGTTGGTGCTTTGTTCAAAAGGGAGGCGAATATTGACTGCAAACGAGTTTTCCGAGGTTGCCCCTTCGTTGCCCGCCTCCATGATACCCCCACCCCCGCCGGTAATAACCATATAATTATTTTCGGTCAGTAGACGTGAGAACTCGACACATTTCTGGTAAATGGGTTCGTCTGGTTCCGTGCGTGCAGAACCAAAAATAGTTACTTTGCGCCGGTTACGGTATGGACTAAATACCTCGCTGGTCAGGCGCATCTCGTTCATGGTGGTGCGCATCAGTTTGAGATCGGCGAGATAATCGTTGGAGACCCCAGCTTTGAGGGCGCTGATGATCATGTCGCGGATGACTTTGGGATGATGTACCCCCACCGTTTCAAGAAGTTCATCAATTTTGGTGTCTACTGCGCCGTTTTTGTGTTTAAAAGTCAAATCCATTATAAAAATCCGTAAGCAGGGTTAATAATATCACTAATATTGTGGGGGTATTTTCAGGGTGTGCGCCGCTCCAACATAGGGCAGCCATTGAGCCACTGTGCCCCGATGAGAAGGCCGCGCATACTGGAGCCTGTGTAACGTTGGTCCACATCAGTGTAATGGGTGCGGAGCATCTTTTCCAGGCGATAGAATTCTGCAACCTGTGCGGCACTCATGCGGGTTTCTACTTGTTCGCAGACAAAGGTTATGCAGTTGAACGGGCGCAATGTCACATCCAGCCTGCAGCCTTCGCAGGTGAGAAATGGGCAGGTCTTGCTGAAGTCTGCTTGCGGTAACTGCCGTGCTAGCAGGGCTGCGGCAACATTTAGCAGGGTCATGTGGTTATGCCCATCACCACAGCATGAGCCGGAGCAGGTGCGGCAGATTTCGCTCCCTCCGGCCTCCAAAAACAGGGTATGGATATCCTGTTGCAGTTTTTTAACCAAGGATATGCGCTGTTGCAGCCACTGGAGTTCATCCACATCGATGCAGTTTAGTTCACGCTGAAGCTGATTAATCAGGCTATTCCAGAGTTTATTACGTTCAGATGTCAGCATAGAAAAGTCAGATTAGGTGCTGGCTCGAGACAAGACACACTAGCGCCGCTAGAGCTACCAGGCATAAATACATATTAAAAGGTCGAAGAAGCCCATAAGCCGGGTCCTGTTCTGCAGCTCCGTTACCAGAGTTGCAGTGGCGTTCATTCCTCTAGAGCCGTCGTCGCCAACGGCTTCAAGCAGCCAACCCGGAAGCCTCGGACGGACCGCCCTCAAACGCTTCTCTATTCGGCCTTGCTCCGGATGGGGTTTACCTAGCTTCCGCCGTCACCGACGGAACTGGTGAGCTCTTACCTCACCGTTTCACCCTTACCTGTACCCGTGGGTGCAGGCGGTTTGTTTTCTGTGGCACTTATCCCTGGGGTCACCCCCGGTTCCCGTTAGGAACCATCCTGTCCTGTGGAGCCCGGACTTTCCTCCCGCTTTATCCGTTAAGATAAAACCGGCGAGCGCCTGTGCTTCTTCGACCCTTTTTCATTGTAACAGAACGTATCAGTCTTCTGCTATATACAACAGGCGGTTGCACTGTGGGCAGGTAGAGATGTTTTTACTTTTAAGCATATTGTTAAAGAACTGAGGAGGCAGACGCATGTGGCAGCCGCAGCAGGTGTAGTTTTGCGCCTCTACCAGGGCAATGCTATTCAGGCGACTCAAAACCAGTTCATAATGGTTGCGCAGTGCTTCAGAGACCTGACGGATAAGTTTGTCGCGCTTGGGTTTTTCTGCAACTTCGACCAGTTCGAGTTCGGCAACCAGGGTGTCGATATCTTTCAGCTGGCTTTTGTTGGTGTTGTTAAATTCGTCCAGTTCCGTCTGTTTGTCGCATTGATCTGCTTCGATTTCATCGAGAACCTGCTGTTTAAGCTTCAGCGCTTCCTCGGTGTCTTTGGTATTTTTCTTTGCGGCATCAACTTCCTTCAGGATCGCGAGGTACTCTTTTTGGGTTTTGACTTCTGGCAGACGGTCTTCGGCCTTGGTTACGCTGTCCTGCTCTTTAGCCAGATCTTGATTCAGGCTGGAAACATCCTGTCTCACTTCATCAATCTGTTCTTGCATTGCGGCGATAACGCCTTCGAGTTTTTCTGTTTGTGCCAAGAGCTTTTCTTTACGCGAGAGAAGTTCGGTCTTTTTCTGGCGTGCTTCGAGAATCTTCTGGTCAAGTTCCTGAACATCTATTAACTGTTGTACTTCTTCCTTCACGTCATGTCCTCCGTAGCGTAAGGCCGGGCGTCCCAGCTCTATTAAATAAAGGTGAATGGATCATTTTCATCGGGTGCAATAAGGATTTCTGCGGCGTATCCATGCTTATGCAATGCGGGAGAGAGGGTGCTCTGCAGCCCTGCGGCTACAATAATTTCGGTGGCAAAGTGTCCTGCATCGATTACGCTTATTCCAAGTTCTGTGGCAGCTTGAGCTTCGTGATATTTGAGATCGCCGGTAACCAGCACATCGGCTCCCGCAAACTTAGCCGCATGTAAAGCACTGCTGCCGCTGCCACTACAGACCGCGACGCTGCGCACCAGGGCATCTTCCGCGCCGACAATTCTGAGGGTCGAGCACTTGAGTTGTTTTTTGCAGGTACGGGCAAATGCTCCTAGCGTAGTAGGCTCGGGGAGTTTGCCGATGCGCCCCAGCCCAGTGGTTTGGGTTTGATTGTGCAGTTCAAACAGATCGTAGGCCACCTCTTCATAGGGATGGGCTTTGCGCATCTGGGCCAATACTTTGTTAAGGTTGCGGCGCGGGACTATGGTCTCGATGCGGATTTCTTCTACCCGCTCTTCCTGCCCAGGTGTCCCCAGAAATGGATTAGTCTCTGCTGTGGGGCGGAATTGCCCACGGCCCTCAATACTGAAAGCGCAGCGATCGTAGCGCCCGATGTGACCGGCTCCGCCGTGAAACAGGGCCTGTAGGAGTTTTTCCTGATGGGTAGGTGGTACATAGACCACGAGTTTGAAAAAACGCTCTTGTTCTGAAGGCTGCAGGATTTGTGGTGCGGTGAGGTGGAGGGTTGCAGCAAGCCAGTCGTTAAGGCCATTGGCTCCGCTATCTAGATTGGTATGAGCACAGACTATGTTTATGTTGTGACGCAGCGCATAGGTGATAATTTTGCCAGTGGGGTCTGATGTGCTGATGCGCTTTAGGGGTTTGAAGATCAGGGGATGGTGGGTCAGGAGTAGCTGGCAGTTGCTGGTGTGGGCGCTGTGCAGGTTTTCCATGCTTGGATCAAGGGCAACCATGATGCGTTGAATTACGCGGTCTGGTTCACCCACCTGCAGGCCGACATTGTCCCATTCCTGCGCTAGATCCGGGGGGTAAAAGCGATGTAATAAGCCTATTAGATCTTGCACATGCAAAGTATTGCGTTTCATCCTTTGGTCACCATATCTTCTGGGTCAGTTGGGCAAAAAAAGAGAGTGCAGCTTGAAAAGATGCACTCTCGGTTCTAACATAGTCTGTGTTGCCTGCGTGTGCTTGCTTTGGGCGATCGCACACCGAAAAAAAGGGGGTATAGCTGCTTTCTAACCATGTAATGCCTGTAGTAAATGGTGGGCCCACCAGGACTCGAACCTGGGACAGACCGGTTATGAGCCGGCGGCTCTGACCAACTGAGCTATGGGCCCGCAGATGTAACTACAAGCGGGTATACTATGTATTTATCCCCTGGATTGTCAAATAAAAAAATAGAGATGCGCCTGCTTTTTTTATGCGCAGCCTTTTTCGATCCGGAATGGAGTTGCGTATAGGTGCGCGGCAAGTAACGCAGTCGCAGAAATTATGTTATAATGGGGGTTCTTTACAAATGCAAGCAGAACTATGAGCAGTGCCTTCTTATAGATAGGAGCTACGTACGAATGGTCGATAACACAGGGGTAAAAATAGAAAATAGTACAACATTAACGGTTATATGTGAAAACAGCGTAGGACGTTCTATTCCTGCCGTGGGCGAACACGGATTTGCCTGCTTGGTGGAGTGCGGTAAGACTCAGATTCTGGTTGATACCGGCCAAGGTTTTGGGATAGAGCGGAATATGCGCGTTTTGCACAAGGATTTTCGCGCATTAGATGGCGTTGTTCTCAGCCATGGTCACTATGATCACGTTGGCGGGTTAGATAAAGTGCTGGAACATACTGGTCCTATCGATGTTTTTGCGCACCCGGAGATATTTGTGCCGCGCTACGCGCGCAGTAGTCATGCGCTGCGTTTTATCGGAATCCCGCAGCGGCGTGAACTCCTTGAATCTATGGGAGCGACCTTCAAATGGACACCTCGGTTCTGTCAGATCGCACCGGGTATTCACGTCACCGGTCAGGTTCCGCGTCACACCGCATATGAGCAGGGTGCTCCTGAATTGGTGGTGCCGAGTACCGGAGCGGGATTTAAGCAAGATCCGTTTAACGATGATATGGGGGTGGTGGTGGAGACCGCTCTTGGGCTTGCGGTTATTCTTGGGTGCGCCCATTCCGGGATGATCAACATTTTACTCCAGGTACGCGAACATTTTCCAACGCAAAAAATCCACGCGGTCCTTGGCGGAACCCATCTGGGTCCAGCGAGTGCGAAACAGTTTGACGCGACTATGCAAGATTTGGAGCAATTTAATGTGCAGCATATTGGGGTGTCTCATTGTACTGGGCAGACGCGCGCAGCACTGATGCGTGAACGCTTCGGGCAGAAATTTTTCTTCGGCTCCGTGGGGGCGATATTGCAGCTTTAACGGGCAGAGTGGACTAAATAAGCGACAGGAGGTTCAAGATGAGATGGTTGCAATTTACAGGGTTAGCGCTGCTTTTAGTGCTTTCAGGGTGTGCCAGCAAAACTTCATCCCAAGTGTATTCCCGCGATCAGGCGCAGCAGCAGATGGCGGTATACTATGGAACCGTGTTGATTGTCTCCCCGGTAAAGATTGAAGGAACCAAAAGTGGTGCCGGTGCCGTTGCGGGCGGAGTGGTGGGCGGCATCGCTGGTCATAGTGTGGGTGGCGGCCACGGTCAGGCGCTGGCAACAGCGGCTGGTGCTATCGGTGGTGCTTTGTTGGGCGGGGTTGCTGAGCAGGGGGCAACTAAAACCGATGGTCTGGAAATTACTGTGGAACTCGATAACGGTGAAATTCTGGCGATAGTACAGGCAGATGACGTTTCATTTAATGTGGGAGACCGCGTGCGCATCGTTCGTGGTGCTGGGGGAATGACCCGAGTGCGACAGTGATAGTTAGAGCAGAGATTGAGTGCACAGTTGTCTGTGCAGATGACACCGCCAATTATGCATGGCAGTGGGCATGGTATGCCTTTAGTCCGTTGTAGAAAGAGATATGAATTTACATATAGCCTTTACAGCGCGGATATCTTATGCTTAATAGGCTCGCATTGTGGCCGCGGCTATGGCTGCAAAAAAGTCAATCGACCAAAAATGTAAACAAGGAAAGGAACGAGCAGATGCTTACAATTACAGATGACGCAAAGGCCGAGTTGCTGAATGTTTTGCAGCAAAACCCAGGCAAATCGCTGCGGGTGGTTATGGCAGGTTTTGGCTGAGGCGGTCCCTCTTTGGGACTGACTCTGGATGAGTCAAACGAGGAAGATACCCTCCAGCAAGTAAATGAGATCAATGTGCTCCTTGACCCGCAGGTGGTCAGGTTTGCCGATGATCAGGTGATCCATTTTGTCCAAGATGGGTTTACCATCACATCATCCAAAAGTGGTGGTTGTGGCTCCGGTTGCAGTGGTTGCGGCAGCTAGTGCTCGGTGGCAGTGGTGATTTTACGGCCTCATTTATGTGCTAAAGAGATGAAATCTGGCTGTACATATAGCAAGAATACACAAAAGGCGAGCCTGATTAATCTGGGTTCGCCTTTTGTGTAGATGTCTTTACGCGGACGGTTCTTTCGGAAATGGTATTGCGAACACCGCCTGGCGCAGCATAAAACAAACTTATGCCTGTTCCCACTCTTGCAGGCGATTTTGAATAAAACCTATGATATCCGAGTGGGTACTTTTTCCCAGTTTGTCCGCAGCAATGTAAGGGCCGAACTCAAAGTGGATGGTGCGCTTTGGCACAATACGTCCAAAGTCTTTCAGGTATCGTCCATTTCCCCACGCATCGGTTTTAAGAGCTAGTGGCACTACCGGCACCCCAGCTTTTTTTGCGAGTTTCAGGCCGATGGTGTTGAAGTTCTCTGGCGCAAACTCGGTAGTACGAGTGGTCTGCGGGAACACCACGACGGAGACGCCATTATGCAGACGTTCTACCCCTTGGGTGAAGATGGCATTTAAATCTTCGCGTGCGTTGGTGCGGTTGACCAGGACTGGTTTGCGCGAACGCATAACGTGCTTGAACAGGGGGTATTCAATCAAGCTTTTCTTGACCACAAAGGTGACGCGTTGGTAGGGCGCTATCAATGTCGGTAAAACAAACGTCTCCAGGGTGCTCATGTGGTTGGCAATAAATACGCATGGCTGCGGATTATTAAGCAGAGTTTCCATCCCTCGAATGTTGAAGGTGCAACCGCATCGCTCCAGCGCACGGATGATTTTAAGGCTGCTTTTGGCCCAGTCACCGTCAGTGTAGATCCCCTTCCTTGCCATGTTTGCGCTGTGCAGAACGATATACATGGCCTGGAGGTAGAATGATGGTGTTGGAATGAGAGAGCACAGTTTATTGTTAGTCTCTGGCGTAGTTGCATAGCAGCCAGCGCTTATGGGGATGGTAAGCATACAGGATCTTCTTTCAGGTTCGATGTTATGCCCAAGTGGGGTAGAAATCCCTTACAATATAGAGACACGGCTGCATAGGCGTCCAGTATTTTCAATGTAAATCGGCGCATAAAGTTGCGAAAATTATTTTTGGAAGTATGTGAATTAGATGAAGATAAATCCAGGCATAAAGAAAATCCAGGCGGATGTATCGGTGGACAACGTCCGGCGTGTGCTGTACCAGCGTACCCCGGCAATTATCAAGTCTGCTCCACCACACCGTGACGCTGCCGTTGCAGTGATTATTAAGGATGCCGTAAGCGCTGCTTCTTCCGGGCCGGAGTTGCTTCTGATTGAGCGCGCGCAGCACCCATGTGATCCGTGGTCAGGTAATCTTAGTTTCCCCGGCGGTAAGATTGATCCGGCAGATAATTCAGCCTATGCGGCGACTATACGTGAAACTCTGGAAGAGGTGAACTTGTGTCTACTCCCAGAACACTGTTTAGGTAGATTGGATGATATTTACGCGGCAAGGGTGAAGGTTCGAGTGAGTGCCTTTGTGTTTAACGTGCCGGCCAGTTTTGATTACGTGCAGGGCAACTGTGAGGTGCAAAGGCACTTTTGGATCCCGTTGACCCACTTTTTAAACGACAATCACCATGCCATGTGCACCATCAGCTGGAATGGGGAGCAATCTGACGTACCTTCTTTTATTATCCACCCCGAAGCTCCCCCCTTGTGGGGCTTGACTTACCGTTTTGTGCGACAATTATTACGCCACTGTGAGCTTTAATTGAAGCGTAATTCGTTATTAGTAAAACTTTCTTTGTTATTTGACTTGGAGTGTGTAAAATTCTGCATATCCAAACTTTTTTATACAGGCTAGTGTACGTATTCTGCTGTTTTTATAAGCGTAACTGTAGACTAGTTATCCTTTGATTAAGCAGGAGGTTGAGCTGCAAGGGATCACTTTAAAAGCTTATAATTTCTTGGAACAAAGGGTGTGCAGCGCAGGCGTACCTTCCGAGTGGTTTTATCTTTTCTGTTAATAATTTACGGGGTGCTGATATGGTGAAAGTGTCGCCACAATTGACCAGACTGATACTGGCCGCAGGTCTTAATATCGCTGCTGCACTTATGACTGGCTGGTTCAGTGGCAGTTTGTGGCTGGCGCTGCTGGTTTTGTGCCTAAGTGCAGGTGCGAGCGCTAGCTTGGGCTCTTCTCTTTTTGCTTCTTCTAATGTGGATGAAAACGAGGCGCTAGCTGACAATTTTGGGGCAACCCGTGACCTTTTTAATTATCTTAATCTGGAGACAGGAAAAGAGTTCAACAACATCCGCAGTGAAAATAAACAAATAAAAGGTATTTTAGCGGATGCAATTGGGAAACTGATTGACAGTTTTACAGAACTTGAACGCCAGACGACGCGACAACAGGAACTCGCAGCTACTATCAGCGGTACCAGTTCCGATCAGGGTTCGAAAGGGGATGTTGGCTTCAGCACATTGTTCAGAGATATTGAAGCAGCCTTGGCAAAACTGATTAATGCGAGCGTGCAAAACAGTGTCGATGCAACGCAATTGAGTGAGTCAATGTCTCAAGCGCAGGAGCAATTCCGGCATATTCAGGGGATGCTCCACGATGTGCGTAAAATCGCAGATCAGACCAATCTCCTAGCAGTTAATGCTTCAGTGGAAGCAGCGCGTGCTGGTGATGCCGGCAGGGGATTTTCGGTTGTCGCCGCAGAGGTACGTAATCTCTCCATCCGCTCAAACCGCTTCAGTGAACAGATTTACACCTCGGTACAAGCGATAGCTGCTTCCTTAGGGCAAGTTGAACGTTCTATCAAAGAGGTGGCAAACACTTCGAAGGAACTTGCCAGCACCGAGCAGAAGCATGTGGATGAATTGTTGGACCAAACCAGAGCCTTTCATACAAAGGTCAATGACAGTGCTGCTGAGATAGGTGACATTTCTCGCAATGTATCACTACAGGTGGGTGTAGCGGTCACGTCCATGCAGTTTCAAGATATGGCGAGTCAGGTGGTGGAGACCGTTACTCGACGTGTAGATGCGATGGATCTCCTGCTAGATTCCTTGGCCGAGTTGGAGGTTGAGCTGGATCCCGAGGATGCTGTCGGTCTTAATAGACAGCAGCAGGATATGCTTAAATTACAGCGCATGCTCGAGATTGCGAATCAGTTGGTGCGCGAAAGCCAGCACAACCCCGTGGCGCAGAAAAGTATGGATGAGGGAGAAATCGAGCTCTTTTAAGCAGCGCTGACCACATTCCTTTTGTAAGGGAGATAAAAACATATGTGGTTAGAGAGCGTTACGCGACTTTACAGGTACTACAAGAATATAGGAGAGATCCGATGGCTAAAACAGTATTAGCAGTAGATGATTCGCGCTCCATCCTGCAGATGGTGTCGTTTACCCTCAAAGGCGCAGGCTACAATGTGGTAGAGGCTTCCAACGGGCAGGAAGGGCTGACCCAGGCACAGAAGCAAAAATTTGACCTTGTTCTTACCGACCTCAACATGCCGATAATGGATGGATTGAGCATGGTTCAGAAGCTCCGTGCTACCCCCAACTACAAATTCACCCCGATTCTGATGCTGACCACCGAAGCTGGCGCTGATTTCAAGGCCAAGGGGAAGGCTGCCGGTCTTACTGGTTGGCTGGTTAAACCCTTCGATCCGCAAAAATTGCTTGGTGTAGTCAAGAAAGTGCTCGGCTAACGGCATGAGGCTGGAGCGGCAGACTAAGGGGGAACATGTATGTTTGAAATAGTAAAAGAAGCAGTGACAAACAGTGCTGGAGAGCAACACCTGTACTACCGTGTCACTGGTTCGATTGGCATTGAATCTATAGCGGAACTCAAGCGCCTGCTGTTAGAGGGACTCAACTCCAGTGAACACTTGGTTTTGGACTGGCGCGAGGTGGAAGAGGTCGATTTCACTGCGTTGCAGCTGATGTGCGCCGTCAATATCTACGCGCATGAACATGGCAAGGTATTTGAACTTAAAAACAGCTCCGAGTCTCCGGTTTTCAGGGCAGCGGAACATTTGGGGTTTATGCGTGAAACAGGCTGCTCCAAGGAAAAGCGCGAGGATTGTCTTTGGTTAAGACCTGAGGCGTCAAGTAGGTAGAGACATCTTTGCACCGAGGTATTGCTGTTGCTTAGGTGTACTGTTTTGAAGAATGCCATCCCTGGAAGGTGGCTTCGAGCTTGGTGTATTGGTCAAGATTCATAGGTGAAAAGTTATAGCGCAGGAGAGGTTTAATGGCAGATTCACCGCAGCAGGCCTTCAGAGAAGAGGCATACGAACTGCTGGCAGTGCTGGAGACAGCGCTGCTGGAGTTGGAAGAGTGCCCCAACGATATGGAAGTGGTAGGACAAATTTTTCGCGCTATGCACACCATCAAAGGCTCCGGGGCGATGTTTGGCTTTAATGACATTGCCGAATTCACCCACGAGGTGGAAACGATATATGACCTGGTTCGGAACGGACGGCTACAGATTGACAAATCGCTTATTGAGGTTTCTCTGCAGGCGCGTGACCATATCCAGGAACTCCTGGATGCGTGCTGTAACGGCACAGAGGTAGACCGTGCCAGGAGCAAGGAGCTAATCTCCAGGCTAAAGCTATTCGTGCCAAAGCCTGAACCGCAAGCGCAGAACGTTACGTCCCCGACGAAAGCCGCCAGCGAAGACGAACTTAAAACCTACCGCATTGTATTTAAACCTCATCCCCATATCCTCCAGAATGGCACGAAGATATGTACACTACTTGATGAGCTTGATGGCTTAGGTGAATGTCGCAGTATCGCACACATGAGCAAAATCCCTTCTTTAGAGGAACTAAATCCCGAAGAGTGTCATATAAGCTGGAATACCCTTTTGATCTCTACCTGCAGTGAGGACGCGATCCGCGATGTGTTCATCTTTGTTGAGGACGATTGCGATCTTAGCATACACCTAATTGATATCGGTGAAGAAGGGGATGAAGAACGGCAGCGGATCGGAGATATTCTAATTGGGCGCGGGGAAATAACCCAGGTCGACATCGACCGCGTCCTGTCAAAGAGCAAGCGCCTTGGGGAGATGCTGGTAGAGGCAGGACTCGTTGATCAGGACCAGATCGAAGCTGCGTTGCAAGAGCAGGTGGTGATCCGGGCGGTACAGGAGCAGCGCCGGAGTAAAAAACAGGAAACAGCGCCGGTCTCCAGCAGCCTGCGTGTTCCAGCTGAACGTCTTGATGATCTGGTAAACCTGGTGGGTGAACTGGTAACAGTGCAGTCGCGTTTAAGCCAGGTAGCGGCATTGCGCCACGATGCTGACCTGGACTCTATCGCCGAAGAGGTGGAGCGCCTCACTGAAGAACTGCGCGACAGCACCCTGAATATTCGGATGCTCCCCGTCGGTAGCACCTTCAGCAAGTTTAAGCGTCTAGTGCGTGATATTGCCTCTAGTTTAGGCAAAGAGGTAAATTTCGAAACCGCAGGGGCAGAGACCGAACTGGATAAGACCGTAATCGAGCAACTTAACGATCCGCTGGTGCATATCATACGGAATTGTATGGATCACGGCATTGAGATGCCGGACGTTCGCGAAGCTCAAGGGAAGCCGCGCCTTGGCACGGTCTTCTTGGGAGCGGAACACGCTGGAGACAGCGTCATCATCGAGATTCGTGACGATGGCAAAGGGCTGTGTGCGGCAAAATTACGCGAAAAAGCGCTCGCCAAAGGGCTTATCAGCCCAGAGGATAATTTGAACGAGCAGGAGTGCTGCCAGCTTATTTTCGAGCCAGGATTCTCCACTGCCGAGCAGGTGTCCGGATTATCCGGGCGGGGTGTCGGCATGGATGTAGTGAAGCGTGCTATCTCGGCGCTACGCGGTAGCATCGAGTTGCAAAGCACGGAAGGTGAGGGAACCACCGTACGCATGCAGATCCCTCTCACGTTGGCGATTATTGAAAGTTTACGCGTAACCATAGCGGGTGCCAGTTATATTCTGCCCCTGACAGCGGTGGAAGAATGTGTAGAGCTGTCGCAAGCCGATATTGAGGAAACACATGGACGCCATCTCGCCAAAGTGCGCGGCAGTTTGATTCCATATATACCCCTGCGTAAAACCTTTAGCATCAGCGGCCTGCCACCCGCTGTTCAACAGATAGTGATTACCAAAACCGGCGGTAGGCGCTTGGGTTTTGTCGTAGATAACGTAATTGGCGAACACCAGACTGTAATCAAGTCCTTGGGACCGCTGTATAAAAATCTGCGTACCATATCCGGTGGCACAATTCTTGGTGATGGCAGCATTGCCCTCATCCTTGACCTGACTCAACTGATGCACCAGGCCGATACACTGGAGAAGCAGGTGGAGATTGAACATGAGTGAAAATGATGCAAGGTCAACCACAGTAAATCAGTATTTAACCTTTACCCTTAATGGCGAAGTTTTCGGTATTGCCACTGATCGAGTTCTTGAAGTGTTGGATTTCACGGATATCACACCAGTACCGCAGACTCCTGATTTCATGTGTGGAGTTATCAACCTGCGTGGCAGTATCGTTCCAGTGGTAGACATGCACCGCAAGTTTGGCATGTCTACCTCAGCGCACACCGTTAGTACCTGCATAATCATTGTCAGCGCCACTGTTGATGGGGATCAGACCAGTATAGGAGCCGTCGCAGATTCGGTGCGGGAGGTGCTCGATCTTGATCCGGCGAGTATCGAGGAGACCCCGCGCACGGGCACGCGCCTGAATACTGACTTTGTTCGCGGGGTGGGGAAACATAATGAAGAGTTTATTTTGTTGCTCAATATCGACACTATTTTTTCAGCTGAACAATTTGCTGCATCCGGCGCAGTAAGTCAGGTAACTGAACAGGGTTCTATTTAATCGGTAGCAGGAAGAGAGGGCTAAATGGCAGCAGAAGATCAAAGCAGCGGCAACCAGTATCTGACCTTCAGCCTTGACGGCGAGATGTTTGCTCTGCCGGTAAGGCAGGTGCGCGAAATTCTAGAATTTACTCACATGACTAGGATCCCGCAGACACCTGCCTACATGCGCGGGGTGATTAATCTGCGCGACAAGGTGGTTCCAGTGATTGATATGCGGACAAAATTTGGCCTCGAAGCGATGCCGGAGACCGTTGACACCTGTATTATTATCGTTCAGGTGGATATTAATGCTGAAGCTTTACAGGTTGGAGCGCTGGTAGATTCGGTCCAGGAGGTTCTGGAGTTAAATCAGGAACAGATTGAACCGCCGCCACGCATGGGGATGCAGTTGAACACTGAATTTCTGCGCGGCATGGCCAAGGTGGATGAAGGCTTTGCGTTGCTTCTGGATATAGACAAGGTGTTTTCTTGTAATGAGATAGCCATGATCCGACAAAGCCAAACCTGAGATTAAGTACAATGTTAAAACCAGATTGAGTCATGTCGAAGGTTTTATGAATAACTGGAGGTAACTGCAATGAAATTAGGAATTAAGATTGGTCTGGGTTATGCGTCATTATTGGCTATAGCTGGAGCGCTAGGGCTTATGGCCATTGTCAGTATGGGTAACGTCGAGACAAAGTCTGTCAGTCTGCAGCGTGAGTATGTGCCCGAAGTGGATATCGCCAGTCTTTTGGAACGCAGCGCGCATGAAGCTATGTATGCACTTCGAGGGTATGGCTATACCGAAGAGCAGGAGTTTTTGGATCAGGGTCGCCTCAAGCTAAGGGAAGTTCACGATAATTTGAGGAAGGCAATGGATCTAGCGGATACATCGACCAACCTCAAGGAATTACGCCCAGCCGCGCAAAAAGCAGAAAATCAGGTCGTTGAGTACGAAAAACTGGTGGAACAAACTGTAACGGTAAACGCAGCTATGAATCAGAACCGCCGCCAACTGGATGAGGCTGCGACTGAGTACATAGAGGAAGCGCAAAGATACCTGCTTGCTATGCACGATACTTTCAGCATCGATCTTGATGCAGGTAGGGGCGCTGCGCGTCTGGGTGAAATGGTGGAAAAAATTCGCCTGGGGAATAGAGTTATAGACTTGGGTAACACTGCGCGTCTGCTAGCCTGGCGCGCCCAGGCTATGCGTTCCCCTCAAGTTTTTGAAAGCGCGTATGCTGTCTTCCCGGAAATAAATGCCGCTATTGAAAGTTTACTCAAACTGACCATCAGGCAAGAAATTAAGGATCAGCTGAACACAGTAAAACAGGAGGGGGCGCAATACCATTCCGTCATGCGTGCTTTTCTTGTGAATTGGAACCAAAACGAAGTGCTGTCAAAGAAACGCGCAGAAATGGGCGGACTCGTTATTGCAGAAGCGGCATCCTTAGCGAACGCGGGGATGGAGGGAACCACCGTTATCGCCAATGAGGCCGTAAATGCGTTAGCAACGGCAAGCACTATTATGCTTACGGGGTTATTCGGAGCGCTTATCCTTGGGGTTGTGATAGCTTACTTTATTACTCGGGCTATAACTCGCCCGATCATCAAAGGGGTGGCGTTCGCCGAAAGTATCGCTGCTGGCGACTTATCGCAGAAATTGGATATCACCTTAAAAGATGAGATAGGCCAGCTTGCATCTGCGCTGAACGTAATGGTGGATAAGCTAAAAGAGGTAGTTGTCGACGTCCGCAGCGCAGCTGATAATGTAGCCGCTGGAAGCCAGGAGCTCTCCGCCAGCAGTGAGCAAATGAGCCAGGGTGCGACCGAACAGGCCGCCGCCGCTGAAGAAGCCTCCAGCTCCATGGAGCAGATGGCCGCAAACATCAAGCAGAATGCCGACAATGCAATCCAGA
>CAYPNO010000001.1:0-104068 GCA_964411865.1 uncultured Desulfuromonas sp. | reverse complement strand
ACTTGTCGCGGCTAAAGACTTCGTCAGTGTCGGAGATGATGGCAAGGTTCGTACCAAAGATGGAAATGTCATTGAAGGTGCTTACGTGGACGCGGAGGGGGTATTACGTAATGCCGATGGCTCAGAATTGAGTGTAGAGGATGTCGCGCTCAACGATATGGTGGCGCAAGCTAATCTGACCGCGCCCTTGGCAGGTGTCAGCGGTGTATATGATCCTGAATTTGTCCAGTCCCTCGGATCCGGTCCAACCGCCATAGGTTCCGGGGCCTTATCTCAAGAAGTAGAATATATCATCGGTGGCGGTAGTGATGGAGTGGCTAAGACCTTTCTGCTGCATATTCGGCGGATGAAAGCGGATAATAAAGAATAATGCAAATATATAATCTTGGGGTAGCTAGGATGAGAATGAAGAATCAGGCCGACCAGAAGAAGAGTTCAGCCAGACATCCATCGATGCTGTTATTGATATTTGCCATGCTGATCCTCGTGCCCTCGATAGCGCTGGCAGCTAAACAGGCTATTGTCATGTATGTGGGTGAGGTTAAGGTTCTCGAGATCGACAATATTGAACGGGTAGCTATTGGTAATCCCAGTGTAGTTAGTAATAGTATTTTGTCCCAGGGACAATTAGTGGTCCTGGCCGATACTGAAGGGGTTACTAAAATGCACATCTGGCGTAAAGATGGCAGTGAGCGTGACCTTGAGATCACCGTCCAGCAAAAGCGCGAGATGGATCATTATCAAGAGCTGGTACTGCTACTGGCGGATATCCCTGGGATAAAGGTGAATAAAGTTGGAGAGGTCACCGTAGTGAGGGGGGGGGTTGCTCCTGCGGATAAAGCTCTTTACGACCGTATCGTAAAACGCTACACCAATGTACTTGATCTCGTAAGAACTCGCGACATTACTGCTGATGTCAAATATCTACTCAAGGATGTTCCTGGCATCAATGTAAATGAAGTTGGCGGAGATCCCGTGTTATCCGGTGAAGTTACTTCAGAATACGAACAGGTTCTCAAGGTGATCAAAGGAAAATATCCTTCAATCATGAATCTCACCCGGGTGCAGGATGCCGTGGCGGATAAAATGGTGTACATGAAGGTGCGGATTATGGAGATGAATCGCTCTGTGACCGAAAACCTCGGCATCAATTGGAATATTATGAAGGGGATCGACGGACCATCGTTTGAATTTGGCCTTGAAGGTAAAACTTCAGGCAACGATGCTTCTATTCTCAACAACACCCAGCAGGAGAGCATTCCTGGTTCTCTGGCCGCAGCGGGGAAGAAAAGTCTCACTAGCCCCGTTGGATATTTCGGCATTGCGACCGGAGTGAGTTCCATGATCAATCTGTACGAAGGTACCGGCGATGCGGTGGTGCTAGCCGAACCTAGGTTGAGTGCGCGTTCGGGTGGGTCGGCAGATTTTTTGGCTGGTGGCGAATACCCAGTGCCCACAAGCAATGCTATGGGGGCTACCAACGTAGAGTTTAAAAAGTACGGCATCTCGCTCAATGTTCAGCCCGTGGTCGATGATATGAACAATATCCTGGCGCATATCGAAACTGAAATCAGCACCATTGACGAGGGCACTTCGGTTAACGGCATTCCGGGGGTAAGTACAAGGCGCACCAATACCGATGTCAGTCTCAAGGCAGAGCAAACCCTGGTAATTGCGGGTCTAGTCAAGAGCGAAGCCGGAAAAAATTTCAATAAGGTCAAATGGCTTGGCGATTTACCCGTGCTAGGGAAATTGTTCAAATCGAAGAAATTTCAGAATAAGGAGACAGAGCTGGTTATTTTCATTACTCCATATATCTATGATGCAACCTCTGAGCTTAACCGGCAGGAATTGGAGAAGAGCGAGCTCATCGATAAGGAGTTTGCCCGCATTATGCAAGGGGGAAATATTCTTGAATAGAGTATATCAATTTCGCCCCGAGGTCGAATGTGCTTTGGCGCAGAGGTGGTTGTATAACTATGATGCGGATTAAGGTTAAGGGGAGAAACGGGCAAGAGCTTGAGTGCGTAGAATGTGCAGAAAATCTTTGCACCATTGGGCGTTCGGGCAAAAACTTTCTTCAACTACAAGGTTGGCGGATAGCTGGGGTTCATGCGCAGCTTGAACGCCGTGGGGATGGTGCCTATATCCAGGATATGTCTGGCGGCATCGGCACCACGGTAAACGGCAAAACTGAGGATACCTACGGGCCGTTATCCAGTACGGACGTTATCGCGATAGGCAGCTATATCCTGAGCGTAGAGAGTGGTAAGCCCAATTCGGATCAGGCCGTTGCAGCCCCCAAGGTGGCGGCGCCTTTTGCCGCCGATGAACCAAGCACTAGACCTCCTGCGTTTGAGAGTGAGGTATCTGCTCCACATTCTCCGCAAACTATGGCTGAAATATATAAAAAGGTACCAGTCCACACCCTTGGGGTGAAGCCCGGCGCTGCAGAAGTGGGGCAAGAGTCGGAGCCTATAGCGGAAGATCGTTTTGTGTGGCACAAACGCATCCATGCCAAGCTTATGGGTGATATGGATATCCGCCGCACAGATGTGGAATCCCTGGATGATAAACAGCTGACGGCATTGGTAAAAGGGCTGATCCTGGGAATAATCGAGGAGATGGACACCGATCTTCCTGCTCACCTCGATCGAGAACGTTTGGCCAAGGAAGTGTTGAACGAGGCGGTCGGTTTGGGCCCCCTAGAAGACTTTCTCGCCGATGATTCCATAACCGAAATCATGGTGAATGGTTACGATAAGATCTACTACGAAGCGGGCGGGAAGCTGCACAACTCGGCTGTAACCTTTAGCAGTAATGATGCGGTGTTGGCGGTTATTGAGCGGATCATCTCTCCGCTGGGGCGGCGCATCGACGAGAGTTCCCCTATGGTGGACGGGCGCCTCAAGGATGGCTCCAGGATTAACGCCATTATCCCTCCTCTGGCGATTAAGGGGCCGTGCCTGACAATCCGTAAGTTTTCTCAGAAGAGCCTAACCGTGGATGATTTGTATTGTTTCGGTGCGATCACCCCTGGGGTAGTACAGTTTCTTGAGATGGCGGTCCGAAACCGTAAAAACATTATTATTTCCGGAGGAACCGGCAGCGGTAAAACCACCTTTCTTAATTTACTTGCCAGTTTTGTCCCTTCCGATGAACGCATTGTCACGGTAGAAGACTCCGCTGAATTACGTTTGGAACAGCCCCACGTAGTCTCTTTGGAGGCGCGCCCCGCCAATATGGAAGGGAAGGGAGCGGTCGCCATTCGTGATTTGGTGAAAAACTGCCTGCGTATGCGCCCCGATCGTATCGTGGTAGGCGAGTGCCGTGGCAGCGAAGCACTGGATATGCTCCAAGCGATGAATACCGGTCACAACGGCTCTCTGACCACGGTACACGCCAACACTCCCCGTGACGTTATCTCACGCCTGATGGTCATGGTTATGATGGCGGGGATGGAGTTGCCCGACAAGGCGATTTTGGAACAAATAGCTTCGGCAGTGGATATCATCGTGCAGCAGTCACGTTTTTCTGACGGCAGTCGGAAAATCACCCATGTAACCGAAATTACGGGGATGGAAAGCGGGGTTGTGCAGATGCAGGATTTGTTCTTGTTCAGACAGAGCGGTTTGGATGAAAAGGGGAAGGTTCTCGGCACGCTAAAGGCAACCGGACGGGTGCCAGAATTTTACGAAGACCTGCGCCAGAGCGGGCTTCAGGTTGATATGAGTATCTTTGAGCAGGATTCCGATGTTTAATTCTATTATCGCCAGCCTCTCAGCGTTATCTGCAGGGATATTGGCATGGCTGTTTTTTAAGTCCATGTACGATAAGCTCGCATATTACCGAGATGTAGTGGAAGACATCACCACGAACAAGTTTTCGGAATTGTTTTTATTCGTGAATGTGGGGCGCTATTTCTATTACTACATTGGGTTAATAACCATCACCCCTTTGGTGGTGCTGGAACTCTCCCGCGATCTGCTGCTGGCGTTTATTACCTTTGTAGCGCTGCTGCTATCGCCCTATATCATTCTGAAAATGATGATTAAAAAGCGGCTGCGGATGTTTGAACGCCAACTGCCAGACGCATTGCTCATGCTCTCTGGTTCTCTGCGGGCTGGAGCCAGCATCGCCATCGCGCTGGATAACCTGATCAAGGAGAGTCCTGCGCCCTTAAGTCAGGAGTTCAGTTTGATGGTGCGCGAGCAAAAGCTCGGGGTCGATCTGGAGACCTCCGCGCGGAATATGGAAGGACGTATCCCCTTAGAGGCACTGTCCATGGCTCTTAGCGCTATCCTGATCTCGCGTGAGGTAGGTGGGAATCTAGCCCATACTATGGAATCTCTCGCGGATACGTTACGCCGGAAGCTCACCATGGAAGGGAAGATCGAAAGCCTCACCGCGCAGGGGAAGCTTCAAGGGATCGTGATGAGCGCATTGCCTCTGCTGCTGCTGCTGGTACTCCTGAAGTTGGAACCCGAAAGCATGGGAATGATGTTTACCACCCACCTTGGCTGGGCGGTCTTGTTTTTGATTATATGTATGCAGACCCTCGGATTTATCGCCATTCGCAAGATTACCCGCATAGATGTATAGCTTCGTTGTCTGATAACGGGATCAGTCTGGGAAAGGAGCACCGGCATTATTATGTTTATACTTAGCACCCTGGATCTGATAATCAGCCTGAGCGTAACCGCCTCTCTGCTGTGCCTGGTGTTTTCCCTAACCCTGATATCCAGGCAGATTCCTCCCGATGAACGTGAGTTTATGGATTCACTTCCCTCCATGCTTGAGTTTATCTGGCCGCTGGTGCGGATAGTGGCTTACTATGGGTGCGCCCGCCTGCCTTATACCTATGTAAAGAGTGTCGAAAAACGCCTGCGCCGCAATGGCATGGGTTATATGATGATGGCAGAAGAGTACCTGGCTCTGCGCTGTGTGGCGGCGTTTTTTATCCTTACCTTCGGCTATATATTGCTAGAACTACTTGGTGAATGGAACGATGTCATGTTTCTGGTGTTGCCTCTGGTAGGTTTTTTCTATCCGGACATCTGGATGCGCGATGTGCGTAAAAAACAGGTGGACGCCATCTTGCGGACCCTGCCCACCTATCTGGATTTTATCTGCATGGCGGTGCATGCAGGGTTAAACTTCTCTGGGGCTATCGAGCAGGCGCGCAAAAAAGCTCCGGCGGGCCCCTTGGTCATCGAATTCGGCATTGTATTGCGCGATTTGCGTGCCGGAGTCAAGCGCTCAAGGGCGCTGCAGCGTATGGCCGAACGTTTGGAGATTCAAGAAGTAACCAGCTTCGTCAACGCGGTGGTGCATGCAGAAAAGATGGGCTCAGCCTTGGCCGGGGTGCTGCAGATTCAGGCAGACCAGCGGCGCAGCGAGCGCTTCCAGCGCGCAGAAAAGAAAGCGATGGAGGCTCCGGTGAAACTGATCGGGCCGTTGGTGATGTTTATTTTCCCGACCACCTTTATGGTGCTGGCCTTCCCCATTTTGATGAAGTTTTTGCAGCAGGGATTATTTTGAGACAAGGCTTATTGCGCGGGATAGCCGCTGACTGCGCTGCGGAGGTTGTTATGCTCCCTACCGTGCACCAGACCACCACGGCGCTTGAACGAATGCGCGGCTTGCTTTGGCGTCCCCAGCTGCAGCCTGGGCAGGGGTTGCTCATAAAACCGTGCAATTCAGTACATACGCTGGGGATGCGTTATGCCATCGATGTAGTTTATCTGGATCGGAGAAACACCGTCATCAGGCTGGTACGCGCCATGCGTCCTTATCGGCTGAGTCTGGGGTTTGGCGCTACCGCGGTATTAGAGCTCGCCGCGCATGAAGCGCAGCGGTGCGGTATCAAAGTCGGTATGTGTTTGATTTGGGAGGATGCATGAGGTGCAGGATTAGATTGATTCTTCCGTTGCTGCTCCTGACTGTAGGGCTAAGTGGATGTGCTAGTCCGAATCTTGAGGAACAGCGCCGTAACGCGTACCGTCTGTACCTGGAGCAGGAATATGCCGCGGCCGCGCGCGGATTTGAAATCCTAGTCGAACGCATCCCCCGCGACGCCGAACTGTGGTTTCGTCTTGGAAACGCCTATACGCGGAGCAAGCAGCCCAAACAGGCTATCGCCGCATATGAAAATGCCATCATGCGCGATCCACGCATGACCCGGGCTTGGTACAATAAGGGGATAGTCCACTTGCAGGAAGGGCTGAAGACCTTTGTGGATATGCCTGAATATGTGGATGCTGCTGACCCTGTGGCTAGACAGGGAGCATACAAACGCGCTCAATTGCTGGAAATACTGGCCCCGACCAGCACGGTTGACTAATATGGATTTTCAGGCTAGGCAGAACGATCAGTCTGGGCAGGCGATGGTAGAGATGCTCGTGATTCTGCCGGTGATGCTGCTCCTTATCCTCGCCACCATCCAGATAGCCCTTGTCTACCACGCCAAGATCACCCTTAACTATGCCGTCTTTGAAGCAGCCCGTGCAGGCACCCTCAACTGTGACAAGCTGTACAATTTCGATGACAACAGTGGCGCAGTGTCAGAAGTGGGTCAGTTTGCCGCAGTAAAGGAGGGGCTGGCACGTGGGTTGGCACCGCTGTACAGCTATTTTGAGCCGGATTCAGGCAAGCGCAGCAGTATGCACGAGCCCGCGCTAAGTCAGGTTGAAGCGTTTCAGAAAGGGCGCGCACACATCTATGCTGAATTTGACTCCCCACTAGAATTGATTCGTATCGAGCGTTTGAACCCCAAAGAAAAAACCTTCACCGATTTTGCTATTGACGGCGTTATCCCCAACGATAACCTCATGTATCGTTCCAGTACCACCGGCGGGGAATCCAAAACCTCCATCCAGGGGGCAAATCTACTCCATATCCGCGTGACGTACTGGTACCCTCTGTATGTTCCTTTCGTAAACAAACTGATGTTTAACACCTTCATCTGTGGGCGCGGCCCCACGGGAACTGCTTTCTCACGCTGGTCCTCCGATCCGGTATGCCAAGCGGGGGAACAACCCCGTATCCCTCTGACCGCTACCGCGATAATGCGTATGCAGGTTCCGGGAGAAAAAAGCACCGGATGGTATAAACCCTGATCTGAGTTGGTCCCAATCCATAGCAAATGGCACATGCAATAATTCACGCTGGTTTTATAGAAAGGGTCAATGATGGCGCATATATTAGTTACTGGCGCAGATGGCTTTATCGGGAAGTCGTTATGCCTACGCCTGGAGCAGGAACACGTTGTGCGCCACAGCGTACGCAGACATGCTCCCGCAAATGACTGTTTGCCCGTTAAAAACGCGGCAGCTATTGGAGATATCGATGCTGCCACCGATTGGGGTGCAGCGTTAGCGGGGGTGGAGGTGGTTGTGCATACCGCCGCCCGAGTCCATATCATGAAAGAAGAAAGTGCCGACTCCGCAGCGCAGTTTCAGCGGGTTAATACCGTAGGCACTCTGAATTTAGCGCGTCAGGCTGCAGCTGTTGGAGTTAGACGCTTTATCTTTCTCAGCACCATCAAGGTAAACGGAGAGCAGAGTGTTATAGGTCAGCCTTTTAATGCGGCAGACCCCCCTGCACCGAAAGATCCCTACGCCGTTTCCAAATATGAAGCGGAAATGGGGCTGCAGCGCCTGGGCGCTGAAACTGGAATGGAGATAGTGATAATCCGCCCCCCCCTGGTCTATGGCGCGGGGGTAAAAGGGAACTTCGCTACCCTGATAAAACTGATTGAAAAAAAGGTGCCCCTTCCCTTAGGCGCTATCCACAACAAACGCTCGTTGGTGGGATTGGATAACCTCGTCGATCTTATCACAACCTGCGTCAAGCATCCCGCCGCCGCCAATCAAATATTTTTAGCTGGAGATGGCGAAGATCTCTCCACCTCGGAATTGCTGCGCCGCCTCGCCCAGGCACTGGGGAAAACTCCGCTGCTGCTGCCGGTTCCGGTTGCTGTCCTTGAATTTGGGGCGAAGCTGGTGGGTAAACAGGCTGTAGCGCAGCGCATTTTGGGGTCATTGCAAGTGGATATATGTAAGACGCGAGACTTGTTGGGCTGGACTCCCCCCGTAAGTGTAGGTGAGGGGCTGAGAAGAGCGGTGTGTTGCTCCGGAGCTCCTTGCTCCTCATTAAAGAAACAAGCCACTATGATCCGTTTTTTTGACATCATGTTTGCGGCGCTTGGGCTGATATTTGGATTTCCCGTTTTTCTTCTCATCGGCGTTATTGGCTACGTTGATACAGGCTCTGCGCTGTTTTTCCAGGAGCGGGTGGGGCGGAATAAAAGACCATTTGTGCTGGTGAAGTTCAGAACCATGGAGCCGGGGACTGAATCGGTAGCCAGTCATCTGGCAAGTTCCGCGTCCATCACACCAGCGGGTAGATTTCTGCGTAAAACCAAGCTGGATGAATTGCCCCAGCTGTGGAATGTGCTTAAAGGGGAGATGAGTCTGGTGGGCCCGCGCCCGAATTTGTTGAACCAAGCAGAGTTGATGGCCCAGCGCGAGGCGTTGGGGGTGTATGGCGCACGTCCTGGAATTACCGGTTTGGCGCAGGTGGAGGGGATTGATATGTCAACCCCTGAGCTATTGGCGCAAACCGATGCCAGGATGCTGCAGGAGTTAAACGTCAGGGCTTATTTTCGCTATATTTTTATGACTCTGTCGGGGCGCGGAGCTGGAGATCGGGTGCGCTGAAGTGGGATGAGAAGCTGCGCCAGCTCAGATTCCGCTTACCAGTCCAGACTCCCCTTGATATGCCCCACCAAGTCGTATTCTGCGGCATCAGTAATTACGACCGTCACCAGCTCACCGACGTTGGCTTCGCCGGCGTTGATGTAGGTGATGCCGTCGATGTCCGGAGCCTGGGATATGCTGCGCCCCTGCAGCAACAATTCTGTTTCTTCACTCACCCCTTCAACCAACACCTCCATATCGCTGCCGATCAGGCGCTGATTTTTCTCCCGCGCAATTTCACCCAGGGTGGTCATCAGGGCCTCGCGGCGCTGCTCCTTGAGCTCGTCCGGTACTTGCGCACCAAAGGTGGCTGCAGCAGTCCCTTCTTCGCGTGAATAGGTGAACACGCCGACGCGGTCGAACAGTCCGCGCGCGACAAATGCGTGCAGCGTGGCAAAGTCTTCCTGGGTTTCACCGGGGAAGCCGACAATAAAGGTAGTACGCAGGGTGATATGCGGGATGCGCTGGCGGATCTTTTCGATCAAGGCGACGGTGGCGGCGCTATCCAGACGGCGGTTCATCCCTTTGAGAACCGGGGCGGCGATGTGCTGCAGCGGCAGATCCAGGTAGGGGCAGATCTTCGGATGTGTTGCGATGAGGTCGAGTAATTCATCGCTCACCCCTTCCGGGTAGGCGTAGAGCAGGCGTAGCCAGCGCAGTTCATCTATCTGCACCAACTGGCGTAGGAGCTGCTCCAGGGAGGCACCGTCGCTGCGATCGCGTCCATAGGCGGTGATATCCTGCGCAATCAGGTTAATCTCCATGACCCCCGCTGCCACGCGCTGGCTCACTTCTGCAACAACAGAGTCGATGCTGCGTGAGCGCAGCGGCCCGCGCAAGGTGGGGATAATGCAGTAAGAGCAGCGGTTATCGCATCCTTCAGCAATCTTGACGTAGGCGGTATAAAAAGGCGATGCCTGCAGCCTTGGAGTGTCGTGCTCATAGAGGCCGGCGGGGGCGCTGATGTGGCATAGTTGCTGCGGCGCATTGGTGCGCCAGCTCTCTATTATGTCACCGATGTGGATGGCATCACCAGTGCCTAAGAACAGATCTACTTCCGGTAGGCCAGCGGCCAACTCCTCGCGGTAGCGTTGGGGTAGACAGCCGCACACGATCAGCATGGAGCAAGACCCCTGCTCTTTGTATTGCGCCATAGCGAGGATGGTATCGATGGACTCCTCTTTGGCATCTCCAATAAAAGCGCAGGTGTTGATGATAATGATGGCGGCACTGGCTTCATCGGTAACAAGGGTGTAGCGCTCCGGAGGCAGATGTCCAAGAATCACCTCGGTATCGACGAGGTTTTTGGGGCATCCCAGACTTATCATGGCCACGCTGACAGGGTTCGTATCTGCTCCGCGCGTATTTTTACCGCTTATATGTTGGGGCTTCACATCTGTTCCTTATGGATTACTTGTAAAGTGGGACGGCGAGCTGAAGTCCTGCATCAGGAGCGCATATTGCCAAACTGCAGTTCAACACCCAGATCGGCACCGCGTAGCTGCTGCATGATATCTTGCAGGTCGTCAATTTTTTTGCCACTGACCCGCACTTCATCCTCCGTGATCTGGGCTTGCACCTTGAGCTTGGTTTCTTTGATCATCTTGACAATCTCTTTGCCCTTTTCCTTGGAGATCCCCTGAATCAAAACCACCTTCTGGCGGATGGCTCCAGCGGAGGCCGGTTCTTCCTTCTGGAAATCAAGGCACTTGGTAGAAACGCCGCGTCGGGTAAGTTTCCCTTTGAGAATATCGACGATAGCCTCTAACTTATAGGAATCTGAGGCTAGGATGGTAATTTGGGCGTCGTTTAGCTCGATTTCGTTATGGGTTCCTTTGAAGTCGTAGCGCTGCTCAACCTCTTTACGCGTCTGGTTCACCGCATTGTCGACCTCTTGTAAATCAACCTTGGAAACAATATCAAAACTTGGCATGGGTGTCCTCCTGTATGTTTTTTAACTATGTAAGTATTTAATCCGTCTGGGTTTTGAATGTTGTTGTATCGGGGTGGACAACCTCAACCCCCGCCGGAACCTTGAAGGTAAACTCTTCACGGGTAGAAGCGGCATTGGTTTTTACCTGATTGAACCTCAAAATAGTGGTGTTTCCGTTCGGATCAAGGATCGTGACCCCCGCGAGGGGGAATAGTTCTGCTTGAGTGCCATCGATCAACGCTGCGGGGATATGCAGGGTCAAATTGCTCATGTAGGCCGAATCCTGCTTCGGGGTCAAGATCAGTAGATAGTCTCCGGGCTGACCCTTCACTTGGCTGCGGGGAGGATCTGGGATGCTCAGCTTGAAATGGCGTTCCAGATTGTCAAGGCTGCGCAGAAACAAGAGCGGATCGTCACCATCGTTGAGGTGATCCTCAATGGAGGAGATCATCACTCTGTTACTCTCTGGCAGATAAACCCACAGTTTTTTGCCGTTGCTGATGATGTGCTGCACCTCTGGTTCGAGATAGTCCCAGCGAAACGCTGCCGGGGCATCGGCGTTGAAACGGACAGACACCTTACCGTGACCTTCCTTAGAACGATTTAGACTGGCAATGTGTGCCTGTTGATTGAAGATTGCCCTGAAGCTTTTGATTGCAAGCTGCCGGGGTGCATCGGACTTGAACGGGGTTTGAAGTTTCTGCTGCAGGGTTGCAACGCTGATTTCATCGGTTGCATGGTCAGTCGCGTGGGAGTGCGCTGGCGCCCAAAGGCCGACGCTGAGTGCACATGCACACAAGAGACTCAAAAATTTTTGGGGGATACGCAGGGACAGCATGGGGTTTCTCCGTATAATGGGTGAAGACAGGTACAGGATGAATTCAAGCACGAAAGTGGTTAAACCCACCGGGGTTGGATGCATCTGGTTTTGCACCAGTAGAGGTTGTCTGGGGGGAGCCGCCATGGTCTATGCAGCGTAGCCCTTCCGGCGCGGGGAGGATTTTGCCTACGGCGGTCAGGGGCAATCCCAACTTAGCGCTTAGCTGTGCGATTTGTTGCTGCCGCTCCGCCGGTGCAGTAAATAACAGTTCGTAGTCTTCCCCCCCTTTGAGCACTTGAAGGCGCCGCTGCGGTTGCTGCTGTAGGTGCTTCTGCGTTGCTGCAGATAAAGGGATGAGGCGGGTGTCCAGCTCAGCGCCACACCCAGAGTGAGTTAGGATGTGGCCTAGGTCGGCAAAGATCCCATCGGATAGATCGATCATGGCGCTGGCAAGGCGTTGGCTGGCCAAGGAGCGCCCCAGTTGCAGGCGCGGTTGCGGGCGGTTATGCCGCAGCGCGAGTTCGGCTTCAGGCTTTTCCCCCTCCTGCATTTGCAGCAAGGCGAGGGCGCTGTCGCCCAGAGTGCCGGAGACGTAAATTATATCGCCTGGAGTAGCACCACTGCGCTGGCATAGTTCAGCCGGTGGAATACTTCCCTGCACCGTGACGCTGATGCACAGTCCCTGCATAGAGCGGCAGGTATCCCCGCCGCATAAGGTTGCATTTTCCTGGTCACACAGGGATAAAAATCCATGCATGAATGCTTCGAGATCATCCAACTCAGTCGCTGCTGGAATGCCGAGGCCAAGGTGCACGTAGAGGGCGGAGCCCCCCATGGCGGCGATATCGCTGAGATTCACCGCAGCACTCTTCCATCCCAGCGAGTACATATCGATCCATGCACGGCGAAAGTGAATATCTTCTAGGAGTAGATCCTTGGTGGTGAGCAGCACTTCACCGGGAGGGAAGGTACACACACTGCAATCATCACCGATACCGCTAAGGACTGCAGTGTTCGCGCGCACCCGTTGGCGGATACGTTCAATAAAGCCAAATTCACCCAACGCGGCCAAGGTCACGGGGGTGGTTTCTTGTTTTTTTTGGTGGGTATTTTTATCCATGCGCGCACTTTATGCAAAACAAGGAGAAATGTCCAGATGGGAGCGCAAACAGTATAGCAAGGATGAAAAATGTGTGTGGTGTTTCGGGCTTATGCCGCCACAAGTTTGATCTGTTTAGGGCTTCTGGTACCGAGGGGGAAAGAAAAGGCCGTGACATCTGCCACGGCCTTTAGCGAGGATCTATGCCCGTATAGGTTTCGGATTAGCGTGCCAGCGGTCCAGCCTCACGGATTTCGTCCGTAACTCCATCGGCGAATTTTTCAAAGTTCTTATGGAAAGCCTTGGCCAGTTCCGTAGCCTTGGCGTCGTAGGCACTCTTGTCACTCCAAGTGTTGCGTGGGTTGAGCACCTCTGCGGGTACGTTGGGGCAGCTCTGGGGCACGTGAAGACCGAATATCGGATCGCGCTCGAACGTTACATCATCAAGCTGACCATCGAGGGCGGCGTTGAGCATTGCACGGGTATGCTGGATCTTCATACGTGAGCCCACGCCGTAGGGGCCGCCGCTCCAACCGGTATTGACCAGCCAGCAGGAGACCTTGTGCTCACGGATTTTCTCTTTGAGCAGGTTGCCATATACCGAAGGATGCATGGGCATGAACGGCGCGCCGAAACAGGCAGAAAAGGTGGTCTGTGGCTCCGTTACCCCTTTTTCGGTGCCGGCTAGCTTTGCGGTATAGCCGGAGATGAAGTGGTACATGGCCTGTTCAGGGGTCAACTTGGAAATCGGTGGCATAACTCCGAACGCATCCGCTGTAAGCATAATGATATTCTGCGGGTGCCCCGCTTTAAGTGATGGCTCAATGTTAGGGATGTGGGTAATAGGGTAAGCGGCGCGGGTATTCTCGGTGATGCTGGCATCATCGAGATCTATATAGCGGGTAATTGAATCCAAGCCGACGTTTTCCAGAATGGTGCCAAATTTGCGTGTGCACTGGTAGATCTCTGGTTCGGCGTCCGGGCTGAGGTTGATAACCTTGGCGTAACATCCCCCTTCGATATTAAACACGCCGTCTTTGGTCCAGCCATGTTCGTCGTCACCGATAAGGCGGCGCTTCGGGTCTGCAGACAGAGTGGTTTTACCTGTGCCAGATAGGCCGAAGAAGATAGCCGCGTCTCCACTCTCTCCCACGTTGGCGCTGCAATGCATGGAGAGGATATCCTGTTTGGGCAGCAGATAGTTCATCACCGAGAAGATGCTTTTCTTGATTTCACCGCTATATGCGGCTGCAGCTATCAAGACTATTTTACGCTCGAAGTTGATGATGATACCCGCTTCACTACGGGTACCGTCAATTTCCGGTGTAGCCTTGAAATCCGGAGCGGCTATAACGGTAAACCCAGGGACAAAGTTGTCTAGCTCTTCCTGAGTTGGGAGGATGAACATGTTGCGCGCAAACAGGCTCTGCCATGCTAGGGTAGTGATGACTCGAACCGGCAGACGGTAATTAGCATCGCTACCGGCAAAGCAATCTTGCACATAGAGATCGCGGTTCTGCAGGTACGCCAGCATGCGATTGTACAGAGCGTCAAACTGGTCTGCTCCAAACGGACGATTGACATCACCCCACCAGATATCTTCCGCACTTGCACCAGCTTTGACAATAAAGCGATCGTTAGGTGAACGTCCGGTATAGTCGGGGTTGAAGACAACGAGGGGGCCCTGGTGAGACAGATGCCCTTCTTCGCGCATGATCGCGTCTTCGTACAGCTCTGGGGTGCTTAAGTTGCGCAGAACGGTGGGTGCGTTGATGATACCGTACTGGTCCAGTGAGATTGGCTTGGGGGTGGTTTGGTGG
The DNA here is from genome assembly GCA_964411865.1 of uncultured Desulfuromonas sp. Taxonomy (GTDB): domain Bacteria; phylum Desulfobacterota; class Desulfuromonadia; order Desulfuromonadales; family Desulfuromonadaceae; genus JAIVHC01. Next base: position 89,637 of record CAYPNO010000001.1, on the reverse strand, counting down.
CCCATGTGTTTTTCTCCTAGGTGGGATGGGTTGTTAAGCAGGATGCTGGCTAGTAATTTAAGCTGAGCACGTTAATTTCAAGCATGGAAGTTATGTGCGGTTATATCAATAGTTAGACTTCAGTAAACGTTTAATGGCTGACGCTGTAGAACCAAAATTTAGTTACACTTAATAACTTAAGGATAGCTGTTTACGTCAAGTGAAACTCAAAAGGACAAAAGGGGTTCGCGTAAAAGCTTGATCGGAAAGACCGCCTTTCTTGCCTGTATGTTTTAGATATTCACATATTAAACCGAGTGCTGCAACAACAAAGCCCCGTCATCTTGAAGGTAACAGATGGCGGGGCTGATTTTAAGCACAGTAAAGGTGTTTACGCAAAGGAACCGTGGATAGCTGTAGCTGTTTAGTTGGCAGATGCGAGCGCGTAAACTATTTGCAGCGTAGCGCCAATTCTGCGGCAATCTCGGCCACGGCCTTTGTCGTTGGGGAATCTGGATACGTGAGCACAACGGGTGTTCCCTCGTCGCCAGCTTCTACCACGCGTGGATCCATGGGGATCTGCCCTAAAAAGGCTACGTTCATTTCGCCCGCCATTTCCCGGCCTCCACCCTTCTTGAAGATATCCACCTTTTCATTACAGTTGGGACACACAAAGCCACTCATGTTTTCCACAATGCCGTAGATCGGCAACTTGAGTTGGTGACAGAAGGTTACCGACTTGCGCACATCCACCAGTGCTACTTTTTGCGGGGTTGTCACCAGAACTGCGCCGGTGTCTTCGCCTAGTAGTTGGACGATGCTCAGGGGTTCGTCTCCAGTTCCTGGGGGACAGTCGACCACTAGATAATCCAATTCGCCCCAGCTAACATCACGGAGAAATTGTTGGATAACTCCCGCCTTCATGGGGCCGCGCCAAATAAGGGCATCGTCCTGCTGTTTAATTAGGAAACCGACGGACATCACCTTCAGGCCGTGCGCGGTAACGGGAACCATTAGATCGTTTTCTACTGGTGGCCGCTGTAGCTCAAGGCCGAGCATGGTCGGTACACTCGGGCCATGTAGGTCGATGTCGAGTAGCCCGACCTTAGCCCCCTGCTGTGCCAGACTCAAAGCAAGGTTGACAGCGGTGGTGCTTTTACCTACCCCCCCCTTCCCTGACATCACCAGAATTTTGTGTTTGATTTTTGCGAGCACGGACTGCATTTGCTCTTGGCGTTGTTGTTGATCGCAGCTCTTTTTCTCCGCGTCGCTACAGTTGCCGCTTTTGTCACATCCGGTGCAGGGATCTTTCTGGGTTGTTTCTGATTTCTGACTCATGGGAGTTCTCCTTGGCTATGAAAAACAAATAACTAAATAGGATTTAAATAAGAAACACAGGAACTGAACAGGGGATGAGACTAATACCACAGCACAATTTTTGTCAAACAGGTTATGGGACGGGTGGAGGTAAAGTTACCGCTGGGGAGAGTTTTTGTTAGCCAAGCCATTTGTTTCATCTCTTGAAAAACCGTCTATAAGCATCTGGAATGGCGTTTTGTTTTCTTGACCATCGTGGGAGAGGCTGTTAATTTCCTTAACTTTGCCAGGGGTTAGGTTCTGCCATAGTAAAATGGTGTTTTGTAGTTCTGTGATAGCTGTCCATAGGAGGAAAGAGGTTATGTATAGAGGATTGACGCTAACTATTGTTGTAGTTGCGCTGTTGCTGGCGACCCCGGCCTGGAGTGCCATTGAATTTTTTGGTACCGCACGGGTGCTGCCAACGTATTATTCTAACTTCGATTTTGACGATAAAGAGAACGATATGTTTGTCGCCAACGAAGGGGGGATGACTAAGGGGGAGCATATCCGCGCCGAACTGCGCCTGGGTTGGATGGCGTCAGGAGAGAAATGGTCGGTAAAAATGATTACCGAAGCGGATTTGATCATGCAAAAGGATACGGCGGACCGCTCCTTTTACGCCGGAGCTGAGAAAGATGGCAACCCCAACACCGGTGGTGAGTTCGGGATCGAGCGCGTTGAGTTGCTGTACAAATTCAATCCGGCGCTGGAATTAGAGACCGGCTGGGATGTGCGCTTCCTTGATGTTCGCACCGGCGGACTGCTGTTTGGTGACGACCATCCCTTTATCGGGTTTCGCGGAGATTTAAGTAAAACCACCAGCTACGAACTCTTGTATTTGCCGATTCAAAATATGAGCAGCATTAAAAACGAACCTTTTGACAGTGATGCGGTGAACGACTGGCGCGTCTACACCTTCAAGCTTAACCAAAAGGTCGGTAGTTTTGATTTAAGTCCGTTCTATGCCTATAGTGATAACGACCAGCGTGAAGCTAAGGTTCACTATTACGGTGCAGAAGTTCTCGGCAAAATAGGGATGTTTAAACCCTCGTTTGAGATCGTAGTTGCCGATGGTAAATTCGACGGAGGTAAAGATATCTCTTCCATGGCGGCGTTTGCCGGTCTGGAGTTGGAAGTGGCACAGGCTTTTAAGCCCTACGTAGCCTTACGCTATACGCAAGGGGATGATGACGCCACGGATAACAAGGTGGAGGGTTGGGTTGGTATTACCGATATCGGGCGCTTTACCCCGCTGATGGGGATGGACGGAGGGATCCTCAGCGAGGATCTGGGGCAGAGCTACGGCGCAACCCTGTATTCGTATTCGCCGGAGCGTTCCCCCCTTAAGAACGGCCTCCCCACGGATAATTACGGTGGGATCAGCAACGGCGGACGAGGGAATAACCCCGGTCAGATACTCGCCGCCATCGGTGCCAAAGGTGATCTCTCCCAGTGGGTGGACAAGCTCAGCTACAAAACTCAGATGTTTATGATCTGGTATGACAAAACAGATAACCTCAACAATAAAAGAAAGCCGAGCAAAAAGGTAGATGACTACGCCGGTACCACCTTTGATCTTCAGCTTCAGTATGCGTTGGATGAGCACTTCAGTGTGGGTTATATCTTCGGTATTTTTGTCCCCGGCGCGGGGATTAAAGATCAATTTGGCGACGACTCAGCCATGACGAACTGCCTTGCCCTTACCTGGAGCTACTGATATCGAGCTCTTAAATAAGTGATACGAAACACATAACTTTTCTTTTATGGGCTTGGCCGTGGCTAGCCAAGCCCATAAAACTGGGTTAGACTTCTCAGCATGACTATTCAACGACGAAATACACACAACCGTGTGCCGCATGAGGAACCCGCTGCACCCGATGCCCTTAAGGGCGGCATCCAAGTGGTGCGTTTTGATATTGCCGGAATGCACTGTGCCAACTGTGCAGGCACCATTGAAAAAGCCCTGGGAAGGTTGACCGGGGTGGAGGAGGTGGCGGTAAACTTTGCCCGGAATACGGGGCAGGCCCGCTATGACCCTGCGCTGCTTAGCCCGGAAGAGATCTTTGCTTCGGTGCGAGAGGCAGGATTCCGCGCTTGGTCGCAGGAACAGCGCACCGAGGCGCTGCACATGGCACAGGAACAGACCAAGCACGAGCGCCTGCATCTACTTGTTGCTACCGCCGGGGCGGTGCCCATCATGCTGCTGATGTTTTTCCCCGTGTTTGGCCAAGGCACACTCTGGGTTAACGCCGCTCTGGCCACCATGGTGCAGTTTAGTGCCGGGTTGGATTTTTATACCGGAGCCTGGACTTCGCTGCGCAATCGTGCGACCAATATGGATGTGTTGGTTGCCCTCGGCATCACCGCCGCTTATGGCTATTCAGTGCTTGCGCTGTTCGGTGTTCTGGGGCCGGACGCCAGCGTATTTTTTGAAACCAGCGCCATGCTTATCATGTTTATACGCTTTGGCAAATGGCTCGAAACCCGAGCCAAGGGGAGGGCGGGCGCAGCGCTGGAGCGCCTGTTGCATCTGCAACCTGAACGCGCGGTGCGCTTAGAAGAAGGAGCGGAGCGTGAAGTAGATGTGGCCGAGGTCAAACCCGGAGATCTGCTCCTGGTACGCGCCGGCGAAAAAATACCGGTGGATGGCATCGTGGTAGAAGGTGAGGCCGCAGTTGATGAAGCCATGCTCAGTGGCGAGTCGGTGCCGGTGAACAAGGAGCCGGGAGCTCAAGTCAGCGGAGCAACCATCAATCGCTCCGGACGTCTGGTGGTGCGTGCTACCCACGTGGGGGATGAAACGGTTTTGGCCCAGATTGTACGCCTGGTGGAAGAGGCCCAGGGGGACAAGGCGCCAATTCAACGCGTTGCCGACCGTGTTTCCAATTACTTTGTTCCTGCAGTGCTCCTGATTTCATTGATAGCCTTTGTGGTGTGGCTGTTTGTGTTGAAGAGTACATTTCTGTTCGCGTTCCAGATGGCCATTGCGGTTGTAGTTATCGCGTGTCCGTGTGCCCTTGGCCTCGCTACCCCCGTGGCCATCATGGTGGGTAGCTCCATTGGATTGGAGCGTGGCATCCTGTTTAAAAAAGCGGCGGTTCTGGAGCATATTTCCCATCTTAAGATCTTGCTGCTGGATAAAACCGGCACCCTGACCAGCGGGTCATTTCAGGTGCAGGAGATTTATGCACCGACAGATATGCCTGCTATCGAAGTGCTGCGCTTAGCCGCATCCGTTGAAGAGGGGAGTAATCATCCTTTAGCCCGCAGCATTGTAACACAGGCGCGTGAACGGAATTTGAGCTGGGAAACCCTTGCTACCGTTGAAGAGGTTGGTGGACAGGGGGTTCAGGCCGAGATAGAAGGACTCCGGTATATCTGCGGACAGCAGAGCTTACTGGAGCGCCACGGAGTGAATATAGCTGCGGTGCAGGAGCAGGCTCATGAGCTCGCAGCGGCGGGCAATTCTCTGGTGTTTCTGGCCCGGGAACAGGAAGTTCTGGGCGTTATAGCCTTGGGTGATGAGCTGAAGCCGGATGCCGCGGACGTTATCGCTGATCTGCGAAAACTGGGACTGAAGTGCATCCTTTTAAGTGGAGACCGCCGCGCTGCGACCGAGGCGGTAGCTAGACAGATCGGCATTGAGCAGGTTGAGGCAGAGGTGGTGCCAGAGCAGAAACTCGACGTGGTGCGCAGATATCAGAGTACGGGGATGCTGGTCGGTATGGTTGGTGACGGCATCAACGATGCCCCCGCTCTGGCTCAGGCCGATATCGGGATCGCCATTGGCAGTGGCACCGATGTCGCCAAGGAGACCGGAGATCTGATTCTGGTCAAGGATGATTTGCGCGATATTGAACGTGGCATTCGCCTGGGGCGTCTCACCCTGCGCAAGATCAAACAGAATTTGTTTTGGGCGTTTTTCTATAATACTCTGGGCATACCCATTGCCGCCGGGGTGCTGTATCCCGCTTTCGGTTTATACCTGCGCCCGGAGTTCGCCGGACTGGCGATGGCGTTTTCCAGTGTCTCTGTGGTGGTAAACAGCATACTGTTACGGCGCGGGTTTCGTGCCTGATCTGCAATGTTTAAATTGCGTGAGTGAAAAGTACAGCACGGTAGATAAGAGGGTCGGCACATGGATGTGAAAACAAGATGTTCCAGCGTATTTCTACTCTTGTTCGTTTCTTGCGTGCTGGCCTCAATGGCAGTGGCATCGAACTGGCCTCAACTCGAAAAGCGGCTAGAAGCTTGGGATGGGGCTAAAGATGTCCAGCTGCCGCCAGGAGTTGACCCCTTAGAAGATCCGGTCTTTGCCCCCGTGGTGGAGATGCTTCTGCACGCAGGTTTTGCGGTGCGGACTGATGGAGACACTGCGACGGCCGATGGTCTGGTTCTTAACCAGCGCCAGAGTGGCGAGGCTGTAAAAATTGTTCTCACTCGCGCCCGCGATGGGGCATTACTTGCGGTCGAGTCAAGTCTGCGTCCTGCTGTCTTCTCACCTCGGGCAAATAGCCTTTCGACGACAACCAACGTTGGGGGTGGCCACTTTGGTGTCTCGGCACAACATCTGCGTATCAAGTCGAGTGCCACGGCCAATACCATGGGGATACGCTCTGAAGCCGGGTACCTTTCCGGTGTTCAGATGCTGGTGGATATCCCCGGGCAACCGCGCAGTATAGCTGCTTGGCCGCTGATCTCATCCATGCCAGACGCTGGTGACACAGGCTTCCATCTGTTTGCTCTGTACGATAAAGAGCTAGTGCATTTCCATTACTACTTCAATCGCCGTTCCAATGCCCGTTCCTCTCATCTAGAGCGCATAGCCACATTCAGCCCTGCAACCAGGGTTTCTCGTGCATTGCGTCTTGCATGCGTCGACCTCGATGGAGACAATAGACCCGAACTTGCGCCGGTGTGGGTTGAAGATGTCCATAGTGTCGATGCGGGGACTGACTCGCGTCTGCATTCTTGGGTTGTGGGAGTGAACCCTGACGGAAGCATGCAGGAGCGCAGCGCCGATCTCAAAGGCTATCTGGCGGAGGACAATGGGAAATTAAACTTGCAGCACAGGGGTGAATATAGTGCGTTTAAGTCGGCGGTATATGCTGTTTCGGGTGGAGGTGGTGACCAAAAACGTCAATATACACGCAGCGCGGAACCAATAGCTGAAACGGGGCACTGGGTGCTGAATCACTTGCGCTGGCCAGATAGTGACCGCATCCTTATATGGAATGACGATGAGCGTCTGATGCTGGGAGCATATCCCGGCAATGTAGCGGCCGACAATTATGCTGGCGGCACCCTCCTTGCTGATTTTGGTTTCTACCAAGGAACAACCATCTATATTCCACTGCAGGAACCAGAGTATCGCGGCGGATTTTCAGTTCACGATCGGATAAAGGAGCGCAAGGAGCATGTGCCGCGCCGAATGTTGTCCCATGCCGGATCTATCTTCACCACGGTGCGTGGGCGTGATGCCGGGCTCCCGCTGGTGGGGCGTGCCTCCGGACGGGACAAGCTGGTGCAGATAGTCGCGGTGGAGACGGGATTACAGGCGCGTTCTCCTTTTGCCCCTGTGGATGCTTTTATCCTCGATTTTGCGCTGTGGCAAGGTGCTGATGGAGGGCTGCAGACAGTGTTGCTGCTGAACGAGAAGCAGGATGGCAGTGGACGTGCCTATCTGCAACTGCAGGGAGTGCTATAAAAATTATGGCTCGATAGTTCTCCCGCTATGGATTGGTGCTTCGGTTTGTTTTTTATCCGTGAAGCCGAATTTTTTCATGCGGTAGCGCAGGGTGTCACGGCTCATCCCCAAGGCATGCGCTGCCTTGGTCTGGTTATTGTCATGCTGCTGCAGCGCCATGGCGATCAACTTCATCTCCACCTCGCTCATGGTTATCCCTCCGGGGGGTATCTTTATCCGGAGCCCATCGCTGCTAGTAGGCGTTGTTATTTCACCCATTGGCATTGAGTAGTCTTCTTGCCATGGCCTGACAACCTCTTCTGGTAGATGTTCAGGCAGGATTTCAGGCTCAGAACCGAGCATTACCGCGCGCTCTATGGCATTGCGCAGTTCGCGCACGTTCCCAGGCCAGGGATAGCTTTTCATATGTTCCATGGCATCAGGGCCGATTCCGCTGAACCTCTTGCCATACTCGTGGTTCAGGCGGCGGATGAAGTAATCGATCAGAGTGGGTAGGCACCCGCGCCGCTCCCGCAGGGGTGGCAGGCGGATAGTCAGTACGTTCAGGCGGTAATACAGGTCGCTGCGAAATTCCCCCCGCTGTACCAAAACCGGGAGATCGCGGTTGGTTGCGGCTACGATCCGTACGTCCACAGTGAGATTTTCACGTCCGCCGACGCGGCGAAAGGTACGGTTCTCAATCACCTTCAGGATCTTAGCCTGCATCGCCAGGGGCATATCTCCTATCTCATCTAAAAAAACGATACCCCCTTTGGCACTTTCGAAGATCCCTTTTTCCTTGGTGCTTGCATCGGTAAATGCCCCTTTTTCATGCCCAAACAGCTCATTCTCGAGCAGGTTTTCCGGAATAGCAGCGCAGTTAACTTCAATAAAGGGCTGTTCGCTCCGCGCGCTGTAGTCATGGATGGCCTTGGCGATCAATTCTTTTCCAGTGCCACTTTCACCAAGCACTAAGACTGTTTTACAGTCACTCTCTCCACATATCTTGACGAGCTTGAATACTTCGACCATCTGCTCCGAGCTGCCCACCAGCTGATCTGGCTGAGCTTCGTCGGTTGCATGGGTAGCGGGGATGAGACCATTCCGTGCTCTTTGCGCCAGACGCTCCAGGGTGTCCATTACCGTTTTTTCCACATGGGCAAGCTTAAACGGCTTGCCCACATAGTCATCAGCTCCTCCCTGTAACGCCTTGATGGTGCTGTCTAAGTGCGCATCGGCAGTTATCATAATTATTCCCGTTGTGGGGCGTTCATTTTTGAATTTGCGTAGCAGCTCTATGCCGTTGGCATCAGGCAGGCTTATATCAAGCAGGATTAAATCGGGCATAAACGTGTTGAATTGCTCCACTGCTTCGGCCCCTGTGCTGGCGGTTTCCACTATGTAGCCGGCGGCCTTCATGGTTTCCGCCAATGACCAGCTCACCATCTTTTCATCATCTACAACCAGTATTTTCTGTTGAGCCATTATTGATCACCTTTTAAAGCTGGTTTGGATTTTGCAGTGTTTACGCAGGATGCTCGGCTATTGAATTCCCATGCAAAAAGCTTTCCCATTCGATAGGCAGGAGAATGATGGAATATTCTTTCATAAAGATGGAGCTGAACACCAGCGAATACGTTAGTGCTGTATCCGTGGTGGCGTCAAGCTGGGGTAAATGCCCCAGCCCGAGTGCGGCAAACAATACACGCTGGGGCAAATCCCACAGCGATATGGGCTGTGTAATTAGAGCATTGGCGTTATTGGCAGTGTTTGGGTTGTTTTTGCTTATTCTGGCGCAAGATGCTTTAGCCCAGACCATAGCAGAGGTGCGCTGTATAGGGATAATAGATCGTGGAATAATGGAGCAGTCACTGTCATATCCGGCCCATGTTTATTATGACGTACAGAATGATGAGGTGCTAGTTACCGATTCGGCGCATAGCCGTATTGTGGTGTGTAATAGTAATTATTTTCCGGTGTATGAGTTTGGAACTGGGCGGAAAAGTGAATATATCGGCGGATTAGCGCGGATCAATGGTGATCTTAGCGCTGTCACTCGTGAGCAGAATCGCGCAGGGGTTGAGGTGGCGGTATTTGACAATGCTTTTTTACCCGCAGCGCCGATTGTGCTCAGTGGTTACCCAGAGGTGAAGGAGCGCGTCTTTCTTCCATCCAGAGTGGTACAGGGTTTGGAAGGTAGATTGTACGTCGTTTCAGAAAATGGCGGCCCTGTTTACGTTTTTACCCATAACGGTATGTTTTTGCACTTACTCCAACCCCAGGATACTGTGCTCGGGATACGGGAAGCAGCAAGTGTGAAGGATGTTGCGGTGGATACAAACGGGAAACTGTACTTGCTGAGCGAAGAGCGTGGCAGGGTTTATGTATACGATGGCAATGAAATATTGTTGTTCAGGTTCGGACAAAAAGGTGGAGACCGAGGGAAGTTGGCGCGTCCACGCGGTATTGCGGTTAATACAAAAAAAAAGGAGATATACGTCGCAGACTATCTGCGCCATGCCGTATCGATTTATACCTTACAGGGCGAATTTGTGGATGAATTTGGCGGCAAGGGGGTGGGGAAGGGCTGGCTGTATTTTCCTTCGGATGTAGCGGTTGATCAGAAAGGGCACGTGCTGGTGGCGGATACCTTTAATCACCGGATTCAGATCTTCGCCCTGCCCTGAATAAATTTGGACATAGCTGACAGTATTGAGCATCAGCCAACGTCTGGAACTTTACTAATGTTATCAGGAGGTTAGAAAATGAAATGGAACTATTGCCTAGTTGTAGGCGCAATATTGATGCTCATAAGTGCGGGCATTGTCGTGGCAGCGGAAGAGCCGCCTCTTGCATTGACAGACTGCAGTAAATGCCATAGCGCAATTGTAGCAGATGTAACGCTTAATGGTGGTCTACATTTTAGCGCGGTAAGCTGTCTTGAATGCCATTTGGAGCATCCGCCGGAGGGAACCGAAGTTATTCCAGAGTGCGGCATGTGCCACGCCGCTGCAGATAATGCACACTATCGGGTGGATAACTGTCTTGGTTGCCATAATCCGCACCACCCGCGTGCTGTCGATTTTACCGAAGACGCACAGGTTAATCTGGTATGTGTGAGTTGTCATGGAAATGAAGGAGAGCAAATGCGGGAGTACCCGAGCAAGCACAGCGAGCTCAGTTGTGCCGCCTGTCATCAGAAACATGGTGAGTATTTGAGTTGCTTGGAATGTCATGGGCCGCACGTTGAGGGGCAGACCTATCAGGATTGCTTCACCTGTCATAAGCCGCACATGCCTATGTTGGTGCGCTATCCGGAAACAGCACCGGTATCATATTGTTCCGGCTGTCATCCCCAGGCAACTAAAGATCTGGCCCAGAACAGAACCAGACATCACGATCTGTTGTGTGCCTATTGTCACAAGACCCAGCACAAAGCAATCCCAGAGTGTGAAACCTGTCATGGTAAACCGCACGAAAAGTCGATGCATCAGGCCTTCCCTGATTGTCTGCAGTGTCATGTAGATCCACATGCGTTGGCAAAATAACATAAGTTCTGGGCATTTATAGCGTTATTAAGGAGTTTGCATATGAAGTATTCAGGGGAAAAAACACTGCTGGCTATTGCCTTGTTCGCATGTGCAGCATTGGTTTGGGGCTGCGTCGAATCGGGAGCAGGGGTTAATGGTGCATCGGGAGTCAGAGCGCTTAAAAGCCAGAATATGTCTGACAGCGCATCTGGCAGCGTGTCTGAGGCTCCATCAGGTGACACGTTTGAGGTTGTAGCGCAGGAAGGGCAAGAGCCGCTGGTAGTTGTAGATCCGACTAAAGAAGAAGAGACGGTGCAGGACCTTGAGTCGGTGTATGACCTCGATCTGAAACCTTTGAGTACGCCTGAGTGTGGGCGCTGCCATTTCAGTGTCTTTAGCTCCATCAAAGAAACTGGGGGTAAACATCAACTCGATTGCACTTACTGCCACGAAGAGTTTCACACCTACAAACCCGGTAAAGACTGGGCTGAAGTGGTACCGGCATGTAGCACCTGTCACGGTGCTGCACATGGGCAAGACTACATGGATTGCCTTGTCTGCCACACAGACGCCCATGTTCCCGTGACTTCTATGGTGGCGTTAAACCAGCTTGAGTCCGATTGTGCTAAATGCCATGAACCGCAGGGGCAGGAACTGATACAAAACCCAAGCGCCCATACAGACCTGAGTTGCAGCAGTTGCCACCACACCCAGCATGGCAATATCCCAGACTGCACCGAGTGTCATGCTCAGCCTCACGTAACCTTTGAGGACAACAGCGGTTGTGTCGGGTGTCACCCCGTGCATTCGCCGGTCAATATTGAGTACGGTACGCAGGTTGAAAACATCGTCTGTGCCGGATGTCATCAGAGCGCGAATGCCGCTCTGGTCAATAGCCCGAAAAAACACGCTACTCTCAGCTGTGTCTACTGCCATGCGCAGAAGCACGGCAATATCCCCGCATGTCAGGATTGCCATGGTACGCCACACAGTGAGGCAATGCTCGCGCGCTTTGCTTCCTGCATCGAATGTCATGGTGATCCGCATGCCCTGGCCTTGCCTGGTCAGTAACCCCTGCCTCTTGGGATGAAATTCAATGTAATGCTGGCTGGAATCGGGGTGCTGCTCTTGATAGTGGCACCTCGATTCAGTGCTGCAGATCCGATCCACTGGAACGCAAACTGGAACTACGCCCGTAGTGGTGGGGATGCTCAGGATGTGCGCTGGAATCTAGGAGAAACCTATGGAGCTTCCCTGGATCGGGATGTCAGCCGTGCCGTTAATATGGGAGGTGCGCTGCGTTATACGCAGCGGCGCGACAGCGACGATGAGTGGCAGGGCACACTTAACCCAAGCCTGTCTCTGGGGCTGCGCAACGACCTGTTTAGTTTCCAGGTTGGTGGTAATGAAAGTCGGCGCAAGCGCACTGGAATGGATGAAGCGATTAACCGTGCCCTGAGCAGTAGCTTCAGCACATCTCTAGCAGAGGTGTGGCCGCAACTGCGCCTGAATTACAGCCGCAGCGAAAATTACGACAAGGCCTCGCCACCAAAGCAGGACAGCTGGAGTGAAAGTTACAACGGCAGTGTGAACTATGCTTTTGGAGGGTTAGAAGCGTTCTACAGCGGACGTTATAACCGGAGTGCAGATGTGATCGGTGCCACAGAAAATGACGGTACTTCGCATCTAGCCAAGCTTGATGGAAGTTATGCCTTCTGGAACCAACGCCTGCAGCTGAGTTTTTCTACCCAGTACAACGAAAACGAAAATAACACCTATATAAAATCTGCGGCGGGAGACCGGATATTTATCCCGCAGTTTGTGTCTCAGCAGTACGCTGGATTTGACGATAACCCAATATTCAGTGAGTTGGAAAGTAGCCCGGCTCTCGGAGATGGTCGCGAAGATGTGCCTGCTCAGGTGTGGAGCGAATCTGAAGATGAGGATTTGAGCATCGCGGCGCGGCTTAATAGTCAGGACATCGATCAGATTGAAGTGGTTTTTATGGGGGATCCCGATCCCTTCTTTCGCTCTCAGCTTCAGGCCAGCGTCTATACAAGTAACAACAACCGCGACTGGACAAAGAGTTCGGTGGGAGCAACTCGACGCTGGGAGGAAAATGCGGTGTTTGAGCGCTGGAGCTTCATATTGGAGCTGGCCCAACCCCTTAAGGCGCCTTACGTAAAGATTGTCCTGCATGAACCGGCGGGAGTGTGGGACCCAGTGCAGATAAGTGAATGCATCTGGAGTCGGGCTGTTATCGCAGATGGGGATGAAATCAAAACCACCAATACCTTTAAGCGTTATAAATATCAGACCAATGCGCATCTGCGTCCTTTTGAGGCTTGGATTGTAACCGCCAGTTATGGATATGATTTGAGTGAGCCCGGGGAGGGGGCAGAAACTGAAGAAGTTCAGCAAACCTACGGTATTCAATGGCATCCTGTCGCAGTCCTCTCTTTTCAGGCGCTCTACAGTGAAAATGAAACCATGGTAGAAAAACAGGAAACCGAGACTGGGCGCAACTGGACCCTGTCGGCACAATGGGATCCTCTCAGTACTCTGGCCACGGCTCTTAGTTTTAACTGCAGTGAAAATCTGCTCGACTCCGATCTGCAGAACCGGACCTATACCGTTAGTTCCAGTCTTGTAGCACAACTTTTACCTGACTGGTCTGCCAGTCTGAACGGGAGCTGGTCTCAAAACGAAGATATGCTCAACAACAGCGAAACTACAACATCCTCCTGGACCTTAGATACCAGCACCCAGTTACGCCCCAGTCTACGTCTTACCATGTATGTAAATTACGGCTCAACCTCTACCGAGTCGATACGCGAAGGTGGAAATTCGTCTACTTACGATGGCGGTTTAAATCTTAACTATCGACCCTCTGATACCCTGCAGAGCAATACCAGCATTAGTTATGCTGGTGATGACGACAGTGTGAGTGCAAGTACCAGCGTTTCACTGCGCCTTAGCAGTGACCTGCAGTTCAATGCCACCGCCGCATATACGTTTGAGGATGACGTAACCCAGAATTATTCAGCCTCGTTAATCTGGTTAATGACCCAACGGTTCAGTCTGCGCCAGAGCGTGCAGTATGCAACAGCTGATCTGGCCCAGTGGAGTTACTCTGCCAACGCCAGTTACAATTTCTAGAGTGCCTTTACCTAATCCCGAACAGAAGATGCAGGACTTATTTGAAGGTATGTTTATTGCAGAACCAGTACCGGATGCGGGCTGGCGAAGCGTGAAAGGCGATATAAAACCATGTTGAGTGATGGGCATAAAGTGCGGGTGGTTCTGACAATAATTATGCTGATGTTTTTAGCGGGGTGTGCAGCGGTTCCAAGCTATCACACCGATCCAGCACTTGCGACCGGCTTTGTGAAAAGGGTTGCTGTGCTTCCCTTTGAAAATAATACGGCGGAGCGCTTTGTAGAAAAGCAGGTGCGTGATCTGCTGAGTACCCAAGTGATGAGCATGGGATTTTTTGAGGTTCTGGAAAAAGGGGACCTGCGCCGTTTTCTTAATGACGAAATTGTAGGGGAAGATAAGACCTCCATCCCACAGGCAACAGCGCGTAGGTTAGGGCGTGAGTTTGGCGTCCAGGCATATCTGGCCGGCTCGGTTGAAGCATACAGTCTTGAACGCAACGGAAGTTATTCCTATCCAGTGGTTGCGCTGACCCTGCGCCTGGTAGAAATTAACAGCGGAAAAATCTTGTGGCAAGCGAGCCACGTTGGCTCCGGTTACAGCACCAAAGACCGCATTTTCGGACTTGAAAGCGATAATTTGCATCAGGTGGCTAGACAATTGATAGAAGATATACTTCTTACCCTGACGTACTGAAAAGGCTAAAACCAGGGGTTAAAAGGTGAAGCTGAAAACGGGACATCGCACATTGAGGAGAATTGCCTTGGCAGCTGTTATTCCCAGCACATATATAAGACTGTGCATCTGTATATGGGTTGCAGCGCTGTTTCTGAGCGTTCCCGGAGTCGGGCACGCTCAGGAATCACGCCCGGTAATTGCGCTGTTGCCGGTCGCAGATCTCAGTGCGGGGGTGTCCTCTTGGGATCAAGCACTGCAGCGCACATTGCATGCGGCCCTTCTTTCCAGCGGATTTGATCTGGTTGAGCCCGAGCGGGTTATGGAGGAAGTTCGAGCGTTACGCCTGCGCGATCTGGGTGAAGTCGACCGTTTCGCCTGTCGCCAACTGGGTATACGTTTAGGTTGCACCAATCTTTTGAGTGTCAGCATTGTCGAATCGACTGGGGGAAATACCCCAACGCTGGGGCTTTTACTCCAACTGTACCATGCCGCCAGCGGCACTCCGGTGTGGGGTGAAGCACACACCTATTCCGCTGCTGGCCAGATTGCCCTCCTGGGATTACAGCAAGATATGGATTTGGAAGGTCTGCTGCGGCAGGCCACAAAGGATCTGGTCGACTCGCTTGGGCGGATCTCCCCTGATGGCTTCACCCCTGGCACCATTACGATGAATCCAAACTATGCCGTCGAGGTGATTGACTGTTCCCAGACCCTGGTGCGCTGTGGAGGCAGTATTAGATGCCGGATAAAAATCCGCACCGAAGTTGCCGATATTAGTGCGTTTACTCTTGAACTTGGGGGGAGGAATTTTGACCTGCATCCCAGTTCTGAGAATGGTGAACTGAGAGATATCTATGTAGCCCAGCTTGAAGCTCCCATCACGCCAGGTGTTTACCCTGTTCGTCTGAAACACACTGTGGTTGAATCTGCGCTGACTTTGACCACAGTGACTCAGATAGAGGCGGTAAGCGAGGCGGTGCATTTGGAGTTGGAATCTTCAGCTGTAGCTGATGCCGCCCACAGTGCGCCGGTGTTTAGTCGTCGCCTGACTCTGCGTCCCCGCATGCAGAACAAGCGCCCCGTTGATACATGGACATTTGAGGTTCTCGATAGTAGGAAAAACCAGGTTTTATCCCAGCAGCGCAGCGGTGATCTGCCGGCAGCCCTAAACTGGGCTGGTATCGACGCGCGTAGGTATCCACTCCCATCAGGTGTCTACACGGTAAACCTTCATATCCAGGATGTGGCGGGATTCGCCACAACTGCAAGCACCGAAGTATATCTACACCAAGCGCAGGAAGAGCTAGCGACGCTGGACAAAGTGCATAAGGAGGGGAAAACCGCGCTCCTGTTGCGCGACAAAAACCCCGCTGCGGAATCTCGTGCGTGGAAAGTGTATATAACTGACAGTAATGACAATGAGCTGTACAAAATTTCTGGTACAACACTGCCAGCCAAGATCGTCCTGCCACAGAAAGTAGCGCAAGAGCAGGAACTTTTTTGTCAACTCTATGTGCAGGATAGCGTGGGGAACAGATACTGGACTAAAACCACCCCGGTAGGCCAGTATATTGCTGCAGATTCAATAGGAACTGAGCCTGGGGAAATGGAAGAGCAAAAATTGGTATGGAACAGCGGTTTTTAATAGTGGCGCGTACAGTGGTTCTGTTGCTGCTCTGCAGTATAGTCGGATGCACCAGGGGTGGGGAGTATGTATACACTGTGGCACCACAACTGCAGCCACGTTTGTGTCGCGTGGCGCTTTTGCCACTGCTGAATGAAACTGAAAACAGTACTGCCGCAACCTTATGTTATCGCACCATGGTCACCGAGCTTATTGCTGCGCCCCAGATGCAGGTGTGCAACCCTGCGGATATGCGAAGTGTTTTACGGCGAAGTCAGACTTTCCCTAGCGAGATATACAGTGCTCCGGCTTCCGTTTTCGAGGGCATGGCGGGAGAGCTGCAGGTTGATGGCTACATTCGGGGCAAGGTGCTTACCTTCACTCAAGAGTACGCTGACAGTAATACAAAAGTGCCACTTATAACTCTGCAGATCGAACTGCTTAAAGTAGACGGGAGCCTGATTAGTCAGGTGTTCTATTCACGCCGGGGTGACGATTACCGCAGCCTTATGCATTATGGCGTGGTTTATAGTTACACAGAGCTTGCGGCAAGAATGACGCGGGAGTTAATCGCGAAATGGGTTGAACAAGGGCAGGTCGGGTGTAACTCCTGATTCGCCGATAAACAACTACAGGAGAACGTTACATGCGTTTATGTTTAGGATATATACTCCTCACCCTGCTCTTCTGGACCAATCCAGCTTTTGCTTGGTTCTGGGATAGCAACATTTTGGTAACTATAAACCAGCAGGAATACTCTAATGCCGAGTATGTTTCCTGGTGGCAGCAATGGCGTGAGCCGGAGATGGAGGTACCAGAGACTCCTGATTCATTCATAGATTTTCAGCTTAAGGTGCAGGAAGCTGAGGCCATGGAGTTATATACTCGCCCTGAATATCAGCGCAAGGTGGGGGTGTTCCTCAAGGTTCGTTCACTTATGCTATTGCGCGAGGAGGAGATCCTCGGAAAGGTTGGGACCCCGTCTGAAGCAGAGCTGCGCCAGTTGTATTCAGGCAGATATCTCCCCCGTTTTACCTTGTTGGCTGTGCACCTTGATACTGAGGAGCAGGCGCGTGAGTTTCATGCTGCGGTTGTTACACAGTCAGCGCAGGACGTTTTGACAGAGATGGGATTTGAGCCTAATGAACGACTGGCACGCCTAGAACAAGCCTATGCCGAACGTCTAGATGCTGTCGTATGGGAACAGATAGTCCAGTTGGAGGCCGGCTACTGGGGTGCTCCATTCGCATGGCACGACCAGTGGAACCTGATATTTGTGGAGGAGGAGCACGCTTTTGATTCTAAACACTTCGCCCACGTGCGTTCCGCCCTAGAAAAGCAGTGGCGCAAAGAGAAGCGCGCGCAGCTAAATCGTGATTTAATGGCTCAATTAAAGGAAAAATACACAGTAAAAATTTATACTGAGCATATTGAAGCTTTGAGCGAGGATGGAGTCCCTTCTGATCTTGAAGGCAAGACCGGTATTTCTTTTGATGGTGGAGATATCCCCTTAGAATTACTACATCAATCCGCGCTGGAAGAATGTGAAAAACGCGCCAGCACGCGGAATGATTTTACCTATCCCCAAGCGCTGGATATAGTGGTGCGCGATATGGTGGCGCAAACACTCACGGGTTTCGAAGCGTTGCAACGTCACTACGAACAACGCGTTCCGTTCAAAGAGGTCTACTCCTTTTATACTCAATACCGTTTGGTTAGGGAATTGGAGCAGATGGTGCTGAAACCCCAGGAACTAGAAGCGAGTGCAGCCGAGATAGAGCAGGCGTACGTAGAACAGTTGCAACGTTTCACCACCCCAGAAGTGCTCTATATGGCACAAATTGAGACGCGTGAAGTCAGGCTGGCGCAACAACTGAGGCAGAAATTACAACAAGGGATGGCGTTCGATGAAGTGGTGCGCCCACTGGCACCAGAGGGGGTATCCACGCGTTGGGTTAATCCGCAGGACGAACCCGAAGCTATGCAGGTCGCACTCCAAGGGCTGTCTCCAGGTCAGAGCGGAGCGCTCGATATTGGCGATAGGGTGTATTTCTTTAGGCTTATTCATCGTGCGCAGGAGCAGATACAGCCACTGGAGCAGGTATCCGCACAGCTGCGCACCGAACTGGAACAACAGAAGCGCCATGCGGCGCTAGAACTCCTGCATTCACGCCTGCGAGAGGCCTCCACCATCGAGGTAGATCAGCGCGTATGGAAGAAGGTTCATGCGGAGGTGGCGCATGAGGCGTAATCTATTTTTTATACTAACGGCGATGGTGTTGATGGCGTTGATGTGTTCCTGTACCCCACGCAAGCAGCGACGCTTCGCCATCCAGAAAAACTGCCTTGAATGTCACGAAGAATTTAAATCTATCGCGCAACAGTCGGTTCCCCATGAGCCGGCACAAAAGAACAATTGCAGCGCTTGTCACCGTAATCACGGTATTATCGGAGGAGCGTATCTGCTCAAACCGGTGCCGGAGGTATGCTATTCCTGCCATGAACAGCTCCGTCCGTCACAATTGCTCAGCAATGTGCACCAACCGGTGAAAGAAGGTAACTGCGCTGGGTGTCATATCCCCCACGGGAGCGAGCATGCAAAGCTACACCCTGTAGCACCGCAACAGTTGTGTTTTGAATGCCATCCACGCACCGGATTTGACTCCAAGGTAGCCCAGATCCATCCCCCCGTACAGCAAGGGTGTGGCACCTGCCATGCCCCCCACAGTAGCAGCGCAGCTATGCTTCTACTTCAGAGCGAGACCCTACTGTGCGCGACCTGTCACGCACCCGAGGGTTTGAATGCCGCCCATGGAGGGATTCCGCTTGCAGGTTGCTCTGAATGTCATGATTCACATGGTGGTAGAACTCCAGCCCTGTGGCGGCGTTCTGTACATACACCTGTTGCCAATGGGGATTGCACCGATTGTCACCAGTCCAACAGTGCTGTCACCCAAGCCCCCGCAGATCGACTCTGTTCCCTTTGTCATGCCACGGTGCAGCAACAGGCGCAGCTCAATCAGGGGCATGCTCCGGTGGTGGAGGGCAACTGTTCCGCCTGCCATGTGCCGCACGCCAGTGATTCTCCGTCTCTGCTTAAAACTGATAGCAGTAGCCTGTGCCTTGGGTGTCATCCGGAGATCCGCGTTGGCGGGGCGCATCACCCTGACGCGGGTGAGAGCGACTGTCTCGAATGTCACGCCCCGCATCATGCCGCAGCGGGAGCCGACAATCTGCTCCGTGCCCCAGCTAGCGCGGTTTGTCTAAAATGTCACGCTTATCCAGAGCGCGCAACCACGGTGAAGCATCCCCCTGTACAACAAAATGACTGTCGCCGCTGCCATCGCATGCACGCGGCGGGTGCCCCCGCCTTGCTTGTAACTGCGCAAGATAAGCTCTGCAGTAGCTGCCATTCTGGGGTACGGCAAGATATGGCAGCACCGTCGGTACACGCTCCTCTGCTTCAGGGTAAATGCAGCGCATGTCATGCTCCGCATGGGGCAGCACAGCCTGCGTTGCTGGAGGCAGTAGAGCTACAGCTATGCTTGCAATGCCATGAAAACACTACAGCTGACTATGGGGCAGGTTACGGGCATCCGCCGTTCGAGCGCGGTAAATGTCGTGATTGTCATCAGCCCCACGCAGGTGAGCATCCATTTTTGCTCAATCAGCCCGAAGGGGAGGCGTGCTTTACCTGTCACGCCACGGCCAAGCCTGGCGCCAATGCATATGAGCATCAGCCCTTTGCCACCCAGCGCTGTAGCGCATGTCATCAGTCGCATGGCAGTGCTATCTCGGGATATTTGCGCCGCGAAAAACCCGGATTGTGCCTCGGATGTCATCAGCAGGTAGATGATTTCTGGGAGGCAGGTAGTGGGCATAAGCCTGCCGTAGAGGGGGAGTGTGCTGCGTGCCATGTCAGCCATGGCGGAGACCATGCCGCTCTACTCGTACGTCCGCTTGCGCAGATTTGCACCAGTTGCCATCAAGTCGATACCCCTGAAATGGCTCAAAGCCACGGCGACATACCGCTCTCGGTGCAGAACTGTACCACCTGTCACGACAGCCACGGCGGTCCGACAGCTTCACTGTTATTCCCGGTTCAGCACACCCCGTTTGCCGACGGCAAATGCGCGTCCTGCCATGCGGAGAAAAACAAATGATGTATCGAAATTACAGATGCAGCAGGTGGAAGATCCTCCTCACAGTAATTGCACTTGTGCTCTTTCCTGCCTGCGTGAGTCTGGCGCTTAACTGTGTCCAGTGTCATGACAGCATCAACTTCAAAGGGACCTATGAGCATGAACCTGTGGCGCGTAACCGCTGCGACTCTTGCCATAGTCTGCACGCCTCCCGCCACGCTGGCTTGTTGCAGCAATCGGAGGCGCAGTTGTGCAACGGCTGCCATGCCGAGGTAACAGAAGCCTGGACAAAGAGCGCCTACACCCACAGCCCGGTACATAAGGGGGAATGCACCAGTTGTCATGCTCCCCATGCCAGTGCTTTCAAAGGGTTGCTCAAGGATCAGCAGAAAGAGGTGTGCGCCGCATGTCATACCAGCCTGAGCGTCACTCAAGGAAAACGGCACGCCCCCTTTAAAAAAGGGCAGTGTGCCAGTTGCCATGCCGTCCACGGCAGTGAGCATCAGGGCTTGCTGCGAAGCGAGGATTCTGAATTGTGCCTCGGGTGTCATAAAACCAATTCTGCTTGGCAGCAGCGTCACAGCGGGCGCAAGGCGCAGGGGATGAACTGTTTGGAGTGTCATCATCCCCATGCCAGTACAGAGAAATCCCTGCTGCGCCCTCTGCAACATAAGCCCTTTGCCACAGGCAACTGCTCTGCTTGTCACAAAGGTTCCAGCGCAGATGGGCGCTGCCTCTCCTGTCACTCTCAAGTGTTGCCCCAGTTCCAGCAAGTGCACACCCATCTGCAAAGCAAAGGAAATTCGAGCTGTACTGCATGCCACAGCCCACATGTCAGCAGTCAGACTGGGCTATTAAAAGGGATTGCCGGTAGCGTGTGTCGCAGCTGCCACGCCGACAAGCTCGAGCGCCGCAAGCAAGCGCTCCATGTTCATCCGCAGGCCAACCACTGCAGCGACTGCCACGCCGGACACGGCTCCGATGAGCCCTATATGCTGCGCGGCGCCATGGCAGGAGCTTGCGAATCCTGTCACGGTGAACACAGCACCTTTACCCATCCCATCGGTGAGGACTCACTTGACCCCCGCACCGGCACTCCGATGGATTGCATCTCGTGTCACTCGCCGTGTACCGGAACTATGTTTGAACATAATCTACGCGGAGGGCGCGAGCGCGGCCTGTGTCTGCCGTGCCATCCGGGATATTAAAGGTAAGACTATGAGATATTCACAGGTAATAATCGCTCTGCTGCTCTATTGTTGTATTTTCCCAATACCGGCCTCCGCTGCTGCATGGATCAGCCAGTGGCGCGCTCCCGATCCGCAATCCGGCGTGCGTCTTGAGTCTGCCCTGGCGATGGTTTTTGATTCACAGCGGGAGCGCATCTATATAGCGGACGGACTGGCAGGGAAACTGCATGCCTTCAATCTCGACGGGCAGCATCTCTCCGACTTCGATGCCGGAGGCGATCTTGGTACCCCAGTCTCCATCACTCTGCAGCGCTCCGGACGCTTCTGGTTCGTAGACCGCAAAGCCAATGCGTTGGCGCGACTAGTCCCCGAAGAGCAGCGCCTAGAACGTTTCCCTTTTCCCCTCACGGGGGCAAACGCCATGCTGCCAGAGAAGGTGGTGTGGCATCCGGAAGTGGGTTTGATGGTTCTCGACCGCCTCAGCGGTAATGTCCTCGCGCTGGATGACAGCCTCAGCGTGCGCGGACGCTATGGGAGTAATTGCGTTGATGTTGTGAGCGCATCAGGAAAGCTCTGGTTGTTACAGGCTGACGCCAGTGTTGTGCAGGTCGATCCCAGTGGCGCAAGCGAAAGTAAAGGGGAGCGCATCGCATTACAGTACGATCTTAAACGCCCGTCCGCGCTGGAGCGCAGCCCGCAGGGGCAATTGTTCATAGCCGATCGTGGGTTGTGTCAGGTGCTGATTTTTTCCCCTGCAGGGCGCCACTTGTACAGCATCGGGGCACGCGGCAACCGCCTTGGGCGTTTCAGTGCCCCGCGTCAGATCCTGTTCCTTGATTCTGCTCGCGGCAGTGGAGCTCTTGCGATTCTCGACGAGGTCAATCGCTGCGTGGATTTGTTCAGGCGCTAATAGCGTTTGAACAGTACAGAAGCTAAGGAACTTAAGGGAGTGCTTATGTCTGGATCAGGCACACACATAAACGGCTGCCACCGTATCCGCACGGCGCTGTGTGCAAGGCTGGATCTTGTTGCTGGTCTATTGGCGTTGCTTGTGTATCTGCCGTTTTGGGCTGCGCCCGTGCATGCGCGCGTCAGTGGTCCATGCTCCGACTGTCACTCCATGCACTATAGCCAGAACAATAGTGTTCTCTCTGAGTGGGATGAAGGTGGGCCGCACCAGGCATTATTGCGCAGCGATTGCGGCGGATGCCATACCGGCACCAATGAGTTCGGTGGCGATACCCCCTTTGTGACGTCCACCGCTCCCACCTATGGTGCAAATGGTACCGGAACCGATACCACCACCCTGGCGGGAGGGAGCTTTTACTGGGTGACTCAGCCAGTTTACGGAGCTGTTGGTGGGGATGCGACAGGTCACAATGTCGCTGGTTTGACCAATGCTGACAGTATCCTCCATACCCCACCCGGCTTTGATGGAGGCCGTGCTGCTGCTGACGGCAGTAGACCAGGCGGGGGGATATGGCCGAGCGAGCAGCAAGTTACCTGCGCTGGTGTATATGGTTGCCACGGTACCCATGCCGAAGCATCACAGACCAGTGCCATCCACGGGGCGCATCATGGCGATCTCGGCGGGGCGCGTATTAACCCAGGCAATGCTCCGGCAGCTGGATACCGTTTTTTGGTGGGGATAGAGGGCTATGAAGACCCAAACTGGGAGTTCCACCCGACAGCAGACGCGCATAACCAGTATAAGGGGGTAGATAATCCTGGGGGCAGTAACACCAACACCATTAGTAGCCTGTGTGCGCGCTGCCACGGTGCGTATCACAGTGGTGCAGGGAATGTTGGTACTGCATCGCCGTGGTTACGTCATCCTACTGATTACGATATGGGTAAAACTGGTGTTTCAAGTGAGTACCGCAACTATGGCGGTGCGGGAAAAAGCTACAATCAGGCCGTGCCGGTGGCGAGTGAAACCGTGAGTACGGTAAAAAATAGTGTGACTTTTAGCAAAGACACCATCGTCACATGTGTCTCTTGCCACCGCGCCCACGGCAGTAAATATTACAAAGCGATGCGCTGGAACTACGCTGGCAGTGCTACGGGTGGATTGTGTACCGAATGTCACAGCAACAAAAATTAATGAGGTTTGTTGTATGGTAACGCGAGATGTGTGGGTGTTTATCGGTCTGAGGATTTGCCTTGTTGTCGTTGCTTTCCTTTTGGGCACCTCTTGTGTGTATGCTGGGGCTTATGCAGATTCAGCCCACGGCGATCCCTCTCATGGAGTGCTACGCACCAGCATGCCAGATGCATATACTCAGGGCAACTGTGCCCACTGTCATGAGCAGCATGCCAGTGTCGGCGGAGAACAACCAGCTCCGGTCAGCGCCACTGCCGGTGGGTTTGCCCTGTTCAGTGCAAATTTCAATCGCGCAGCAGCGGCTGCTACTTATGCCCAGGAGGATAATTTTTGTTTTCAGTGCCATGCGGCATCTTCTTCCCAACAAGTGGGCGGTGTACTGTTAAATCATGACTACGCAGAAACCTTTGGTGGTTACGATGCAGGGACCGACGAAGGGATACTACAGCATTTCAACCACACCAGCGGCGCGGAGAATTCATACCACAACCTGTTGGGTATCCAAGAGTATGCGGCACAGAACTTTGCCTGGTTCAAAGAAGATTCAAACCCTTGTGTGGCCTGTCATAACCCGCACCGAGCTCGGCGCAATATAAGCGCGGTAAAAGATCCGACTTTCACTGCCATCTCTCTTCCGTCTGATCACGAGAATCTGTGGGGCGACGGCGGTGGTGACATCGACGAAACCATGAACAAATACGGTGGGTATCAGGCCCCATTCTTCAGCCATTCCACAACGAGATACGAACCGGGGGGTATACTCAATTCTGCTCCCGATCTGGTTCCCGACTACGTAACTTTTTGCAACGATTGTCATGGGGTAGACAAGCCTGCCATCAACGGTAGGAATAAGCGTGACTACCTTACCATGATCAACTGGAGCAATACAGATGGTTCAACCGGGGGGGACAAGCACGGTCAGTCCTCCCGTACAGGGGAAACTTGGCTGCGCGAACCGTACGCTTCCGGAGGAAAAAGCAACTATGTGCTCAGTTGCCTCGACTGTCATGAGCCCCACGGTTCACCCTATCCATTTTTAGTACGGCGCTCCATTAATGGTGAGCCACTGACTATCACCGCCAGCGAAAGCGACGGACGCGGTAATCAATGCCGCCAGTGCCATAAGGATGATTCGATGCTGGGTACAGGCAGCGTCAATGACTGGAAATTGCAGCATCACGGCCAGGGGAATTTAAGCCCATATGCGGGATCGCAAGTCTCCGGATGCGGGTGTCATTATGCGGAGGGCTCCGACGGCGGGGGAGGAAGGCCCCCTGCTATTCGCTGTGAAATTTGCCACTATCACGGCTCGTTTGTGCCCAACCCGGCAGGGGAATGGCCTGCGACAGTACCACTCAAAAAGGGTGGTACCAGAAAGACTTTTTAAAGAGGAATGATATCCATGCGCCTAATCTATCTCGGTGCTCTGCTCCTTACCTTGGGTTGCCTCGGCTGTAATCAAGTCGGGCTTCATTCCCACGGGGGTTTCACCTCCTTCAGTACCGATGCGACGCTAGAGCAGACAGGGATCTATCTGTATTTAAATGGCGCGGAGAGACAGATTGCCCCCCTTGCGGCCGCTATCCGTGAAGTGGAGGTGTATGACGCCACGGCGGAGGTGTGGTTGCCGTTGGAGCGCGATCCCGCTGAGGAGAAGCACCCTGACGGGCAGCGCTATTTAGCCGGCAGCTTGCTGGCGCCGGGGTTGTATCCACACCTACGCATCGCCTTGGCCGAAGGTGATACAATCACAACCCAGAACGTGACCACGGGTTTAGCGCGCCTCGAAGCGGGTGAGCGCGTGTGTTTACAGTTGTGGCTCAATGCATCGCCTGCGGGCGCACGCGCACAGGAAGGTACGCCAACGCCAAACTGGAACGGCTCGTGGCACTTGGATGTAGCGCAACCTCCCTATACCGGTGACCTGCTTGCGGTTCTGGGTGGAGGGGGGACCGAGGTGCTGCTCCTGCGCAGCGATAACCTCCACACCCAGGTTGCGATTGGGCTGCAGGAGCAGTGGAACGATTGGTATCTGCTTGAAGATGAGGGGATT
Organism: uncultured Desulfuromonas sp.; assembly: GCA_964411865.1. Classification (GTDB taxonomy): domain Bacteria; phylum Desulfobacterota; class Desulfuromonadia; order Desulfuromonadales; family Desulfuromonadaceae; genus JAIVHC01. Next base: position 64,136 of record CAYPNO010000001.1, on the reverse strand, counting down.
TGGGGGCTGGCTCCCACCTCCATGACCCTGCGCGAAAGGGGCAGTTGGCGCGTGCTGGATCGCCTCGGCTTGCCGTTGGTAGAGCACGCCATCGAATTTGCTCCAGCCATGGAGGCGACAGCTACCTCTGGCGGAGATCCCACCTTTTTTATTACCGACAGCGGCGGCAACCGTCTAGTGAGCATCGGGCGTCGCAATGGGGAGCAAAATATATATGTTGCGGGGTTTTCCCCCACCCAAATTTTGCGGCAAAAATATACTGCTGCAGGCGAGACCTTCAGTAATGGAGGAGAGGGTGAGCTCATCGTGGTAAGCGCCGCGGATGGTGTGTATCTATTCGACCCACAGAGTGGTGCTAATCGCCGCCATAGCAGCGCGTATCGTGTCGCGGATATGGCTGGTTCGTCTGAATATGATATTGACAGCACCAGCAACCGCGTAATTCTAGCGCTGGAACGGATAAATGAGGTGCATAGCTATGCGCTACCGGAGTTCAGCCTGCAGGCACAGTATTTATGTGCGGCACCGCCACAGCAAGTGCTGGTGGTGCGTAACCAGGTGCTGGTCGCGATAGGAAGCGGCACGCGCAACTCTCTGATCTGGCTTAATCTGCGGGATATGACCCGAATGGGGCAACTAACCCTGCCTTTCCCCGTGGCAGACATGCTTTATAGTCCGGTTACGTCCAGTGTTTATGCCCTTTCGGGTGACGGGGTACATCTTTTGCAAATAGATTCAATATCCAGGCGCGTTGTCCAACATATAATTTTGCCCACGCCTGGTCGGCGCTTGCTCCTAGTGGAGCAACGTCACGCTGGCTCTGGTATTTTTCGTCCCTGATTTATCTTATTGAGGAATGGCTCACATGCAACGTGTGATAGCAATCTTTATTGTCATTGTGTTTATCATTAGCGTAATGTTTTGGATTAGTGCGCAGCCAGCTAGTGGCGCAGATGTAGATGCTGATGCAGGTTGTCGAGACTGTCATGCTAAAGAGTTGAGCTCAAAACAGTCCCGATTATTTGTCCACGCTCCTTACCGAGATGGTGCCTGCGGCGTCTGTCATGTCCAGGGGCAAGGTCCAGGCCGAAAAGAGGTAACTCCTGAGGTTACGGTGGTCGAACCATCAGCTAGTATTCCTACGCATATACGTTCGGTAGATGTCGACTGGATACAGGATTGCTATCAGCCGTCGCGCCACATTATTCTCCCAGTAGAAACCACTGAAATTCAAGGCAAGTTGGTGGTTGAGATCTGGGATCAGTGCCGCGATGAGCACCAGTATATAGTGCCACTTCCTCCCCTTGAGCAACTAGAGCTCCTCCCAACGCATGAGGCAGCCCCTTTTGACCTGTCTAAAGTGACGTTACGGAGAGATCCTATCTATTCCGATACGCTGGTGCTGCGCTGCAACAGCAGTGTTCCGCTGCGCGGGAAAATATATCTGCAGCATGCAGATGACCCTGGGCGAGTGGTAGAAACCGGCTCCGTATATCAGACAGAAATTGAAGTAAGTATTTCGAGTCTGGAGCGTGATACCAGCTATAGTTTGTATCTGGAGGTTCACGATGTAAGCGGCAGAACGCAGCGGTCGCAAGTGTATGAATTTGATCTGGCTCATACGTCTGCTTTTGAGGAGGCTCCACGTAGTGGCGGCTGCACCCTCGAAACTGATATGGCCCTGTATCGTGGTGATTGTTCAGGTGTGCCATGTTATTTTTTTGCAGTAGAGGCAAGTCAACCTATTACGCTTTCTGTCGGAACGCTCAAGAGTGTTGAACCTGTCGCTACGTCACTGCGTGGGGTGAATGAGCACCAGGGAGGATTGATCCCCTCCAAGCGTCCGGATTATCATCCAGATATGGCGGAATCACGCTTCACCAATTACTCGGCCTGTCGTGCCTGTCACCCCGATTTTTTTGGCCCTATGTCGCATCCCGTGGATATTGTCCCTCCTGTGGGGATGAAGGTGTCTGAGGAGCTGCACTTGCTGCCGGACGGGCGTATAAGCTGCATGACTTGCCATGAGATCCACGCTGGGGATGACCATTACCGCCTACGCTTTAAGTCCAGGCAGAAATTGTGCAATAGCTGCCACGAAAACTACTAAAGTAAAAATACAAACACGAACGGAGAGATCGTATGTTTTCCACAGATAACAAGAATAAATCCTCAGCGGGTTATCAACGTAAGTCCCTGAATCTGGGAGTTAAGGCAGAGTTTCAGCGCTGGCTTATGTGGCGTATCTTTGGGGTGGTATTGCTCAGTGCGTTAGTAGCGGCGCTAGTGCTGTATTTCTATGCCAGGCATGAAACTATTACAACCTTTTATGATGCTCACATCAAGCTGCGTCGTGTAAGTGACCTGTTGCTGCCCGTGGTTCTCTCTGGCGTGGGGGTGAGTTTGTTAGGGGGCTTGGCGTTGGCGCTGTTTCTGCCGCAGAAGATTGCAGGCCCCCTTTACAATATCGAACGCACCCTCAAGCACGTCCGGAGTGGAAGTCTGAAACCGCGGGTTAAACTGCGCCAGAACGACTGCCTCGAAGAGGTGGCGAATGAGGTGAACCTCACCCTGGATTTTATGCATGCGCGCATTGTTGCCGCTGCAGAATCGCTTGATGAACTCCATGCGACGCTGGATATGCCAGACGATGAGCGCGTCCGTGAAATAATGAAACGCCACCGAGAATTGCTGAACGGTTTGCTTAACCCTCCCCTGTGAGTTATGCCCCAGACCTATATGCGTGTTGGGGCAGTTACCCCAGACCAGAATGGGGCTGGAGCATATGCTTAATTGTGCCACTAGTTGAGATAGATGTGTTTGCGCGTATCTCCTTGTAATTAAAGAGTTTCTCTTCCCATCCTTGAAAAATATACCCCCTCAGTATGTAGTTGGCACAGGTTTGGCATGTACGGCTTGAGGATGTAAACGTAGATGCGTGTGTGAAGTGCATATGTAAAATGTTGCGTCAGCTGTTGTAGGCCCTGCCACACTCACGGCAAAAATTAAAGGAGCACGAACCCGGAAGTTTTGGGTAAGGCGTCTGGAGTTAAACGCGAATTCGCTCGTATCGTGGGGAACTATTAAAGCCTGCACAAGTATTCTGGAAGCAGCACAACGTTCATTGTTGCATAAACTTACATCCTCGCATGCACGATGCCTTATTGCTTGTGTGAGTACAAAAACCTAACTAAGGAGAGGAAGGAGAATTATTATGAATATCAAAGTTTTATTATCCCTGCTACTGACTCTGGCGCTTGCCGTTAGCGGTTCTACTGCCTGGGCCAAGGTGGCAGGGCCGTGTTCTGATTGCCACACCATGCATAACTCACAAAATGGGGAGGCTGAAATTGAGGGAGGTCCCAGCCGTTCATTGACCAGAGGTGATTGCGTTGGTTGTCATACTGGCACGAACATTGTTGATGGCAATATTCCATATATTACCGACAACTCTGAACCTAGCTACACTTCGGCAGATGGAACTACAGGCGACACGTTGGCCGGTGGAAGTTTCTACTGGGTGGCGAATGGTGTAGATGCAAAAGGGCATAACGTCCTTAATATAGCTATTGGGAAAGATGCCAATATGCCCAATCTTAATCCGCCAGGATGGGATCCGGCAGTCAGCAACAATGCTATTGCTGGTGGCGAAGCAACTTGGGGCAGTCAGCTTACCTGCGCGGGAACGTACGGTTGTCATGGACCTCATGGCGTCGCTGATGACTTTCAGGATATCGCTGGCGCGCATCACGGGGATGATGCCGTTATTGACGGTAGTACAGCGGCAAAAAGTTATCGCTTCTTAAATGGTATAATCGGGTATGAAGACCAAAATTGGGAATTTCGCCCAAGCAGCGCAGCTAACCGCAATGAATATCATGGAACTGCACGAAATACCATAACCGCTGGCGGTTCTGAGACTGATCAGAAAACCATTAGTTACTTCTGTGCTACTTGCCATGGAAATTATCACTCTGGGCCTGTTGTCTCCAATGCAGGGCAAGATGCCAACATTGGCGAGAACCCCTGGTTACGCCACCCTTCAGATTATGATATGGGGGATACCGCAGAAGGTTCAGAGTACCGCTCATACAATGAAGATGGAACCTACAGTGTTGAGGCTCCGGTCGCCTTTGACCTTGGAGATAGTGTAACCAAAGCGACGCACTCACTTAGCGCGGTTGCGTTTACTGGTGGTAAGGCTATTGTAACCTGTATCTCATGTCACCGTGCGCATGGTTCGCCGCATGATGACCTGTTGCGCTGGGCCTACAGCCCAACCAATGACACTGGCGCAGTTATGAACGCAGCTAGCGGTGCTGGTAATGTTGGGTGTTTTGTGTGCCATACGACCAAAAATTAAGACTAATAGCGGTTTTGATTCACCCTGTCTGACCTTCCGGGGTGTTGTGTAATTATTATATGTATTGGCCATGGGCGCCAGTTTCGGCTGGCGCTCTTTTTTTCCTGATGCGCTAGTGTGATCAAGGATTCATGTGTACGCATGAACGTCAAGGTATGGATTCAAAGACTTGGAGCCACCGCAACTATCTTGTTTTAGTGATAGCAGTTTTGTTGTTTATGCTAATGGCGATCTATATTCTCGAACGCCGTATTGCCGACGGGGCTGAGATTTGGCGCTGTGTCAGCAGTTACGGGCTGGGGCTAGGCTTGGGGATGAACAGTTTAGCGCTGGTTTTTCTGTTACAGCGAAAGAAACGATGCGGGAGATCTGCCCCACTGTCTGTACCTAGTTTCTCTTATGAAGAAGTATTTCATAAGGGAGAGATCCTGATTCATGTGATCGATCTTGAAGGGCGGATTCTGTATGTGAATCAGACATGGAAAGATCTGCTGGGTTATGCAGATACGGACTTGATGCAGAAGAATATTTTCAGTGTGATAGATGTAGACTGTCAGAAGTTGTGTCGCCAACGCATTCATAATCTGGTACAGCGGAAGGAGGATAAGGAACTGTTTCAGCTTACTATGCGCACCAAGGGTGGTGACAAGGTAGTTTTGGAAGGAAACTGCTCACTTGGTTATGTAAAAGGAAAGCCCCAAAGCGTGCGAGGTCTGTTTCGTGATATTAGTGATCGCAAAGCGCAGGAGCAGCATCTGCTCCGGCTGGCGTATTACGATGGCCTAACAGGTTTACCTAATCGCCATCTTCTGCCAGACCGTTTGCGTCAAGCCATGGCGTGTGCATCACGTTATGCCCAGTACTGTGCCGTGGTGTTTCTCGACCTTGATGGCTTTAAGCAGGTCAATGATACCATGGGGCATGCTCAAGGTGATTTTCTTTTGCGCCAGGTAGGTCAGCGTTTGTCTCAAGCGCTGCGTGAAAACGATACCGTAAGTCGTATTGGTGGAGATGAGTTTGTGGTAGTGGTGACAGGTCTGCGCGAACTGACACATATCACCGGGATTGTGCATAAGTTGCAGCAGCGCCTAGAGGAGCCTTTTGCTCTTCAAGATAGGGAATTTGTAATGCGAGCTAGTTTTGGCATTGCGGTGTACCCCGATGATGGCACTACGGTGGATGATCTGCTGGGGCATGCCGACCAAGCCATGTATGCGGCCAAAAAGAACGACAAAGGTGGTTATCGCATGTATGTAGCTGGCTAATAACTGTCTCAATATCCCACCAAGCCTGCCAATTTAGCCACCATCTGCAACGTAAGCCCGCGTATACAGATTATTGCGGAGTCCTATCTAATTAAGCAGCACCCTAACACTGATATGCAGCGGCAGTTTGCACTGAAGTTCCAAAAAAAATATAATTCTTGTCTGCAGGTGTGAGGACAGTTGCGCCGAAGGTATGAATTCAAAGGTTAATCAGGTAATCTTTCCAAAACTATAGGGTGTTCTTGCAGAGAGGTGGAGGCGTTTGTCGGTATGAAACTCAGCATACAGGTCAAAATGATATTGACCGTTATTGTGGGGGTGCTGGTGTGGGGATGGCTCCACTATTACATCCAGCAGCGGGAGATTTTGCCGAGTTATCACCACCAGGAGGCACTTCTTGTTCAAGAACAAACTAGACATGTACGTGAACTACTAAATTATGAACTCGAGGCCCTCAATCAATTTTGTTACGATTGGGCCGCGTGGGACGATTCCTACACGTTTATCCGTGATTGCAACATAAGTTACATTGAGTCGAATCTTGTTGCCACCTCTTTTGACCACAATAATCTAAACCTTATTAGCTATATCGATTCTTCTGGACGTAAGGTTTGGCACAATTTTTATGATCTGAGCCATAGCGAGCCGTATGCAGAGGATACTTTCTGGTCGCGACTGCAATGGAGTATGGATGCACCGTTTCTGCAGATTAAGGGGGTGGACGGTTCTGTCACTGGGCTGATCGGTCTTAAGCAGGGGCTTATGCTTATAGCGGCACGCCCTATAATTCCCAGTTCAGGTGTGGGAGAGATCCGCGGATACTTGATAATGGGACGTATGCTTGAGGGACAGGTAGTCAAGCGGGTTAATCATCATATGCGCAACAAGGTTGAATTTATCCCCTGGAACCAGATCAATGTATCAGTCAGCTCAGACGAACTCAATATTCTGCGGAATGGCAAGGTTTTTAATCGCCCAGATCCAGACGATATAAACATTATGCAGGGATTTATAGCCCTGTTTGATCTGTGGGGGAATCCGGTTGCGGTTGCACGTATGCACATGGAGCGCACCCTAATGCAGCAGGGGGAGAAAGCGTTGCTGCGGAATGTGCAGGGAAACCTTATTGCAGGAAGCGCGGTTTTGCTCTTGATGCTGGTTGTTTTGCATCGATTTGTGGTATTGCCGTTGCGTTATCTTACTTCCAGTGTGCAACGCATAGGAGATAATGCCCAATGGACAAGTCTGCCTGAGACTCTCAAAGGCAATGATGAGATTGGCACGCTAGCGCGTGAATTTGAGCGCATGTTAGGTCGAATCCGAACCCAGATTGAATTTAAAGACGAAATAGCGGTTAAGCTGGAGCGGAGTAAAGCCAGAACCCATTTGGTTCTCGATACCACACCAGATGCAATTTTGAGTGTCGATGCTGACGGATCGATAACTTCAAGTAATAAAGGGGCGGAAGCAATGCTCGGTTACGCAGATGGTTTGTTGGTGGGGGTGAAAATTTATGCGCTTCTGGCGTCACCATTTGGGGAGCGTCTACGTGAACGCATGCGTACGGACGTAAATGCATGTCGATGCTTTACAGCTGGGTGTGAAGCACGTGCACGACGGCATGACGGAAGTGAGTTTTATGTGCATGTACGCGGTTGTCTTATGGAAAACAACCCCGAACCTAAGTTTTTGTGGACCATGCGTGATATATCAGAGCTCAAGGAGATGCATGAACAGGTATCTCATCATGAGCGTTTAGCCGCTATCGGCCAGATGGGGGCATCTGTAGCTCATGATGTTCGTAACCCCCTAACTGGGATCAGCGGGGGGATTCAATTACTCCTTAAGCAGAATGAAATGACCCCTGCGCAAAATATGGTGTTAGAGGAGATGTTGATTCTATCGGACCGTATCGAGCACACGGTAACCCAAATGCTCGCTTTCTCTAAACGCTGGGAACCTTCAACTCAAAAAATAAACCTGGTAGATTTTCTTCAGCGCATAGGCGATGAGCTTTCAGGACGAAAAGAATTTGCCAATGTATCCTTTGCTTTTGGTGGAGAGAGGCGTTTGTATGTAATGGCTGACCCCGAATTAATGCGGCAGGTATTCAACAATCTATACCAGAATGCAAAGGAGTCTATGGCTAATGGTGGATCTATCGGTTCTATAGTGACCCGTGTTGCAGGTGTCGCCAAGGTGTTGATTAAGGATAGTGGTGCGGGAATGGAGCAGGAGGTGGTTAGTAGAATTCTTGAACCTTTTTACAGCACAAGAAAGGAGGGAACCGGCCTTGGCCTGGCCATCTGTCGTAAAATTGTAGAGGCGCACGATGGCACTATACATTTTACAAGTGAACTCGGCGCAGGAACTACGGTGACGATCACCCTCCCTTTAGGTAATCAGGAATTGTTGGGTTAATATTAATGGATATACGTCAATTTTAAGCGGGTGCCAAGGGAGTGCGGCGCAAGTAGGTGTGCTCAAGTTGTCCAGCATTTTAAATGTAATAATAAAAGCCTGAAGCAGCTCTTTAGAAAGGAGCGCTTCAGGCTTTTTATATGCCTGATGCTACTTAAATTGCTGCGGGAGTTAGTTCTTACCTAGAAGCAGGCGTGCCTGCTTGATTACATTGGTACCGCTAAAGCCAAAATGCTCCATTAGTTCGCCACCGGGGGCGCTGGCTCCGAACCCTTCCATCCCAATTACGCTTCCATCTAGTCCGACATAACGCTCCCAGCCGAAGTTTAGTCCGGCTTCAATAGCTAAGCGCTTACGGCATGTAGTGGGGAGAATTTCATTTTTGTAAGTAGCGTCTTGTGCTTCAAATAACTCCCAAGATGGTATGGAAATCACTCGGGTGCCAATACCATCTTTCTCCAACTCTTGGCGCGCTTCCATCGCATATTGCACTTCTGAGCCGCTGGCAAGAAGGATAATGGTGAGGTCGTGCTGTTCTGCTGCAAGGATATAGGCACCTTTATGTAGTTTGGCCGCACTGTTTGCCTCCGTACGCTCTAGGGTTGGTAAGCCCTGACGGGTGAGTATCAATGCAGTTGGTCCACTGCGCTGTAGCAGGGCAGCTTTCCAGGCTTGCGCAGTTTCATTAGCGTCGCATGGGCGGATCACGGTGAGGTTTGGCACACTGCGTAGACCGCTTAGTTGCTCTATGGGCTGATGTGTCGGGCCATCTTCACCTACCCCGATGGAATCGTGGGTAAAGATGTATATCGGTGCGATTCCCATTAGTGCCGCCATCCGCATGGGAGGACGCATGTAGTCGGAGAAAATCATAAAGGTAGCGCCGAATGGCAGCAGCCCTTTGGTGTGGCACAAGCCGTTGAGAATTGACCCCATGGCGTGTTCACGGATGCCGAAGTGGATATTGCGCCCTGCATGGCAGGGGCCGAACGAATCCTCACCGTTGATGTGAGAATTGTTGGACGGTGCTAAGTCCGCCGAACCACCAAGCATCAAGGGCAAGCCAGCAGCTAAAGCATTTAGGGTTTCGCCGCTGGCGGAGCGGGTGGCTACACTTTTACCGGACCCGAAGTGGGGCAGCAGTTTGTCAATAGTGGTACTGTCGGGAGAGGTATAGTCTATCCAGGCGGCTAGTTTTGGGTTTTCCTTGGCTTTTGCGGTACATTTTTGTTGCCACTGTTGTTCTAGTTTAGCACCCCGTGATTTCAGACTGGCCATGTGAGTGTATACCGCTGCGGGTACAGAAAAATGTTCGTCAGGATTGCGCCCCAAGGCTTGCTTAGTCAACTTCAACTCTTCGCTTCCAAGTGGTGCGCCGTGAGCAGCAGCTGTTCCCTGCTTGTTCGGAGATCCCTGCCCGATGTTGGTTCGCGTTATGATTAGCGATGGGCGTGGGTCACATTTGGCGCGTTCGATGGCAGCATCAACTTCAAGGAGGTTTTCCCCAGTAACTCGCTCGACATGCCAGCCGTAGGCAAGATAGCGCGTTGCGACTTCTTCGCTGAAGGCTAGGGATGTATCCCCTTCAATGGAAATTTTGTTGTCTAGATACAGATAGATCAGATTGCCGAGGCGTAGATGGCCGGCGAGGGATGCTGCTTCGCCAGAAACTCCCTCCATCATATCGCCGTCAGAGCATAGGGCATAAATGTTGTAATTGAACAGCTCAGGGTCGATTTTTTCTGCTAAAAAATTAGCCCCCATAGCCATGCCAGTCCCCACGGCAATACCTTGACCTAGCGGGCCAGTGGTGGTTTCAACCCCAGGGGTGTGGCCAAATTCAGGGTGCCCTGGAGTTTTACTCCCAAACTGGCGAAACTGCTTGATGTCTTCGAGGCTAAGGTCGTATCCAGACAGATGCAGGGTGCTATACAGCAGCATAGAGCCATGGCCACAAGAGAGGATGAAACGATCGCGGCCGGCCCAGTCTGGATTTGCTGGATTGTGGCGAAGATGTCGGGTGTACAGTAAATACGCCAGTGGAGCACCTTCCATCGGGGTGCCTGGATGGCCGGAGTTGGCTTGTTCTACTGCATCAGCAGACAGAAGACGGATCGTATCGATGGTCAGTGCTGCCTGTTTAAGGTCAATTTCAGGTGCTTGCATGTTAAATAGGGCTCCTTGGCTGCTGCAGCCGGTTTTGTCAGGATTTGGATTTCAAGTATGCAGTAATGCTTTTAGCGATAGTTTTAAAGATGTTGGTAAACTCTTTTTCGTTGCGTTCAAGCAGAGTGATGCGGAATCCCTGCTCAGCAGTCGAGAATGAACTTAAAGGGACAGTACATATTCCAGTGGCTGCCAGCAGGTAGTAGACAAAACGCTTGTCAGGCGAGGTGCCAGGCTCAAGAACCAGGTTTTCGATCATGGTACGTACTTCTGTATTTTCAATAGGAAGAGTGCCGGTGTCGTTGAGCAGGTTTCTTTGGAAGGCAATGCTCATGTAGAAGGCACCGTTGGTCCGGTTCACTTTGATTCCCGGCACATCCTTGAGGATGGTGTAGGCAATGTTGGAGTGTTTTTCGTACCTTGCGGTACGTTCACTCAGATATACTGGGTATTGATCATGGCTGAGAATTAATGGGATCGCCTTTTGGGGCAGTGTGGTTGAACATACCTCAACCATCTTTGAGTTTACGATAGATTGTATATATTGAGCGAACATCGGATCCTTGTTGCGATTGTAGATTTCGATCCAGCCGCAGCGCGAGCCCGGCCATGGAAGTTCCTTGCTAATTCCCTTCATCGCTATGGCAGGAATATCTCCAATTAGATCTGAAATTGGCCGAGTAGATTCGCCATTGTAGATGATGTTGTGGTAGATCTCATCACAGATAACAAATAAGTCGTATTTGCGTGCTAGCTCAAGCATTTCCACCAGAATTCGTTCTGGGTACACTGCGCCGGTAGGGTTATCTGGATTGATGATTAAAAGACCGCAGATGGCAGGGTTATACTTGATGGAAAGGCGTAGATCGTCGAGGTCTGGATACCAGTAGTTATCCGGATCAAGGCGGTATGACACTGGTGCTTGTCCTGCGTGGGCAGCTTCGCCAGAAGAATGGGTGGAGTAGGTGGGGGAGGGGCCAATTACCCTAGCTTCACGTTTCAGAAATCCATACACCTTCTGAATTGCGTCTCCCAGACCGTTGAAAAAAACAATATCTTCCGGAGTTATTTGAGCCTTCCCTCGCCGGTTGGTGCGTTCTGCAAGGAACTTACGCGTATCCAGAACACCTTTGGTGGCACAATAGCCATAAGAGCAGTCCTGCATTGCGAGATCCGCAACAATCTGTTTCATCCAGTCAGGGATTTTCTCCCCCTTGGCGATAGGGTCGCCAATGTTTTCCATGTTGGTTTTAATGCCAAGTGCTGAAAGTTTTTCGGCTATTTCAACAATAGCTCGAATCTCGTAGGTAAGCTTGCCTGCACCGATATGCACAATATTATTACGCATTTTGTGTTGTCCTTTGTTTCTCCGCGCTGAGAGACCTGCCACCGCAGGCAGTCAGCAATGTTTTGGGTGTGGTGAGGTTTTACGCGTGCAGCTTTTTTGAATAGCTTTTAGAATATGTATGAGCACGTAAATTTAGTTTGCGCAGAGGCCACTGCGCAGCAACTCACAGTCCTACTGGAAGCTAACGTGCGTATCATGTGATGAGGTTGGAAGTCAAATGGTTTTAAAATTGCGTTAAGTGGATGCAGGCTTAGGAAGAGCATCAAAGTGGTTAAAACGCAGTTATGTTTGGCAAAGCGTTTCGCTCAAAATAATTGAGCGGCAAGCGTAAATGTCCGTATGAAAATTGTATACAGTATCCAATGGAGTTAGTGTCAATACATGCCTCAAGGCAAATAAAGGCTATGTATTACAGTGTGTTGGAGAAGAAGATGATGGGCCGCGTGCTTTTGTTTTTATTATGATCTTGACAATGTTTTGCCATTTCGATACAAGAAGCAGGTCAGTGAAGTTCTCACTATGCGTCGGGTCTTCTGTGCTGACACTGAGATGCTACGGACTACGCGGTTCGGTGACCGAGCAGATTTATTTGATTCGCACCCTGTATGCTTCAGGGTGTATTCCCATTGAGGGAGGCAAAAGTAGGTATGGTTGAACATCATCTAGTCGATTACATGTATGTTCTCGTGTTTCTGACGGTTGGGGTAGCATGTGCCCTCGGGGTCCTAGTGATCGCCCGTCTGATCGCGCCGAGGGGAGGGTTCAGCAGGACTCTTGATACATATGAATGTGGGATGGAAACGTATGATACCGCTTGGAATGTACGTTTTGATATTTCATATTATATGTACGCGCTGATATTTCTAGCATTTGACGTTGACGTTCTTTATCTGTTCCCCGTGGCGACAGCTTTTGACAAGGTGTCTGCAGCGCGGGGCATTACTGAGCTGTTCATATTTGTTGGTATTTTGTCTCTGGCGATCGTGTATGCCTGGGTCAAGGGAGTGTTTACGTGGCCGAACAGAAGAAAAGTTTACTAAGAGTTCACTCCTACTCCAAGGAGTGTCGTGAGCGGAGCGAACATGGTTTGTCTAGTGATGTTATGGCGGGTGGCCATCAGGCAGGCCTGATTCAGCTGGAATTGGCTGATAAAATTCTCAATGCGTGTCGAGCTAACTCGCTGTGGCCAATGACGTTTGGTATCGCCTGCTGCGCGATTGAGATGATGGTCTGCGGGATGGCTCGTTTTGACATATCTCGTTTTGGGGCAGAGGTGTTCCGTCCTTCGCCACGTCAGTCTGACCTTATGATTGTTGCCGGCACTGTAAATAGAAAGCTGGCACCGGTTCTGTTAACCCTGTATGAGCAAATGCCCGCGCCCCGTTATGTCATCGCACTTGGTAACTGCGCTGTTTCCGGTGGTCCGTTTGACGTCGAGGCGAATTACGATGTTGTGCTCGGAGTGGATAAGCTTATTCCAGTTGATGTTTATGTCCCTGGTTGTCCTCCTAGGCCCGAAGCTCTTATTGAGGGGATAATGCAACTTCAGGAGAAGATTGCAGGTCGACGTAATCCGTTCCCGCAGAACAGAATGCCGAAGGGAGCCTGATGCGCTATGAATGTTAAAGCAATGCAAAAAAAATGGCTCGCTATTGGCGCCGAAGTTGAAGAGACTGATTATGCCAAAACAGGATATGACTTCAACCTTAACATGACAGCTGATAACGTTCATTCTCTGGCTGAACTGATGCTGGCGGATGGGTTTTATCTCGTGTTTGTAACAGCTGTACACGCTCTGCCCGCGATTGAAGTGATCTATCAGTTTGCCCACGCGGGGTCATCTCGCTGTAGGGTGATGGCGCGCACCGCTGTTAAGGCTGATGGTACAGTGCCCACAATATCAGACGTGTATCAGGGTGCTAATTGGCATGAGCGTGAAGTACGAGACTTCTATGGTGTGGTGTTCTCCGGTCATCCAAATCTTGTTCCCCTTATTTTAGCGGAGGAGGATGTGGACCTGAAGCCACTGCTCAAGGCCGAAAAGGGCCTGAAGGATATTTCCGCGTTGCGACATATGCAAGCAAGTGCAGAGCCTGAGGAAAAAAAGGTTCCTGCCCCTGCAAAAAAGGAACCCGCTGTTGCAGATAAAAAGACAGCTAAACCAAAAGCTTCAAACTAGCCCGGAGCTGAGCTAATTGCTATGAATGTAGATGTGTTAGAAGACGAAAGACAACATCACTTCGTCCTGAATATGGGGCCTCAGCATCCCAGTACTCACGGAGTATTGCGCGTGCTGTTGAAGATGGAGGGGGAGTACGTTCTTGACCCCCAACCTGTATTGGGCTACGTGCATCGTTGTCACGAGAAGATTGGCGAGAGTAGGCCGGCAAGCTCATTTATGCCGAATACTGCCCGCATGGATTACCTTGGTGCCCTTATTTACAACCAAGGCTACGCTATGTTGCTTGAGCGCGCTGCTGGCATTGAGGTGCCGAAGCGAGCGGAGTATATCCGTGTTATCACCAGTGAGTTGAATCGTATCCAGAGCCATCTGCTCTGGTATGGCGCGTACCTGCTCGACTTAGGCGCGTTTACCCCCATAATGTATACGTTTGACGATCGCGAACACATTCTCGATGCACTTGAGGATATATGTGGTTCGCGTCTTACCTATTGTTACTGTAGGGTTGGTGGGGTCTGCAAGGATATCGATACACAGTTCATTGAGCGTACTCGGGCGTTTGTAGAGCGTTTGCGCGGGCGTTTCCCTATGTACGAAGATCTGGTCAATGGCAACGTTATTGTGCAGAAACGTATGAAGACGGTAGGATGCTATACGCCTGAACTTTGTGCGCGCTATGGAGTGACAGGCCCGCTGTTGCGTTCCGCTGGTGTTGATTATGATCTGCGTAAAGCTGAGCCCTATTCTGTGTATTCTGAATTCGATTTTGAGGTTCCGCTTGCACAGGCGGGTGACGCTTGGTCTGCATTTAATGTGCGCTACCGCGAGATGGAGCAGAGTCTACGTATTATTGAACAGGCTCTAGATAAATTGCCGGAAGGGGAAGTGATGGCAGCTAAGGTGCCGAAGAAGCTTAAGCTCCCGCAAGGTGACTATAACTGCTCAGTTGAAGCGCCGCGCGGCGAGTTGTCCTATTATCTGGTGTCCGATGGTAGTGACGTACCCTACCGTATCAAGGTGCGTACCCCCTCTTACAGTAATCTCAGTGTTGTGCCCGAGGTGTGCAAAGGGATGATGATATCTGATGTGGTTACAAGTATGGGTGCACTTGACCTCGTTATCCCTGAGATTGACAGGTAGTGAATATGCAGACTCTTAATTCTTATGCCCCGGAAATAATTCGGATCGTCATAGCGGTTATCGGCTCTTTAGTGCTGGTGTTCGGCAATGCGCTGGTAATGGGCTACATGGAACGAAAACTAGCTGGCCATTTTCAACGGCGAACTGGGCCGATGGAAGTTGGATTTCACGGTGTATTGCAGTTGGTAATTGACGGCATTAAGTTGATGTCGAAACAACTGGTGATCCCAGCCAAGGCTGATAAGCCACTGTTTATGCTGGCACCTATAATGTCATTCGCGCCAGTATTTCTCCCTTTGCTGGTGATTCCCTTTAGTGACCGCATTCAGGCGTTCGACCTGGATGTAGGGTTGCTGTTTATCCTTGCAATAGCGTCAATTAACGTGCTCGCAATTCTAGTCGCAGGTTGGGCGTCAAACAATAAATATTCTATGTTTGGAGCTTTTCGGGCAGTGGCGCAAAATATTGCCTACGAAATTCCAATGCTGCTCTCATTGCTTGCAATCGTGTTTATGACCAATACATTCAGTCTCCGTGGCATCATGGAGGCACAAAATGTATGGTTTGTCGTGTTGCAGCCGGTTGCTTTTCTTATTTATCTAGTGTGTATGGTAGCCGAAACAAACCGAGCTCCATTCGATCTTGCTGAAGCGGAGAGTGAGCTTACTGCTGGGTTCCATACTGAATATAGCGGTATGGGATTCAGCCTGTTCATGATAGCGGAATATACAAACATGTTTATCGTTTGCAGTATTGCAGCAGTATTCTTCCTTGGAGGTACTTCTGGAATTCCGCTACCCTACTTTGAATATACTGGCATTATCTGGTTTTTACTAAAAGTTTACTTGCTGATGTTCTTTCTCGTCTGGATTCGCTGGACCTATCCTCGAACCCGTTTCGACCAATTGATGAACCTGTGCTGGAAGTATTTGCTGCCGTTCTCACTGGTTAATCTTCTAATTACTGTCGTGGTTGTAAAGCTATGAAAGCGTATTTTTCAGATCTGTTTACGGGAGCCTGGAGCCTTATAGTTGGCCTTAAGGTTACGCTAAAGGCGTTGTTTTCACCAGTAGTGACTGTTCAGTATCCTAGACAAAAGGTTGATGTTACCTCTAACTATAGAGGGCACATTGATTTAGTCAAAGATCCTGAAACAGGGACTCATAGATGTATCACCTGCGGCATGTGCATGCGTGACTGCCCGTCTGACTGTATTTACCTTGAAGGAGAAAAGCGTGAGGGGGTTAAGGGGAAGGTGTTGACCCTGTATACGCTTGACTATACGAAGTGCAGTCACTGCGGAGCTTGTGTCGAAGTTTGCCCTACTAAGGCGTTAGATTACTGTGACGATTATGAAGTTGCAGGATTTGCACGTGAAGATTTTCATTACGATTTGCTCAAGAGAGTGGAGGAGCGGGAATGATTGTATATCGGTACATAGCCGAGGCCCTGTTTTATGCCTTCATGATCCTGACATTTATGGGCGCGTTTATGGCAGTGCGTTCAAGGTTGTTGATGCATGCTGTTATCGGTCTTGCAGTATCTCTGCTGGGAATAGCAGGTTTGTATTTTCATCTTGGCAGTACTTTTTTGGCCGTTATGCAGGTTCTCATATATGTCGGGGCGGTATGCATCATGATAGCTATGGGTATTATGATGGGCAACACGCCGCACCAGTTGGCAGAAAAAAACCTTAAAGGGCGAAATCAACTACTGGCAATAGGGTCGTGCTCTGCTGTGTTTTTGGCATTGTTTGCGGTGCTGTCACAGACCGGATTTTCTCCTGCGGCAGAGCGAATCGGCGACATGTCCATTCAGTTTGTGGGTGAAAATTTGCTGCTTCAATATTGCTTAGCTTTTGAGTTGATCTCGCTTATCCTACTGACAGCCATCATAGGTTCAATTATTCTCGCACGTGGCGGACGAGATGGAGCGGTAAAATGATTATTAGTGATAATCTAAATACTTACTTGATTATTGCGGCACTTCTGTTGGTAATAGGCCTTTATGGAATGATTCAGCACCGTTCATTGATAGGCATGCTTATCTCCAGTGAATTTCTTCTTAATGGTGCTGCTCTGAATTTCATGGCTTTTAATACCTTTACAGCTCCAAACCCTGCAGTTGGTCAGATATATGCCTTATTTATTATGGGATTGGCGGCTGCAGAGGCAGCAATTGCAGTAAGTATTATAATTGTTGTCTACAGGCGGTTCCGTAATGAAGATCCGGCCATAATACAGGATATGAAGCACTAATTTGTTTGTATTGAGGATTTAGGTAACTCTAACGGCTGTTTCAAAACATCTGTTGAAACACACCACCTGAGAAAGCGCTTGCAATGAACACGATAATCACAAGCAAGATAATTATAACAATGCTTATCCCTATGATAACAGGACTACTGGTCATGTTTTCAGGGAAGAGGCCGAATGTGCGTGACAGTTGGTCAACCCTTGGTGCGATATTAACCTTTGCATCGGTGGTAAGCTTTGTCCCCACCATACTTAATGGAACTCAGCTCAAGTACACCTTGTTTGAGCTGTACCCTGGCGTTTCGGTCATGCTCAACCTTGATGGGCTTGGGGTAATATTTGCGCTGGTAGCTTCCTTTCTATGGATTCTGGCCAGTCTGTACTGTGTCGGTTACATGCGCGGGTTAAATGAGCATGCCCAGACGCGATTCTATGTTTGTTATGCTGTCTCAGTTGGGGCAGCTATGGGTGCGGCGTTCGCGGGCAACCTGTTCACCCTGTATCTTTTCTATGAGATTGTGTCAATCTTCACATATCCATTGGTCATGCACCATCAAGACGAAGAGGGTTATGCCGGAGCTAAAAAGTACATTGTGTACCTAATGTTTACCTCCAAGGCATTCCTCCTCCCTGCCATGGTTATTGTGTATGTGCTAGCTGGAACCCTTGACTTCCAAACTGCAGATATTGCGCAGGGTATTTTCCCCGCCGATGCGAGCAGGTTGGCGATAGGGGCAGCTTACCTGCTATGCCTGTTTGGTTTTGCTAAGGCTGGTATCATGCCGCTGCACAACTGGTTGCCAGATGCAATGGTAGCGCCTACACCCGTCAGCGCATTGTTACATGCGGTGGTTGTTGTTAAGGTTGGGGTGTTTTCTATTTGTCGCGTTATGTTATCCGTCTTTGGAGTAAACGTTCTGACGGAGACTGGGTTAGGCCTGTTCACAGCGTACTTTGTCTCATTTACCATTCTAACGGCGTCGGTTATTGCTCTTACAAAAACCAATCTTAAGGCGCGACTTGCATATTCAACTGTGAGTCAGTTGTCTTACATAGTGCTTGGTGTTGCAATGTTGACTCCAAACTCTATTACTGGTGGTTTGATTCATATTGCTAACCATGCATTCGCTAAAATCACATTATTTTTCGCGGCTGGGTGTATCTTTGTGGCCACTGGGAAAAAGGATATTAAAGAACTGGGCGGGCTAGGCTATAGGATGCCTTGGACAATGCTTGCTTTCGGCGTTGCCTCTTTGAGTATGATTGGAATCCCGCCGGTAGGAGGATTCGTCACAAAATGGTATCTGGCGTTAGGTACTATTGATATTCACAATTGGATACTTTTGTGTGTGTTGCTTGTAAGTAGTTTGCTAAATGCGGGCTATTTTGTACCAATTTTCCTACAAGGATTCTTTGGAAAACCTGTGCCAGAAGATGTTGGGGTTACAGGAAGCTTGGAAAAGCAGCCCATGATATTATTTATGGTGGTGCCTCTAGTTATAACAGCAACTATTTCAGTGCTGATAGGCATCTATCCCAACTTGTTCCTCGATCTTATTAATCTTATGGTGAAATCATGATCGCACAGATGATAACGTATTTGCGCGAGCGCCCTGCTGTGATGAAGTGGATTTTTATCGCATATCTGGGGTTTGCGCTAGTATTTGATTTTTTTGCAGATCGGAGCGAAGCCCATTTCTGGGGGGATAATATCATAGGCTTCTGGGCGATATTTGGCCTGCTCGGCTGTCTGCTAATGATTGTTTTCTGCAAAGGGCTGTCACACGTATGGCTGGAGAGGGACACGGATCATTATGACAAGTAGTATCTTTATGCACCCGGCGGCGCTATTTATTGTCGGCGCGCTGCTGCTGCCCTTATTCAGAAAGTTCAACGCACAAAAAATTTGGTTGATAGTGGTGCCGTTGCTGGCTTTTATACAGATCAGATACCTGCCAGCATCATTCGGTACTGTCGAATGGATGGGCTTTAAGCTCCAGTTTGGGCGCGTTGATCAGTTAACCATGGTGTTTCTTCATGTATTCACCTTGATGGCTTTGATAGGTAGTATTTTCGGCTTACATGTCAAGGAAAGTGGTCAGCATGCTGCAGCTTGGCTGTATGTTGCTGGATCGCTTGGTACGACCTTAGCTGGCGACTACTTAACTGTTTTCGTATTTTGGGAACTGATGGCGTTCGCCTCTGTATTCCTGATTTGGTATCGCAAGCGCAGACGTTCTATCGAGGCTGGCTATCGTTATCTCCTGGTGCACGTAGTTGGCGGTCTGATACTGATGGCTGGCATATTCCTACGTTATCAGAATGTGCATGATCTAAGTTTTGAGTTGATTGCCCCAGATACCGCTACTTTGGGCGATTACCTTATCATGATAGGGTTCATGTTAAATGCCGCTGTTCCCCCAATACATGCGTGGCTACCGGATGCCTACCCAGAAGCTACGGTAACCGGCGCGGTATTTATGTGTGCGTTCACTACAAAGACAGCTGTTTATGTATTGGCACGCGGTTTTGCAGGATATGAAGTGTTGGCAATAATGGGTGCCATCATGACTCTGTATGGGGTTGGGTACGCTGTTATTGAAAATGATGCGCGGAGAATACTTGCTTATCATATTGTCAGTCAGGTTGGGTATATGGTGTGTGGTATTGGCATTGGTACTCATATGGCGCTCAACGGGGCTTGTGCGCACGCGTATGCGCATATTCTCTATAAAGCGTTACTTTTCATGGGTGTGGGCAGTGTTCTTGAGATGACAGGACGCTCAAAGTTGAGTGAACTTGGCGGTTTGTATAAATATATGCCACTTTCGCTGGTATTTACGGTTATTGGGGGCATTGCGATCTCCGGGTTCCCTCTTACCAGTGGTTTCGTAAGTAAATCTATGATCATCTCTGCAGCAGGTGCGGATCATCAGACCGTTATTATGCTAATGCTTTCCTTGGCAGCTGTAGGTACTTTCTTGTCCGTTGGGATAAAATTGCCGTACTTCATCTGGTTCGGCCCTAATGATCCAGGGATTAAACCTAAAGAAGCGCACTGGAATATGCAAGTCGGGATGTTCATGGCTGCATTCATGTGCATCTTTCTCGGAATCTATCCTGATTACTTGTATAATATGCTGCCATATGCGGTGGACTACCATCCTTACAATGCCTACCACCTTACAGAAACCTTCCATTTGCTTGGTTTTACTAGTTTAGGCTTTTATATCATGGTTAAATATCTTAAGCCCCACGACGTATCTAATCTGGATCTGGACTGGTTTTACCGTAAAGGTGCGCTTGGTTTCATGTGGATAGCTAAGAAACCGATTAATGCAGCCAATGAGTGGGTAAGTAACGTGTATCAGAATGTAGGTCTGCGTTTTACTATGGCCACCGCGCGAGCACTTTCCTGGTTTGATTGGGAGGGAATTGACTGGGCTCTTGATGGTAGCGCTAAAGGAGTGGTTAAAGCTGGTGAGCAGACCCGACAATTACAGACCGGTAAACTGCAACAATACATTGGGGCAGCGGTTGGGGTGGTGTTCGTGGTTCTGATTGTTGTTGTATTGGTGTGATAGTTTTCAAGCCATACGCATTAACTCATTCGAGACAGTAGGAAGTCATGGAAAAGTATCTTATACTGAACACGTTGAATTACCCGGTACTTTCAATGTTATTGATTGTACCGGTAGTCGGGGCTGTAATCGCTATGTTTTTACGTGGCGAGACCTTGCTCAAATACTGGAGTCTCGCTGTAACGATGCTTACAGCTCTGATTTCCATCCCTTTATGGACTCGTTTTGACCGGACTACAGCCAAATACCAGTTTGTTGAGTTGCGTCGCTGGTTTCCTGATCTGAACCTCGATTATGTCTTAGGTGTAGATGGTATCAGTGTTCTACTTGTGCTGCTTACTACCTTTGTTATGCCACTGTGCGTATTGTGCTCCTGGACATATATAAAGACACGCGTCAAAGAATTCATGGTTGTTATGCTCTTGATGGAAGCAGCTATGATAGGCGTGTTTATGAGCCTGAACACTGTACTTTTTTATATATTCTGGGAAGGGATGCTGGTCCCGATGTACCTCATCATCGCTATCTGGGGTGGTGATCGTAAAGACTACGCTTCGATCAAATTTTTCTTGTATACTTTTGCAGGCAGTATCTTCTTGCTGGTCTCTATTATTGCGCTGTACATCAATACGGGAACATTCTTCATTCCTGAATTGATGACCCACACTTATAGCTTTTCATTCCAGATGTGGGTGTTTATCGCATGTGCATTGGGATTTGCTATCAAAATGCCCATGTTTCCGTTTCATACTTGGCTGCCGGCAGCACACGTGCAGGCACCTACCGCCGGCTCGGTCATTCTTGCTAGCATCCTGTTAAAAATGGGTGGGTATGGGTTTTTACGTTTCTGCCTCCCTATAACTCCGGCAGCTACATACTATTGTGTGCCAATCCTACTTGGTATGTCGATAGTTAGCATTATTGTTGGTGGCTACTTGGCGCTTGGGCAGTCTGACATTAAGAAGTTGATAGCGTACTCTTCAGTTGGCCATATGGGATTCGTAACCTTGGGAATATTTCTTCTCAACACCGGTGGTATTAAAGGTGCCATGTTGCAGATGATTAACCACGGGGTAACCACTGGAGCATTGTTTATTTTGATAGGCTTGATCTACGAGCGTACTCATAGTCGTGAAATAAGTGACAATAGCAAGCTTGGCATGATTATGCCGATATATGTTACGTTCCTCGGTATTTTCTCGCTTTCATCTTTAGCTTTCCCTGGAACAAACAGCTTTGTAGGGGAGTTTTTGGTGTTGTTCGGCGCATTTGAAAAGTACCCTCTGGTAGGTGCATTAGCTATTCCAGGAGCAATATTAGCAGCTGCATATATGTTGCGGCTGCTGCAGAAAATGGTATGGGATGACTCTGATGGTCACGCGCATCACAGCGACGGTCATGTTATCGCAGACTGTAATGCACGTGAGATAGTTCAGTTGGCTTTTCTGACCGTGTTTGTATTCTGGATTGGCTTGCACCCCACGCCGCTGCTCGATGTAATGGATAGTAGTGTTGCTCATCTGATCGGTCAGGTTGAAGCGGGCAGTGTTATTCCTGAGGTGGCGCATACGGGTGGGCACCACGCGTTGCTGCATGATGCAGGTGCGTGGATTAAAAGTATCGTAAGTTTCTAATCAAAGAAGCGGATCAATTATGCTAAACACAGTTTTTATGCCAGAAATGGCTCTGATGTTAATGGTCCTGGTTTTGTTCTTCATGACCTTGGGCAAGTTACGCACTGGAGTGATCCAAGGGGTTACTCTCGTTATGTCAGCGGTTGTGCTGGTGGCGGCAGTTGCTAGCTATGGCGCTAATGGATTACTGTTTTTCGATGCGTATCAGGTCGATGCGCTCTCGCAGTTATTCAAGATTATTATCCTAAGCGGTTTGTTTCTAGTTTATGCCCTAGGGCGTGGGTTGGTTGGAATCGAGTCCAAGTTACATGCTGAATACAATATGTTTCTGGGGATAAGTGCTTTGGGTTTGGTTTTTCTTAGCAGTTCAGTTGAGTTGCTTGCCATACTTCTAAGTCTTGAAATCTCCTCATTCGCTTTATATGTGGTAATTCCCTTCCGTCAGGGTCAAGGACGCTTGTCTGCGGAAGCTTGTATCAAGTATATAATGTTTGGCGCAATCGCAACTGGACTGACTTTGTACGGTATGGGTTATATCTTTGGGCTTGCCCATACGACTTATCTAAATGAACTTGCAGTAGTAGTACCTTCATTGGTTGCAACACAACCTCTGGCAGTTTTTGCCATGATACTTGTGTTGATATGTTTTCTGTATAAGCTGGCGATGTTTCCCATGCATTTCTGGACGCCTGAGGTGTATCAGGGTGCAGCAAATGAAACTACAAGTATTATAGCAACCCTTCCAAAAGTAGGAGCTGTTCTGCTGTTACTGCGACTTGTTGCTGTCGCTGGTGCGGATATAACTCAGTATACATGGGTGCTTGCTTCCTTTGCAGTGCTGTCAATGACCTTTGGCAACCTGACTGCTTTGGTTCAGCACGATCTTAAGCGTTTGCTTGCATATTCCAGTATCGCTCATGCTGGTTATGTGATGCTTGGTATTCTTACAGCGGATCTCTTAGGTATGGCTGCTGCAGTATTCTACATCATCGGTTATTTACTCATGAATCTAGGATGCTTCTACGTTATTTATAATATTGCACCGGAGGGACAAAATGTAAGCTTCGATGATCTCAAAGGACTATCTCGTCGATCGCCATTGCTTGCAATGACCTTGTTGGTGTCGGCTTTTGGTATGGCTGGAATACCACCGACTATAGGTTTTGTAGGTAAGTTTGTGGTCTTTACTGGAGCTATAAATAAAGGTTTTTATGCTTTAGTAATTATTGGGGTTATTAATGCTGCAATAGCAATGTTTTACTACTTAAAGATGGCACGTGCAGCGTATTGTGGGGCAGATGACGATAAAGATCCTATTCTGATGCCGATTGGCTCGAAAGCTTTAGGGGTGTTCTTTATCCTTGCAATAATTCTTATTGGTGTATTGCCGCAAGAGTTTATGTCAGCAGCGAAAGAGGCAGTAGCTTTATTGTTATAGAAAAGTTCTTGTTGCATAATTAAGAATAGGAAGGGCCCGCCTTGTTATACATAGCGGGCCCTTCCTATTAGTTACATTATTAGCCGATGGCTGCCGGATTAGACCTTCACACCTTAGTTCTGATGGCTAATGGCCTGCATTCCACACATGGCTGCGCGCAGTTCTGCACCAATATCTTCGATAAAATGATCCCGAATTGCGCCATTAATGCACACTAGTGTTTTGTTATCCACGCCGGCATCTTCGCTGTCAAGCCCCTTACCTATGACGTCAGTTGCGATGTCATCCATGAAATCGTGTAAGAGCGGTACGCAAGCATGAGCAAATAAATAACAACCATATTCGGCCGTATCTGAGATTATACGGTTCATTTCGTAAAGCTTTTTACGGGCAATGGTGTTAGCAATAAGGGGGGTTTCGTGCAAAGATTCATAGTAGGCTGATTCAGGCTCGATGCCTACTTCCAACATAGATTCAAAGGCTAGCTCTACCCCTGCCTTGACCATGGCTATCATCAGGATCCCTTTATCAAAGTACTCTTGCTCGCTTATTTCCCCACTAGCTTCTGTTTGCTCGAAAGCGGACTGACCGGTTTCTTCACGCCAGCGTAGCAGGTCTTTATCGTCATTCGCCCAGTCTTGCATCATGGTAGCAGAAAACTTACCGGTTATAATGTCGTCCATATGCTGTTGAAATAACGGACGCATAATTTCTTTGAGATCGTCGGCCAGTACAAAGGCACGGATCTTAGCTGGGTTGGAAAGCCGATCCAGCATATTTGTGATGCCGCCTTGTTTTAAGGCCTCTGTGATAGTTTCCCAGCCATATTGGACTAGTTTAGCAGCATAACCTGGGTCTATACCTTCTTTTACCATTTTATCGAAGCACAATAACGAACCGGTTTGCAGCATGCCACATAGTATGGTTTGTTCCCCCATAAGGTCTGACTTTACTTCAGCAACAAATGAAGATTCAAGCACACCGGCGCGATCACCACCTTGGGCAGAACAGAGGGCCTTAGCAATTTCGAGACCGTCACCTTTAGGGTCATTCTCGCGATGAACGGCAATAAGGGTAGGTACCCCGAACCCACGCGTATATTCTGCGCGAACTTCAGAGCCTGGGCACTTAGGGGCAACCATGATTACAGTGAGGTCGTCGCGGATTTGAGTTCCTTCTTCAACGATATTGAACCCATGCGCATAACTGAATACAGCGCCCTGTTTCATCAATGGAACCACCGTATTGACAACATCGGTGTGTTGCTTGTCAGGAGCTAGGTTCATTACAATATCTGCCTGAGGTAATAACTCTTCGTAGCTGCCAACCTTGAAATTGTTTTCTACTGCATTTTTATAGGACTGGCGTTGTTCTTTGATAGCTTCTTTGCGTAGCGTATACGATACATTAAGGCCGCTATCACGCATGTTGAGCCCCTGATTGAGCCCTTGGGCGCCGCAGCCGACAATGACAATCTTTTTGTGTTTGACATAATCGCAGCCATTGCTGAATTCATCTCCGCCCATAAAGCGACAGGTACCAAGCTCTTCAAGCTGTCGCCGCATGGGTAAGGTGTTAAAATAGTTTTGTCCCATTGAACATACTCCTTCTTATATGGTTAAAAGATCACTTCTAGGTAAATAATCCTTTATATTATCCCATATTGGCGCATAGGTAAAATACTTAATTCAGTCGTACTGAAGAGAGTGAGTGAAGGTGGGTGCTTTTATGCACTAGAGGTGTTCATTTGATGTTATGGGATGGACAAATTGTATGATGTTTTAAGCTTTGTGCTTTTTTCAGCCACCTACATCAAAGACTTGGTTGTAGCTGAGGTCATGCAAATTGTGCTCGAGTGCATACGCACAACATAACAATACAAGGATGATGTTTCGTCTCAAGTTTCAGCTGGGATGGGTAAGATGCCGTATAGGTGCTCGGATTAATAGATGTCTTAAATTGTTCATGGCATGACCTGGGCCAAATAAACTTAATCAATAAGCTTGAAATCTTGTAAGTGCTGCAGTAATTTTTCACGATCAATAGGTTTGATCATATAGCCATCGCATTGTTCTTTAAAGGCAGACATGATGCTTTTACCATCATTCACTGAAGTGGTCATTATGATTTTAGCGCCCCTGCCCGGGATGATTCCAGCATTGGTTTCTAGCTCTCGAATAGCCTTGAGTGCGTCGTGCCCATTCATCATCGGCATTTTCATATCTAAGCAGATTAAATTATAAGGTGTGTCAAGTTCTAGTGCCATGTGTACAGCTTCGATCGCTTCGCGACCATTCGTTGCGATATGCACATCCCCGTAACGTTCCAAGGTCATCTGTAGAAGTAGGCGACTGGTAAATTCATCTTCAACAATCAGGGTTTTGATA
Organism: uncultured Desulfuromonas sp.; assembly: GCA_964411865.1. Classification (GTDB taxonomy): domain Bacteria; phylum Desulfobacterota; class Desulfuromonadia; order Desulfuromonadales; family Desulfuromonadaceae; genus JAIVHC01. The sequence continues at coordinate 37,956 of CAYPNO010000001.1, read as the reverse complement.
GACGACATTGTAACCCTCCATATAGGTAGCAGGTACGAACACCACGCTTATTGCAGTGTAGGTTCTTTAATGGCTTTTTTCAATAGAATAAACTCTCGTTCCAACTCTGGTAGTAACCTGTCTAATAAGTATTGTTGATCGGAAGCTCCAGCCATTTCCATACTCGAAGCGATCTCCACAAGCTTTATTCCACTGATATTTGATGCTGCGCCTTTAATTTTATGTGCTTGGTTTCCTGCTGCCGCAGTTTTTCCACGTTCAACCTGAGATCTTAACAGTGAAATTTGCTCTGGGATATCGTCAAGAAATTCATCTAAAATAAGATCGGCCATGTCATTATCACCCATCATTCGTTGTAAAAAACCTGTTTTATCAAAAATCTCTAAGTTGTTACGCAGTTCTTGTTTTTCTGTTGAAGGAATCTTCTGCTCAGTGTCTTCATTCTCATACAGTGGCGTTACTGCATGAGGTAGCCATTTAAGAATTACTGCTTCTAATGTGGTAGCAACAATTGGTTTGGTGGTATAGTCATTCATCCCAGCATCCAGACAACGTTTCTGATCACTTCCAAAAGCGTGGGCGGTCATGGCGATCACCGGTATGTCGTGATTAAGAACTTTCGAATTAGGACTACGAATCTGCCTGGTTGCCTCAATCCCATCAATCTCTGGCATTTGTATATCCATTAATACTAAATCATACGGTGTGTGCGATAATGCATTGAGGGCTTCCTTACCATTATTAGCTATATCTGCTTGAAATCCCAATTTTCTGAGAATCCTACTGGCAACCTGTTGATTCGTAGTATTGTCTTCTGCAAGCAATATGCGCACGTTTAGGAGCGGGCGTTGCTGGAAGCTTTGTTTTGCTTGTACCAGATCTATTTTAAAGTCACTTTCACCTTGGAGGACCCTTTCAAGGTGAAAGAGTAGACTGGGACGCAGGAGCGGTTTGTATAATATTGAAAAAAATCCGCATTGTTTCAGTTCGCTTAAATTGAGAGGCTGACCAATTCTAGCCATTAGTATGAGAATGCTTCTACTTAATTCTGCATCAGCCTGAATGATCTGCCCTAAATCACGTGCAACTATTCCGGGTAGATGTTGATCAATTAGAACCAGGTCATAATATTTGCTAGAGGCACTGGCTTGATAAAGAGTCTTCAGTGCTACTTGTGCACTTTCTGCAGTAGTGACTTGAGCCCCTCCTGCGAGGCAGTCTCGAGTAATTTGAGCGCGGCTGAACTGGTTAGCGTCTACCACTAATATGTGCTTATTTGTAAGAGTTTGAGGGATATTCTGGCACGTAGAAGCATTTGATTGCAGTGTAAAACGTGCTGTAAACCAGAATTCTGCCCCATGTTTTCCATCACTATAAAAACCGATTTTGCCGCCCATCATTTCTGTGAGCAACTTTGAAATGACTAAGCCTAAACCGGTGCCACCAAATTTACGTGCAACAGAAGAATCAACCTGAGAAAACTTTTGGAACATTAGAGCTTGTTTTTCTTGAGGGATGCCAAGACCGCTGTCAAGCACTCGAATCTTAAGCAGCACAGTATCACCTTCGTCCTTAAGCACCTCAATGTTGACCTCAATCTGTCCTTCAGAGGTAAACTTAATTGAATTTCCGACGAGGTTATGTAGAATCTGGCGGAACCGACCCTTGTCACCAGATAAAAGCTGTGGAACTTCCGGTGAAACGTTACATATTAGCTCTAGTTTTTTATCATGTGCACGCAGCGCAATCAGGGTGTAAAAATCCTCTAAAAGGCTGTAAAGATCAAAATCTACCTGTTCTAGATCCATTTTCCCTGCCTCAATTTTAGACACATCAAGAATGTCATTAATTAATTCAAGCAGGGCAGTGGCACTACTCTTAACAGTTGTTGTGTAACGACGCTGTTCCGTACTGAGTTCTGTATCAAGTAACAAATCTGTCATTCCTAGGACACCATTCATCGGCGTACGGATTTCATGACTCATATTAGCCAGAAAATCAGTCTTGGCTTGATTAGCACTCTCAGCTATCTCCCTGGCAATTTCTAAATCACGGGTACGATCATCAACTTCTTTTGCAAGGTTACTCAGTTGCCTTTTAAGCAAATCATATAGAACTTTGTTTTCTAGAGCGTAGGCACTGGTATAGAGGACAATAGATAATCCGCGTAGGGTGGCAGTGTCAACGTCATCAGTACTCTGTGAAAGAACAGCAACGTACATGCCTCGGACTCTAGAACTAGTTTCAACGACATGAAGCAAGAGAGTTCGGCTGCTTGAAAGTGGCTTTAGCTGAGCCTGATTGTAATTGAGTGCCCAAGCAAAAGTGCCATCTGAAATTCTCCGATCAATCTCTTGCTGCAAACTCTGGCGACTGCTTTCTGGCTTGCAGGTGATGAGTTTAAAGCTGCCATCATCCAATGATTCCAGAAATCCCATCTGTTCGCAGTCTAGAATTTGGCCTATTTGGGCTTCGGTGGCTGAGAAAATGTCTTCGGTGCTTTTAGCCCGACTAAGATTAGAGTGGAAATCACCGCAACCTGCCAGCATATCGAGAATTGCAACATAGCTACGATTGCTTTTTTCAAGGAATTCAATGCGCTCTTTAGCATATTTCCGATCTGTTCTGAGCAAGTCAATACTCATTTTTTAACTGTCATAATTTGGTAAGTAGAGCTGATCTGATCTTCAGAATGAAAAATCACTTCCTCTAATGCTCCAATAGGAATATTGAGAATTCTCCAGGCTTCGGTATCAAACGGTGTTACATAGAATTCATCGCTGGCTCCGTAACCAAGGGACTGACAAATGATATCTGCAAGATGAATGATTGCGGCTTCACGCTGAAAGTTTTTGGCTTCTAGAGGTGTGTGATGGCAGGCGACTGGCTCAGCTATGTTCTTGGGGATTTTCCAAGAATCAAGCAATGCTGCTCCGAGTTCCGCATGATTAAAACCTAAATGATTCTTCTCAGCCTGTGGATAGGGGAGCCTCTTTGCTTTGCAATCTGCTATGAGCTTAGTGACAATTTCGGGCAACAGCTTGCAAATTACTAGTTGACCCAGATCGTGAAGAATGCCAGCGACGAAAAAACGTTCAGTCGAAAGCTCGCGCTGATAGATCGCTAGGTTGCGTGCTATAATGCCGCAAGCAATGCTGTGCTGCCAGAACTTGGTCATATCAAGTAGTTCAGCGGGTATGCCTGGAAATGATTCCATCGTTGAAACTGCCAATGCAAGGTCTCGCAGTTCACGAGTGCCTATTAAAGTAATTGCTCGGTCAATTGATTCAACCTTTTGTAGCCCATATAAAGGACTGTTTGCTAGTTTCAGAAGTCTAACCGTCAAGCCTGGATCGTCAGCAATAATCTGCCCAATATCTTTAACCGAACTACACGGATCAGCAATCTTTGTATTAAGCCGATGATAGATCAATGGGGGTGAACAGATACTGCTCGTTTGGGTGACCAGTTGTTGCATTGATGGCAGAGAGCTATTCATCACTGAGCACTTTCTTCTGCGCTGCAAGCCGCAATAATTCTTTGATTGCTGGATGATTTAGGTCAATATCCCTGAACAATGGGCGCAGACCATTGAGAGCTTTTTCTAGCTTGGCTGTTGCTTCTGGTGAGCAATCTTCAACTGAATTATCATTGTTCTCGATGGTAACTTGCACCTCTTTAATGCCCCAGGTTCGCATTACCAGCAAGTTCTGCTCGGTCAGTTCCACCCCTTGTGATATCAACAAGCGACCGGTTTTGCTTCTAATATTTTCGGCTAACACCATTCCTGGAGTTAACTTATCAATTTTCAATATGGCCAAAATAAAGCAAAGCTCCTTGTGCCTATAACTTTTATGTAGACGTATATTGAACGTCAACCTCTACCAGAATTATCTCGAGCCAGTTCGTCAGTGGAAATATTCTGGTCAAAATATACTTTAACACCACGCCCACCATTCCCAAAGAGGATCCGCTGGCCGTAAGCTCTGACAATAGCCATGCCTCGGCCCGATTCTGCAGAAGAGTCCGGAGGCAAATGGTTAATCTTTTGCCAGTTAAACCCCTCTCCTTGATCTGTTACCAGAAGGCATATCCAACGTCTCCCAAGGCTTAAACGTAATTCCACGTGTTTATTTTTATCCAGCTTATTGCCGTGCAAAATAGAGTTGTTAAGTAGTTCTCTGGCAACAAGTTCAACACCAAAATGGAGTTTTTGTAATCCATTATTAGCGAGAAAATCTGCAATAACGGGGATGATTTTATCGACTTCAACCAGGCTTGAGGGTAGTTGCAGCAAAATCTCTTTCTTCGAGCACTGCGTCATATTTCAACCCCCATAAGCACAATATCGTCATCAACTCGTAAGCCTTGGGTTAACTGATCGACTGTTTGTTCAATTAGTTCGGGAGAAGACAGCGATTTCAGTTGTGCTATTGTATGCAGTAATTTCATTAGGCCCGTTTCGTGGCTTTCTTCCAGTTCGATCAAGCCATCAGAATAAAGTAGCAACCGATCCCCAGTTTGCAATTTCAAGTCCTGACTATCGAAAATGGCATCATCGAACATTCCCACGATGTCTCCCTGCTGATGAATAGGATAGGGTGTGCGCCCATCCACGGGGATAATGATTGCTGGTGGATGGGCAGCGTTAACTAAGGTCAAAGTATTTTTGTTGCGATTGAGTCTGGCATAAATCAGAGTAAAGAACACCCCTTCGGGAAGTATGCGGCGTAAGGTATTGTCAATAGCATGAACAATATCGCGTGGAGTATTAGAAGCGTAGGCATTTTGCGCAATCAGGGTTTTAAGCGACGCCGTCCAGAAAGATGCTGCCAGGTCATGTCCACTGGCGTCAGCTACAATATAATCAACGACCTGATCGCTAATTGGTACAACATCGTAAAAATCACCACCTGCCTGTAGAATCTGGCGTAAGTGAATACTGAAACCTGCCTGTGGGATTTCCTCAGGATTTGGCATCAATGCTTCCTGCGCCCCGGCTAGGCGCTGAATCCGTTCTGCCTGCAATTCAGCCAGCTTATCGTAGGCACGCTGCAAGCGCAGGTGCGTGCTGACTCTGGCAATGATTTCAGCACCGGCTATGGGCTTGGTAATATAGTCAACTCCACCGACTTCAAAGCCAAGAATTTTTGTGGCAACATCCTCATGCGAAGAGATGAACAGCACTGGAATGCGTGCCATGCCGGTCTCTTTCTGCAACTCTTGGCAGACATCAAAACCGCAACCATCAGGCAGACTGATGTCGAGTAAAATCAGGTCAGGGCGTTGGTTCTGTATTGCCTGCATCGCGCCTGCGATATCAAAGACGCTACAGGTATTAAAACCGCCACGCTCAAGCACCAATTGAATCATCCGGTTGGTGCTTGGCTCATCTTCTACGATTAGAATCAGGGATGTTTTTGCAGTCGCAGTGGGCAGGCTCATATGCAGTTCACCGTTGTTCCTGAGTGTAAAATACTGACCGATGATAGCGATGTGAGATGAATTCTGGGCAAAGCCCCGAGATCGATTCTGTTGAGCCAATAATTAGCACACCATCCTTAGCTAGGAAGCGACCAAGGCTGCGAAACAGGCGTATTTTGTCCTTCTCCGTAAAATAGATAGCGACGTTTCGGCAAAAAATAATGTCAAATGGAACTGGAAAAGAGAAAGGCTCCAGTAAATTCATCGTCTTAAAGTTGGCCATGGCACGAATTTCATCACGCACTTTCCAGCGCTCACCTTCGGCAACAAAATAGCGTGAGATTTTATCCGGTGTTAGTCCCCGTCCCAACTCAAGCTGGCTGAAATAGCCGTAACTGGCCTGAGCGACAACTTTATCGGAGATATCTGTACCCAGAATCCGGACATCGTAATTGTGCAGATCGCTGAGAACATCTTTAAGGACAAACGCAGTACTGTAGACCTCTTGTCCGGTTGAGCAGGCAGAGCTCCATATTCTGATGGGTGTAGATCGAAAGCTGCTGGATTTACGACGATCAATGAGTTCTGGAATCAGCTTGTGACGTAATAGTTCGAATGGAGCGGTATCGCGAAAGAAGGACGTTTCGTTGGTGGTCATCGCTTCGATCACCTGGCGTCGTAAGACCCTAGAAGAATCTCTTCTTGTCTGACTTAAAAGTTCAGTGAAGCTTTTAGCTTCAGTCGCACGCATAAGTGCCCTGAGCCGGGTTTCAATTAAATAGCCTTTGCTGCTATCCAGGTGAATCCCACAAATTTCATAGATATATTGACTCCAAGCAGTGAATTCTTGAGGTGTGATGGATAAATTCATAAGAGTCCACCGCGCAATATATAAATAATCCGTTCTGCTATCTGCTCAAGGGGGAGAACAATATCAACGGCACCAGCTTCTACGGCACTTTTGGGCATTCCATAAACCACACAGCTTTTTTCTTCTTGGGCAATAGTGTAACATTTGTGTCGCCTAAGTAGCTGTAAGCCCTTGGTGCCATCACTTCCCATGCCGGTCAGAATTACTGCCATAGCCTGGCCAAAAAAATTATTTGCAACAGAACGGAATAGATAGTCAACTGCTGGTTTACAGTTATTCTCCGGCGGGTCATCAGTTATTTTTATCAATTTCTCGCCTGTTGCTCCAGCAATCAATTTCATCTGCTTTCCACCCGGCGCAATGTAGACATGGTTTTTTAAAACTACTTCATCTTCAACCGCTTCTCTGACCTTTAGGGCACAACGGTTATCGAGGCTTTCAGCAAGCGAGCGGGTAAACATGGCGGGCATGTGTTGCACAATCAGGATTGACGCTCCAAGATTTGCAGGTAACCGTGGAAGTAATTCTACAAGCGCGGCAGGGCCACCAGTTGAAACTCCAATCAATATTAATTCTGGTTTTTTGTTGCCAGAGAGCCTTTGCATCCGTTCGCTGACATTATTCGCCAGAGGAGATGTTATTACTGGGCTGGCTGGCTGGATAGATACCCTGTTTTCAGGTGACTGCCGTTGCAGAATGTCGCGGATATCCAGTCGGCTCGCTAGCGCTTTCAGGCGTGATCCTAGGGCTTTTTTTATTTGCTCAAGATTCTGCTCAGTAGAGGTACCTTCAGGCTTGGTGATGAAATCAAAGGCTCCTTTTTCCAGTGCCTTCATGGTCAATTCCCCCCCCTGTCGGGTCAGGGCACTGACTACAATGACAGCAACCTTTTCCGGCTGTTGTGCCAATGCATCCAAAACTCCGAGACCATCTAATTCCGGCATCTCCATATCCAAAGTAAGCAGGTCTGGCTTTAGTTCGCGAAGTTTTCTTAAGGCTATTCTACCGTTTGCTGCAGTACCAACTACTTCGACACCGGGTAATGATGATAACACCTCCGTTAGCACCCGGCGGAACAGAATCGAGTCATCAGCAATTAAAACGCGTAAGGTCATATATCCCTCAGCAATAAACGGTTTGTTCTGACAAAATTGTCAGGGGAATAGTTCAGACAATCATTACTCACTCTGTTCACTCACCTGTAACACGGTATTAATGTCAAGAATTGCCACAAGACGCTCTCCCTGTCGAGTTACTCCGCGCAGACTAGCTTGCTGCACACTGTGCAAATTGTGTGGAGGGTCTTCTATTGCATCTGCTGCCAGTGATATAGTGTCAGCAATTCTGTCAACTAACAGACCAATCGGTTCTCCGTGCCAATCAATGATAAGCACTCGGTTTTCTGGCGCACTAGGTGATGTTCCCAGGTCAAGACGCGAGCGCAGATCTAAAACAGTTACCACCCGACCACGTAAATTGCGTATACCCAAGACATATTCTGGAGCATGGTGAACCGGAGTCAGAGCGCTGACCTTGACCACTTCCTGGACTAAGTCAGCGTTGATACCAAAGACCCCCTCGCCGAGTGAGAAAGTAACGAGTAAGAGGTTCTGACCATGTACTTCTAACTGCTCATCCATTTCTTGCGACCTCATTGACAGAGTTTTATCTTTGCAACTCAAGCTTAAATTTCTTGATGATAATGCTTAGTTGGTCCCCCAATGCGGACAACTCAGCAGCGCTGGCTTGAACCTGGTTATTCCCCAGATGAACTTCATCGACCCCAGTATTGAATCTGGCGGCATCTTCAGCGATTGCCCGAGAAACAATAGCAGTCTGTGCTAATTGATCGTTAGCATCGTTAACTTCAGCCGAGGCATGGGCAATGTTTCCGGCGACATCTCTGGTCACAACTAACTGTTCTTCTGTTGCTGCGGCAATATTATTTACTAATACGCCAACCTCTCTGATCACTTGAATAATTTGGTCAATGTCACTTATGGCGCTGCCGGTGGAAGATTGAATGCCAGAAATTTTTTGTTTAATATCTTCCGTCGCTGCCGCTGTTTGTTTGGCCAGCTCTTTAATTTCTCCAGCGACCACGGCAAACCCTTTGCCTGCGGATCCTGCGCGTGCTGCCTCAATTGTTGCATTGAGAGCCAGTAGATTGGTCTGCGAGGAGATATCGGTAATTGCCTCAGTTACTTTATTAATCTCTTGTGCTGCATCACCCAGACTTTGCATCGTTAATGTTACCGACTGAGTCTGGTTCATCACCTTTTCACTTATAGTCTGGGCTTTGTCGGAGTTCGCGGCAATTTCTCCAACGGTCGCACTCATCTCTTCGGTGGCACTGGCAATAGAAGAGAGGCTTTGGGTGGTTTGGTCAATCCCCGCAGCTACCGCCGAAGTATTACAGCTAGCCTCTTCCGCTGCCGCTGCTACACTTTGTCCCTGATCAGCCATGTTTTTAACCCCGACAGCAGTCATTGTTGTGACTCTGGTCAGTTGACCAGAAGAGCTGACCAGTGTGGTTACGCCATTAGCTAGCTCTCCCAATAGTTCGCGAAGGTTTTGTACCATGATCTGTAAAGTCCGGGTCAGACACCCTATTTCATCAGTTCTGTTTTGTAGTTTGGTGGGCACATCGTGAGCTAGATCACCTTTTGATACCGTGGTTGCGAAGCGAAGCAGTTCATGCAGGGGGAGTGCTATCCGATTGCGACTGATCAGAATAATGCCACCAATAACTACTAGATTGAGACCTGAAAATAGTAGGAGCAAGCTTTTGGTTGTACCTACCTTCTTGCGGGAGAACTCTTCTGCCGCCGAAACAGCCTGGTTGGTGAGGTCGAAAAAAGCTTCACTTTCTTTGACCAGGGTTGTTTTGTTTATGCTCTCACTACGCACTCCGTGAATTGTTTTCTTCAGACCTAGCCAGGATTTGTAAATATTTTGCATACTGGTTATATAATTAGCATCCGCAGCAGCAGGCAGATTGAGTTCATCACTGCCCTGTGTCAGCCCAACGATGATCTGTTCTATCTTTTGCATTAATGCGTCATTCGGTTGTTCTGAAAGTTCAAGTTTGACCAGACGCTGGGTCCCTCCACGCACAATACCGGAGAAATTAACTACTCGACCATCCGTTGACATATTGCCAAGCTGAATGTAGACAAATACACAGCTAGTTATTGCTAATGATAATAGAGCAACAGCTATTCCGTTGAGAATCGAGCTTATTTTCATAGCCTACCTTTTCCGCTTTAGAGCGGTCTTCTTTTCTGAAAAATTAGCTGTTGCTGACTTTGAATTTCTTAATCATAAGGCTGAGTCGCTCTGCAAGAGCGGACAGTTCTGTGGTACTGTTTTGAAGTTGGCCATTGCCCTGACGGATTTCATCTACGGTGAGATTGACCGCAGCAACATCTTTAGCAATAGCCTGCGAGACACTCGCTGTTTGTGCCAATTGATCGTTAGCATCATTCACTTCTGCTGAGGCTTGGGCAATATTCCCTGCAACGTCGCGAGTCACCACCGATTGTTCTTCTATACCAGCGGCAATGCTATTGACTAAATTGCCAACCTCCTGAATCACTTGGGTAATTTGCGCGATGTCACTTATGGCGCTGCCGGTAGAGGTCTGAATCCCTGAAATCCGTCTTTTGATATCCTCGGTCGCCTCTGCTGTCTGTCGCGCCAACTCTTTAATTTCTCCAGCAACTACGGCAAAGCCTTTACCTGCAGTGCCAGCGCGTGCCGCTTCAATTGTAGCGTTGAGAGCCAGCAGGTTGGTCTGGGAAGAGATTTCGGTGATCGTTTCAGTCACCTTGTCGATTTCCTGTGCAGCCTCACCCAGACTTTGCATGGTTCCAGTGACAATCTGGGTTTGGTTCATGGCCTGCTCACTGATATCCCTGGCTTTTTCTGAGTTCGAGGCGATCTCTCCAACGGTAGCGCTCATTTCCTCGGTAGCACTGGCGACCGAAGAAAGACTGTGGGTGGTATGATCCATCCCCGTTGCAACTGAAGCGGTATTGCTACTGGCTTCTTCAGCCGCCGCAGCCAAGGTGTTACTGCGTTCGGCCATACTCTCAACGCCCGCAGCGGTCTGGGTCGATACCCCAGTAAGTTCACCGGAAGAGCTTACCAACGTAGTTACGCCGTCAGCCAGCCCTCCGAGTAGCTCACGCAAGTTTATAACCATGGCCTGCAGCGCCTGCATCATGGATCCAATTTCGTCTTTACGTTTGAGCATTTCCGGTTCTACATCCTGCGATAGATCTCCCGCGCTGATGACAGTTAATAAGTCCATCGTTTTTTGAATAGGGCGCGTGAGTCCTTTAGAAATGAAGAACCACAACAGGGCACATGCAATAAGGCATAAAATAAATACGCCAGCCATGATTACGTTCCCTTTATTATTCACCGCTCTGATCATATTAGTGTCGGACAGTAGTTCGTTTTCATAACTTCCCACAGCAATAATCCAGTCCCACGGTTCAAAATACATGAACTTTGTGCTTTTTAAGCGGGGCGCTGATTCTCCAGGGTTTTTCCATATATAAGAAGATTCACCAACTTCACCTGGCTGTAAGTTTTGCGCGGCTTTAACCATGTCTTGAATGAAATTCTTGCCTTCATGGTCTTTTGCATCCCATATAACTTCGCCATCGCGCTTGCCTTGTTTAGAAATTACATAGGCACCGCTGGAATTTAACACGTAAACGTAACCGGTCTCTCCAACACCCACCTGCATGATTTGTTCGCGCAGAGAGGTTGCGCTTTCTTGCGGAATCCCTACATAGAGCATGCCAACGATGTTTCCAGTAATATCTTTGATTGGTTCATAGGCGGTGATATACCACGCGTTTACGACAAACGCTCTACCAATATAGCGTTCTCCCCGCAGAACTTTTTGGAGCACTGGATTAGGATTTCCATCGGGATTAATTGCGGGAATAAAGGTGTTTATGGCGCGCGTACCCTGTTTCGTTTCTACATTTGTTGCCACGCGCAACATTGAACCTGCGGCATTCATACGCTGAAAGATCGTGCAGGTACCACCTACAAGGTCTCTGACTTTATCAACAATAGGTGACTGCACTCTAGGGTCAGCGTTAGAAGTCACCGCTGCGGTACCAACTAACATTTGCGGTAGCTCTAACGCCTGCTCTGCGCCTGTATATTGATTGCGTGCATTCCACCGGTATTTAGTATCGGTCAAATGTACACCACCAGCTGCCTTTACTTCATTTGCTGCTACATTCAAATCAGTGGCAACTTTTCTCTCAAGCACCTCGTGTTGTGCAATGAGCATGGCGTTTGTGCCTTTGGTGATGCTTTCGAGATTGATATAAGCTTGCTTTCTGGTTGCTTTTTCAGCCTCATTAAATGTTTTGCCCCCTTGCCACACAGCAATAATACCAAATAGAAGCAGGGGAACGGTAGAGCCGAGAACACCATAAAAAATCAATTTTTTACCAATAGTCATGATTTCTGCACGCTTTCGTTTAGAAGTGTTTTTGGGGCGTACCCAAGAAAGTTATATTTCCCCAAATATTGTACAAAGGTAAAGTTGTGTTTCGAGCTATAGTTTGAATTTTTCAATCATTTCATCAAGTTGTTGCGCCAATTCAGATAGTTGCGATGCACTAACCCGCACTTGGTCATTGCCCTGACGGATTTCATCTACGGTGAGATTGACCGCAGCAACATCTTTAGCAATAGCCTGCGAGACACTCGCTGTTTGTGCCAATTGATCGTTAGCATCATTCACTTCTGCTGAGGCTTGGGCAATATTCCCTGCAACGTCGCGAGTCACCACCGATTGTTCTTCTATACCAGCGGCAATGCTATTGACTAAATTGCCAACCTCCTGAATCACTTGGGTAATTTGCGCGATGTCACTTATGGCGCTGCCGGTAGAGGTCTGAATCCCTGAAATCCGTCTTTTGATATCCTCGGTCGCCTCTGCTGTCTGTCGCGCCAACTCTTTAATTTCTCCAGCAACTACGGCAAAGCCTTTACCTGCAGTGCCAGCGCGTGCCGCTTCAATTGTAGCGTTGAGAGCCAGCAGGTTGGTCTGGGAAGAGATTTCGGTGATCGTTTCAGTCACCTTGTCGATTTCCTGTGCAGCCTCACCCAGACTTTGCATGGTTCCAGTGACAATCTGGGTTTGGTTCATGGCCTGCTCACTGATATCCCTGGCTTTTTCTGAGTTCGAGGCGATCTCTCCAACGGTAGCGCTCATTTCCTCGGTAGCACTGGCGACCGAAGAAAGACTGTGGGTGGTATGATCCATCCCCGTTGCAACTGAAGCGGTATTGCTACTGGCTTCTTCAGCCGCCGCAGCCAAGGTGTTACTGCGTTCGGCCATACTCTCAACGCCCGCAGCGGTCTGGGTCGATACCCCAGTAAGTTCACCGGAAGAGCTTACCAACGTAGTTACGCCGTCAGCCAGCCCTCCGAGTAGCTCACGCAAGTTTATAACCATGGCCTGCAGCGCCTGCATCATGGATCCAATTTCGTCTTTACGTTTGAGCATTTCCGGTTCTACATCCTGCGATAGATCTCCCGCGCTGATGACAGTTAATAATTCCACCGTCTTTTGAATCGGGCGCGTGATTAGTGCTCGTGCAAGCATATAGATAATTACACAGATGATTGCCACTACCACCATAACCCCGACAACCATACTGACTTTAATGGTAGCAAGGTTTGATTGTGCCGAAGCTATCATCCCATTCTTTAACGCTTCAATTTCATTAGTTGTATGGCTTAGAACAAAAACTCCGGCTGTTTCCCCCGAAAAATCCTTGATAGGAAAGATCGTAATAAGCTGATTGGCAACAGCTTGTTGATGCAGCTTAACTCGACCTGCATCCAGAATTTCTGCAGTAACTATTTTTTGTGCGAGTTGAGGGTCACTGGCAGCAGTTAAAACGTACTTATTGTCGAGCAGAGGATATTTCTGTGGATCTTGTAGAGTCGTTGCTATTGAGAGCATCGATTTGTCCATGTAGGCAGCAAGATTAAGATGTTTCTCCCCTGCTGGAATGGCAAATTTAAATACGGAATCAAAGGAGTAATAAACTTCGCAGGATCCGAGATGCTGGCCGGTAATGCTGGTGATAGGGGTTATACCCCGGATGACGAAACCTCCTCGCCCTACCTCAATCCCCTGTACAGGTTGACGACTCATCTGGTTGACGGTGGATAAGGTTTTGCGGAAAGAACTCAAATCATCTGAGATGTCAACCTTTTGACCATTACGTATGGCCTGCCAGCCGTCACGCCAAGTACGCAGGAAACTGCGATTGTTTGGCAGGTGAAAGTGGAGACGAAGTTCGTCCGCACCTATGTGTTTTTTAAAGTTATCAATCGCTGAATATATGTCACGACGTAGATTTTCCCGCGCCTGTTGCACTATAGGGTCAGTTTCATTGTCAATATCTCCGGTCAAGGCGAGCTGATAGGCTTCCTGAACTGCAGGCAGGGATGAAAAGATGACAGCTTCGATAAGGCCTTTATTCGCGATGCGCTCAATATTTTCTTGAATATTGTTTGCTTCTGTAAGCAGGGAATCCAGGAACATATTATCTGCAAAAGAGGAGGCTTGGTCTTTTTGAGTTGCAACTAAAGTAGTTACCGAAGAGAACAGCGCAAAGGTTCCCTCAAGGGCAAAAAATACCATTGCGCCAACGACTGGTAACATGAATTTATCTCTTATCTTCATATCGACTTCTCCTGTGTGTCGATTTGTGTGCTATCTATGGGCTTAGCCTATTTAGCCAATAAGCGGTGAATAGAGTCGACCAAAGAATCTCGGTCCAGCTTAACCTGATATTCATCCACTCCTGCCGCTTTGCCACGCTCACGATCCTCTTCGCCCGCCAGAGAACTGACCGCAATAACTGGCAGGGAGGCTGTGTTGCTATCACTGCGGATGCGCTGAGCTAATTCCAGTCCGTTTAGGCGTGGCATCTCAATATCAGTTACAACCAGGCTGACCTGTTCGATATTTTCCAGCAGCATTTCCCAGGCGGCCTGGCCATCAGATGCAGCCAGAACATGGTAACCGGCCTCCTCCAAATAGCGTTGTACCTGGTTACGAAAAAAATCAGAATCTTCTGCCAGGAGCAAGGTTGTCGCTTGAGAGGGTGCTGGAGAGGATGAGTCAGGTATAGATTGAGTTTCTGTTGCAAGCGTTGGGACTGTTTTTGCGGCTCCCCACTTTGGGTACACTTCGGTAACTAGTTCATAGATATCAGCAATCAGGATGGTTGTTCCTTGAATAATTGTTGAGCCGATCACCCCTGTTTGGCGGTGGGTGCTGGTATCGATGATATTACTGCTCTCAACCACATCAACTGGCAACGCCCCTAGTAGGCCGACCTCTCGATTATTGACTTGTGAAACCAGAACAACCAGGTCCTGATCATCTCCCAGTGGTTTCATCTGTGCGGTATCCGCCAGAGTTACCAGAGGCAGTGAGGCCCCTCGGTACTGCATGGTGCGACTGTTGCCTTGCATTTCGACCTGACTTGACGTGATACGTTCAATCCGCAGCACATTGTCCAGAGAAATAGCGCAGTTTTCATCTCTCGCATTTTGGAATAACAGTAGCGAGTGCCTGTCTTTCAGGCGCTCACGTTCGGCTTCTTCGCTTATCTCGAGGGCACGCTGCGATCCTGAAACCAAGGATAATTTTGCCTTGTCTGCCAAGCCCATAGCGTCAATTATTAATGCAACGGTTCCATCTCCAAGGATAGTTGCGCCGGCGTATTCAGTCAGACCGCGGAGATAACGCCCAAGGGGTTTGACCACAATTTCTTCAGTATCATGAAAACCACCAACCACCAGTCCATAGCTCTGACTTCCTGTATTGATGACCGCGATTTCCATGGCGCTGTGCGGACGCTTTCTGCGACCATCAGAGCGCGGTTGTTCACTTGTCTGGTTGTTCTGTTGTTCTTCAGGCATGAATGGATGATTAGGGGAACGTCGATCTGCTAGTGTCGTACGGCGGTCAATCTCCTGTTTGCCAGTGGCCGGATCCTGGTAGGTTGGTACGATCCCAAGGAGTTGATCAAAACGAACCAGTGGCAACGTCTTATCGCGCAACAGTAGTACTTCAACACCCCCAACAATCTCAATGCGCCGCTTAATATCTTCTGCGCGAATCCGCAACAGCTCTTCAACATTGATTTGAGGAATGGCGAATCGCTCATTTTCAAGAGAAATAATCAGAGACGGAATAATCGCCAGTGTCAGGGGCAATTTGATCTGGAAGCAGGTTCCCTTGCCAACCTCAGAGCTGATTTCAACCTGTCCTCCCAGCTGGTTAAGGTTGGTTTTCACCACATCCATGCCTACACCACGGCCTGAGAATTCCGAGACTTTAGCGACTGTTGACAAGCCGGGCATGAAAATCAACGCTAGCTTGTCCTGTGCGTTCATTGCCTGGAGTTTTTCAGTACTGATCAGCCCTTTGGTAAGTGCAGATTGTGCTATTTTTTCCGGATCAATTCCGCGCCCATCATCGGAAATTTCCACCACCACTTTGCCAGCTTCGTGGCGAGCATCAATGATTAGCGTCCCTCCTGGCTTCTTTCCGCATTGGAGCCGTGCATCCGGAGTTTCCAGCCCATGGTCTACAGCATTGCGCACCATGTGGGTTAACGGATCGGATAATCCTTCGATTAAACTGCGATCCAACTCAACATCCTTGCCACGAATATCGATCTGGATTTCTTTCTCCAGTGCTTTTGCCATGTCGCGGACAACTCGGGTAAACTTACTGAACACATTCCCGATTGGCTGTAATCGAGTCTGCATGATGGCATCCTGCAGCTCACTGGTGACATGATTTAAGTGTTGGTCTGCCACAGCAAGGGCTTGAGGGTTGTTTTTAGTTATTGCTGCATGTAGTTGATTGCGCCCGAGTACCAGTTCGCCAGCTAGAGTCATCAGATTTTCCAGCAGGGTAACGCTAATTCTCAAGGTTTCTTCCACCGCAGCTTTAGACTTTACTGGCGGAGGTTCTGGTTTGGTTGACGCAGGTGCAATCTTAGGTTTGGCAGGTTGAGGTGAGGTTGTCACATTTGGTTGAGGTTCAGGAGCCATTGGCGCTAACGCATGAGCTCCTTCAGTTGCCGTTTTTGGAGATGTTGGCAGAGTACTTAACTGTTCAATCCTCTCTACATCTACAAGCAGGAGCTCAGCCGCCTGTTTTGGCGGCAGGTTAACTGCATAAATAAGGAGAAAAGGGAGTTGGTTGCCAATCTCATCATCCAGTGAACCCACAGCATCAAAATCAAGACCGCTGTCTAATATTTCACCTTTTTCGCACAGGCTGTTAAACAGCTTAAGAACAGTGATCCCCTGTTTTTCGATATCATGGATCAAGTCGTATTTTACTCTGTAGATATATTGACCAGTGCGTTTGGAGCGATCAACATCAACTTGCGGGAGAATTGTCTCTGCGGTGGTTTTAGCGCTGGTAAGAACTGCTTTGCTGGTCAAAGATTCCTTCTGTTCAGCAGGTAGGTACGATGACGCCAGCCCGTTGAGTGCTATAACCAGCTCCGAGATGTCCGCCTCTTCACTTTCGCCGGGGTTGTTTATCATGTCTCTGAGCTGGTCAAATGCGCTCAACAGGACATTGGTAACCTCGGCGTTAGAGAACATCTTTTCAGCTCTTAACATATCTAAAACGGTTTCTGCCTTATGTGCCAGCTCTTTAACGTTTTCTAAGCCAAAGAAGCCACTGCCCCCCTTGATTGAATGCGCGGCACGAAAAACTTTATTAACAAGTTCAAGGTTAACGTTTTCGCCGTTGACTTCAATTGTCAGCAGGTCGGTTTCAATGTCGGACAGGTGTTCGTTGGCTTCAGTGATAAAATCTTGTAGCAGTTCATCGTCCATAGCAAATCCTCTTAACTTTCATAGCCACTGACATTAAGCCGACTTGACAGACGCATCATTTGCAGGAGTCGTTGAATTTCAGGCGAGACTCCTGAGACTTTAATACTACCATTGTGCTTTGCCAAACTGTTGCTAGTTGCTGTCAGCAACCCGATACCGCTGGAATCAAGCATCTGGGTTGCGCTTAAATTAAACTCAACGTCAGTAACCCCATCTGCAAGCAACTGCTTCAAGGCGGACTGTAGTTCTGGGATCAGTTTTGCGGTAAAATGGGAGGGTAAGGTCACTTTGCAGAATTGTTTGTTGCGGTCGAAATCGATTGAGTTCATTCCTTTGCGGCTCCCTTATAGGTAATCTTAAAATTGGCTAGATTGGGCTTTTTGATTAGCGTAATGGTGGGTAGGTTAGCTAATATTTAAAGTCCCGGATGTTGTCTTTATAACTTTATGGCGAAGTTGTACGTATGCCCATTAATGTCGTCGCAGCGCCTTTTCTTGCCTCGAATATTCATTGTTAATATTGCCACTATTTTTCATAAAATACAATAAATTGAACTCAGCTGCAGTGGAATAAGGCAGTCAGTTGCCAGACTAGCTAACAGCAGAAGGGTAAGGTGTTGCAATGTTGCTATGTTACTGAAAGTACGTAATTATGCCTGATTCATGTTCTGCTGCTGATCGGGCCGAATTCCACCAACTTCTATGCCATCGACCAGCGCTGCCCGTGGATCGGTCAGGCATTCATTGTAGGTGAAAAAATGCGAGATAGTGTTTTCACTGAGCAGCCAGCGATTGTCGCGATACTGAGCAAAAGTTTTTCGTGTCAGCCTCCCTGCGTAAAGCATCTGGAGAAATTCTGCAAAATAGGGTAGCCGTTTGCGTCCTAAATATTAAGAGTAATTCCCCAACTTTGCTGGGGGACTTTAACAGCTTTAGAATTCAGGGAGTAATTGAACACCTCCCTCTGTGAACTGCTCAAAGTTCTCAGAAAAGTAGGCTTTCAACAAAACACACTCCAAGTTTATGTCATTCAGTTTGGAACTGCAAATACCGCATCGGTTGGATACCAAAGTGTCGCAAAAAAGTTCTTTATGGACTACTCCGGCAACATCTGGGCAACGTGATACGGGAATTGGCGAGAGCTTGATAATAGAAGGCAATTTAATATTCATGTGGATATCGCAATTCCGCCAAAGTTTTGCGGTTACTCAGGTCGCCGGTTACATCAAAGGGTAAGAGTACCATTAATAGCGTACGCCAATTTGGAGGCCGGACGCGTAATTTTACAGAGGAGAGCTTTTGGGCAAGAGGGTACTTTGTCGCAACGGTGGGACGAGATAAGGAAGTGATCCGAAACTATATTTGGAATCAAGAAGTTGAAGCTATAGGCCCGTCAGTTGAAGCTACTCAGATAGTTGCAGTCGCCTTTAGGCGGCCCGAGGGGTTAAGCTAACGCTTTGAGCGGTTCACCTATAAAGCCCTCGGCTTTGCAGGGAGGTATTACTGGTCAGAAGTGAACCTTTTCGCCTACAAGCTCTCGGATGTGGCGCAACTATGGAACGCCGGAGAGGGTTGATTTGGCCACCGAGCCGGGCACTTCAAAATCAGAGACCGACTTGGCTCCAGCCCGATCTTCGGTTAAATGCCGCCAGCGGGTATTTCAATGCAGAGCATATGGTTTTAAAAGCTTTGGAAATTATCGATTGAGAGAAAAAATATTGTGTAGTTAAAACAAGGAAGAGAATTTGATCAGTTTTTTTGATGGGATGTAACCCATCCTTTTTTTGGTGTAGACTCAAAAATAAAAAGCCCGACCACTTAGTGTAGTCGGGCTTGATTTTTGTTGGTGCCGAAGGCGAGACTCGAACTCGCACGACCTATTGGCCACCACCCCCTCAAGATGGCGTGTCTACCAGTTCCACCACTTCGGCGTTGCAGGGCTCTTTATACGTATTTAGTCTATTGCTGTCAACCCAGAAATCATTCTGTTAGCGAAGAAGGTGCCTGTGCTGGAGAGCTTTCGGCTGTTGGGGCAGGTTGTGGTGCTGTGTTTTGTGTTTTAACCTGCTCCGGCATTATGCTGCCAGCGCCGTCTTGGTCATGAAAGTATGCCAGTGAGAGGCTAGTGAGCATAAAGATAGCGGCTATCAACGTGGTCGATTTGCTTAGAAATGTTTGCCCGCCGCTTGCACCAAACATGGTCTGGCTTGCTCCACCGCCGAAGGAAGCACCAGTTTCTGCTCCTTTGCCGGCTTGAAGTAAAACGATGATTACCAATGATATTGAAACCATAACGTGGATTATCAGAAGTACAGTGGTCGTCATGTGATTAGTCTACTCCGATTGTTAAGTAAAGATGCTGTGTAGTTTGCATGTCTCACCTATGGCAGGCGCTAGTTTAAGTGTCCTCGCATGGTACAGCGCTGAAAACTAAGCCTGAAACAACAAAACTGCTACTACAGCTGGGCGAAAACCCTAGCATAATAGGTTTTTGTGCGCTAGCAATTTTCAGCTTATCTGCCATTATTTGACATATGCAGTGGGCGGGGGAAATTAGCAATGGCTGCAAAATCGGCGGCGTTGAGACTAGCACCACCTACGAGAGCGCCGTCAATATCCGCTTCTGCCATCAGGGCGCTGATGTTGTCTGCCTTGACGCTGCCGCCGTATATAATGCGTGTGCTTTGTGCTATCGCGGAAGAGTAGAGCCCTTGTAGTAGCCCGCGAATATAGGCGTGTACTTCGGCGGCGTCATTGCTGCTGGCGGTTTTACCCGTGCCGATAGCCCATATGGGCTCATAGGCTATAACTACGTACTCCATCTGCTCGGCACTTACATCCTTCAATCCACGTTTAATCTGGCTGTTGAGCACATCAAACAAGTTGCCTTGCTCGCGCTGCTCCAGGGTTTCACCTATGCATAGTATCGCCTGCATCTCTTCGCGCAAAACGGCATGTACCTTGGCATTGATAAAAGCATCATTTTCCCCAAAAATCTGGCGTCGTTCTGAGTGTCCCAGGATGACAAATGCGCAGCCCGCATCTTTGAGTTGTGTTGCAGATACCTCCCCCGTAAATGCTCCCTGTGGCTCTGGGTGACAATTTTGCCCCCCGACCTGGATGGCACTTGTGCGACACAACTTTGCCACAGCGGGTATCGCAGTAAAGGAGGGTGCCAGCATGATGTCTGTGTTGCGTACATCGGCGAGCTTGTCACGCAGGGTCTGGGTGAGTTCTTCAGCTTCTGCTATGGTTTTGTGCAGTTTCCAGTTTCCAGCTATCAAGGGTCTACGCATATTTTTCTCCTGCACGTTATTCTTTGTCCGTAAGGGCGGCAACTCCGGGCAGGGTTTTGCCTTCCAGTAGTTCCAGGGAAGCTCCACCGCCGGTGGATATATGGGTCATAGCAGCATTTAGACCAGCTATGTTTACAGCCGCGACAGAATCCCCTCCGCCAATGATGGTCACTGCATTGGATTCTGCCATAGCGCGTGCTACTTCCATGGTGCCGTGGGCGAAGTTGTTCATCTCGAACACTCCCATGGGTCCGTTCCATACTACAGTGGCCGCTTGTTTTATGATATCGGTGTAAAGGCTCAGGGTTTTTGGTCCTATATCCAGTCCCATGCTGGAGATTGGGACGTTGGCATCGACGGTTATCTGTATCGGTGAGTTGTTGCTGAATTCTAGGGCGACAATGTGGTCCACGGGAAGTTTTAGCTCAACCCCCTTTGCTTTCGCCTGCTTTAAAAGAGAAGCAGCTAGTTCCACATGCTCACTCTCTAATAACGACTTTCCTACCTCAAAATCCATGGCGCGCAAAAAGGTGTAAGCCATGCCACCTCCGATGAGGAGGGTGTCAACCTTGTCGAGTAAGTTCGTTATGACCGGGATTTTATCATGAACCTTTGCACCTCCGAGGATAGCGACAAATGGACGTTTCGGGTTCTCCAATGCTTTGCCCAGATATTCAAGTTCTTTTACCATCAGGAATCCCGCAACTGCAGGCTTAAGCAGATGTGCAACCCCTTCGGTAGAGGCGTGAGCACGATGGGCAGTGCCGAAGGCATCATTTACATAGATATCGCCCAAGCGCGCAAGTTGAGCGCTAAACTCCGGCGCGTTCTTCTCTTCTTCTGGGTGAAAGCGCACATTTTCCAGCAACACCACGTCACCGTTGCTCATATTGGTAACGAGATCTTCTACCTCAGAGCCTACGCAGTCAGGTGCCATTGTAACCGGATGTCCGAGGAGTTGAGCGAGGTGTGGTGCTACCGGTGCCAAACTGAATTCAGGCGCACGTTTTCCTTTAGGGCGCCCAAGGTGGGACGCCAAGATGAGGCGTCCCCCTTTAGCTAATATATGGTTAATGGTCGGCAGGGCGGCCACTATACGTGTATCGTCAGCAACAGTGCCGTCTTCATTTAGGGGCACGTTGAAGTCAACTCGGCAAAACACACGTTCGCCGTGCAGCTCCAAATCTGTAATGGAACATTTGTTGAGCATCTAAGCAATAACTCCACATAGAATTAAATGATGACGGTGCGGCTTCGCTACTATTTTTTAGTCGCTACCAGGTTCAGGAGATCTACAACCCGTGCAGAGTAGCCCCACTCGTTATCGTACCATAGTAGCACTTTGACCATCCGTTCCTGCAGAACTGCGGTACTCAGGGCATCATAGATGCATGATGCGGGATTGCCGTTAAAATCCTTGGAGACTAAAGGCTCGTCGCAGTATTCAAGAACCCCCTTAAGTTCACCACTGGCTGCTGCTTCCAGCATCAGGGTATTGATTTCTTCAACTGAGGTGTCCTTCTCGGCTTCAAATACAAAGTCAACTAGGGATACGTTGGGGGTTGGAACGCGGATAGCTATCCCCGAGAGGCGCCCTTTGAGTTCAGGAACAACCATGGCCACTGCGTTGGTTGCACCTGTCGTGGTCGGAATCATGGAGACTGCTGCTGCACGTGCGCGGCGCAGATCTTTATGCGGCAGGTCAAGAATCTTCTGATCGTTGGTATAAGAGTGGATGGTGGTCATGCTGCCACGCTTAATCCCCAGTTGCTTATGCAGTAGGTGCGCTGCAGGTGCCAGGCAGTTGGTTGTGCAGGAAGCGTTGGAGATAACCTGGTGTTTTGCTGGGTCGTAATCAGAAAAGTTGACTCCCTTTACCACCGTGATGTCGGCGTTCTTCCCTGGGGCGCTGAGTACGACTCGTTTGGCGCCAGCTTCAAGGTGTTTGGCCGCCGCATCACGACTATTAAACATGCCGGTTGATTCAAGGACTACATCTATTCCATCTTGCTTCCAAGGTAATGCCGCCGGATCTTTTTCGCTGTAAATTTTTATGGAGTGACCATCTACGATAATGTTCGAGCCTTTGACCTCCACCTCCCCGGGATAAATTCCATGCACGGAATCATATTTGAACAGGTGACCCAACGTTTTAGCATCGGTCAAGTCATTTATAGCTATCACTTCAAAGCCCGTTGACTTCAGGGCAATGCGTAGAACATTTCTACCGATACGGCCAAAACCATTGATAGCGACTTTTACAGACATAGACACACGCTCCTTTAAAATTGAAAAGTATATAGAAAATGAATAGCCCGAGGCCATAAAGAGGCCGCAAGGCAGATTGCCCGCCTAAAGTATGAAGGATAGACGTCCACTGGGTAAGCGTCAAGTAGATATGCGGCGCTGGAAACTAAGGATCGGTCGGGTTTGAGTCATTGTTGGCAGGCGATGTTTACTGTTTGCTTTAAGCCATGGCAGCATGTGCGTGCAAAGTTTGCTAGTGCTTGGGGAAGGATGGCGTGTGGTCTCGCCGTTAGCATGTTGATAAAGTGGGGGCTGGTCGCGCTGGTGTTCTTGCCCTTTTATTGCACCTGTGTTATGAAAGCGCGAGCAGTAGAGGCTGGGATTGCCTACCTGTACTAGCAGGTTTGGAGTAGGCTGGAGCAGGTGCTAATCTTGCTATAATTGCTCGGATTATTCCAGTTTGATAGTACATGGGTAGCACGCGAATAGCGCGCGAAATAAGACTTGAAGCGGCAGGAGAAGACCGGTGCGTGTTTGCCAGCTTGCCAGTGGGAGTAAGGGTAACTCCATATATGTTGAGAGCGACAATACTCGGGTACTGATTGATGCCGGTCTTTCCGCGCGCGAACTCACGCGGCGCCTTCTGGAGATCGGAGTAGAGGCGCAGAATCTTGACGCAGTTATCATCAGCCACGAACACCGAGACCATTGTAGCGGCGCAGGGCCCTTGTGCAGGCGTTATAACATACCTTTGTATTGCCTGCCCCAGACCTTTGCGGCGCTGCCGGGTATTGGAGCTGTAGACCACTGTGTCTTAGACTCGGCCGGAGTGTTACGCCTCCATGATCTGGAGGTGGAGACCTTCCCCGTTACCCACGATGCCGTAGCTCCTGTCGGTTTTGTGTTGACAGCGGGGAGGTCCCGCGTTGGAATTGCCACCGACCTCGGTGTCGTTACCCGCCTTGTGCGCGAGCGCCTCCAGCGTTGTCAGGTGCTGGTGCTGGAGACCAATCACGATGAGCAGATGCTGCAAGAAGGCCCGTATCCCTGGCCTTTAAAGCAGCGGGTGCGCAGCCGTCATGGCCACCTGTCTAACAGCCAGGCTGCCGATTTGCTTAGAGATCTGCTTTGGCCCGAGCTGCAGGCGGTATTTATGGCGCATATGAGTGAAACCAACAACACTGTAGAGCTTGCCCGCCACAAGCTAGATCAGGTGTTGAATGGGCAGAACGGCTGTCGTCCTCAATTGATTGTCGGGCAGGTGGCAGTCGCCAGTGAAAGTTTCGATTGTTGAGTCTGAGTATCTAAGTCTACGCTGTCAGCTGTATTAAATAACGAACTATGCGTGGATTTAGTGTGTGCGATGCACACTTCAGGTAGGTGTGAATCCCCTGGAAGGGGAGGAATGGATGAGGAGAATGTATGGCCAACAGGATTGTTGTAGGTCTTAAAGATGGGGTATGCGATGCACGCGCAGAGCGGGTGCGCAATGATATACGCAACCACCTCGGTATTGAATTGCAACAGGTGCGCACACTAGATGTTTATACGGTAGATGCGCAGCTTAGCGCCGCTGACTTGCAGGCGGCAGCTAAGGGGCCGTTTTCCGATCCGATAATTCAGGTATATGCCGTGGATAAAGCCTTAGCGCAGGATTTCGATGTGCTGATAGAAGTTGGGTTTCGTCCCGGAGTTACCGATAATACCGGGCGCACCGCGCGCGAGGCGCTGGAGTATCTGCTGGGGCGAAAGTTTACCTCCGGCGAGGCGGTGTACACATCGGTGCAGTATCTGCTTAGCGGCGATGTGGATAAACAAAAGGCCGAACAGATCGCCACCGGTGTTCTTGCCAATGGGTTGATTCAGCGCTGGACTATCCTCAGTCACGCGGAGTTTGATCCAGCAGTAGGGTTGGCGCCGCAAGTGGCTAAGGTGATTACCACAGGGCAGCCGGAAATTCGCGAAATAGATCTTGATGTGGATGACGACACCCTGATGCAGATCAGTCGTGATGGGATGCTGGCGCTGAGCTTGGAGGAGATGAAGGCCATTCAGACCTTTATTGCCACCCCGGAAGTGCAGCAGCAGCGCAAAGCAGTGGGTCTGGGGGCGCGTATCGCCGACGCTGAACTAGAGGCACTGGCGCAAACCTGGAGCGAGCACTGTAAACATAAAATATTTGCTGCCCATATCGATTACGAAGATGAATATGGCCAGAAAGAGAGTATCGATTCGCTGTTTAAAAGTTACATCATGGAGACAACCAGCGAAGTTCGCAGGCAAAAGGGAGCGGACGATATCTGCCTGTCAGTGTTCAAGGATAACGCAGGCGTTGTCCGCTTTACCGACGACTGGAGCATGGTGTACAAGGTTGAGACGCATAACTCCCCTAGTGCGCTTGATCCTTACGGCGGGGCCCTGACGGGTATCGTCGGAGTCAACCGCGACCCTTTCGGTACCGGCCGAGGAGCACGCCTGATTTTCAACACCGATGTTTTCTGCTTTGCCTCACCCTTTTATGCCGAACCTTTACCCCCACGCCTGTTACATCCACGCCGAATTTTTGAAGGTGTGGTCGAAGGGGTGGAGCACGGGGGAAACAAAAGCGGTGTTCCCACCATTAACGGTTCACTGGTGTTTGACCGGCGTTTTCTTGGGAAGCCATTGGTTTACTGTGGTAGCGCTGCCCTTATGCCGGCACAACTGCACGGACGGCCAGGGCATGAAAAAAAAGCACTGGTTGGTGATCATATCATCATGGTGGGAGGGCGGATCGGCAAGGACGGAATTCACGGGGCTACGTTCTCCTCCGAAGAGCTGCACGAAAACTCACCAGTCACCGCCGTTCAGATAGGCGACCCCATCACTCAGCGACGTATGTTTGATTTTCTTCTCATTGCACGCGATAAGGGGCTGTACAACTCCATTACCGACAACGGCGCCGGCGGCCTGTCATCCTCCGTAGGAGAGATGGCCGAGGATACTGGCGGATTTGAAATGCATCTGGATCGGGCGCCACTTAAATATGCCGGACTTCAGCCATGGGAAATTCTGATCTCTGAGGCGCAGGAGCGCATGACTCTGGCCGTACCTCCCGAACACGTAGAAGAATTCATCCGCTTGGGAGCGAGTATGAATGTGGAAGCCACCGACTTGGGGATTTTCACCGACTCCGGCTACTATCACTGCCTGTACCACGGCCAGACTGCAACCTATCTGCCCATGGATTTTCTCCACAATGCCAATCCCCAGATGAAAATTCCGGCGCGTTGGGAAATCAAGACCCACCGGCAGCCGGCTGAAACAGATCTGCCCGCACCACAGGAGGCGTTGCTTAAGCTGCTGGGTTCGCTCAATGTATGCTCCAAGGAAGTTGTGGTGCGGCGTTACGACCATGAAGTGCAGGGCAACACGGTGCTCAAACCTTTGACCGGCGAAGCCAACGACGGTCCTGCTGATGCTTCTGTGGTGCGACCGCTGCCCGACTCCTTCGCTGGAATTACCGTAGCGCACGGCATCTGCCCCCGCTACAGCAACATCGACACCTATCATATGACCGCCTGCGCCATCGACGAAGCGCTGCGTAATTACGTGAGTGTCGGCGGCAATATAGAGCATGTTGCGGGGCTGGATAACTTCTGCTGGTGCGACCCGGTTCTGAGTGAGCGCACTCCAGATGGGCCGTTCAAGGCGGCGCAATTGGTTCGGGCGAACAAAGCGCTGTACGACTACTGTGTGGCCTTTGGTGTGCCCCTTATCTCCGGCAAGGATTCGATGAAAAATGATTACCACATTGATGGAAAAAAGATATCCATCCCTCCAACGCTGTTGTTCTCGGTAATCGGTAAAGTAGATGATGTGCGTCTGTGCACCACTATGGACGTAAAGCGCCCGCAGGATAAAGTCTATCTGCTGGGTAGCACTGCGGCAGAACTCGGAGGATCCGAGCTCTACAATATCCTCGGGTTTACCGGTAATCAGGTTCCGCAGGTTGATGCCGCCACCGCATTGCGGCGCTATCGCACCCTTAACCGAGCGCAGAAGGCCGGGTTGGTGGCTTCGTGTCATGATCTGTCTGACGGTGGGCTGGGGGTGGCCCTGGCAGAAAGTGCTTTCGCTGGTGGCTTCGGTATGGACATAAACTTGGACGATCTATGCACGCAAGGGGACCTCACTGTCCTTGAAATGCTCTACTCCGAATCTCAGAGTCGTCTGCTAGTTACAGTGTCACCTACCAAGGCAGAGGAGTTCGAGAAGCTCTTTAGCGGTCAAGAGCTCTGCTGTTTGGGTAAGGTGACCAGTGCTCCTGTTTTGCGCATCCGCTCAGATGTTGATGCTCTGGTTATTGAGGAAGACATCTATGTGTTGAAAGAGGCCTGGCAGGCCACATTGAAGGAGCTTTGATTATGTCATTTGAAGTTAAAGCTATCGTGGTTTCTGGCAACGGCACCAACTGCGAGCGCGAAGTAGCCAACGCCTGTCGTCTTGCCGGTGCTGAAAGAGTCGATATTGTCCATTTGTCACGTCTGCTCTCCGGTGAGGTCAGTTTGCATGACTACCATTTCCTCAATTTTGCTGGGGGTTTTCTCGACGGTGATGATCTTGGAAGTGCTAAAGCCGGAGCTAACCGCCTGCGCTATGCAAAGATAAAAGCCAGCGGGCGCTCATTGCTCGATGAAATTCTGCAGTTTGTGGAAAATGGTAATCTTGTTATGGGTGTATGTAACGGTTTCCAGCTCATGGTCAAGATGGGATTGCTGCCTGGATTAAATATTGACTATTGCACCCAGAGCGCAACCTTGACCGTAAACGATCGAGGTCGCTTTGAAAACCGCTGGGTGCATTTGAAGGTGGATCAGAAGTCACCCTGTGTGTTTACCCGTGGTCTTACTGGCATATATCTGCCGGTGCGGCATGGGGAAGGAAAATTTGTGGTTGAAGATCCGCAGGTATTGGAGCGGATAGAGAGCGAACATCTGGCAGTGCTGAAATATAGTGATGCGGCTTACATTGCTCCGGCAAAGGATTTTCCCCTCAACCCCAACGGGTCAATGGCTGCTATCGCTGGCATTTCCGACCCCAGCGGGCGCGTGTTCGGTCTGATGCCTCATCCTGAAGCGTATTTACACCGCACCCATCATCCGCGCTGGACACGCGAAGAGTTGTCCGAGGAGGGGATGGGTCTATTGTTGTATAAGAATGCCATTGATTTTATTCGTGAACAGGTCCTTTAATCTGCTGTTGAAAGACGGTATGGCTTAAGTTCCGTTGTATGCGCAAAAAAGGGTAGTTTAGATTAGAGCGTTGGTTGCTGGACTCTATTTTGTGAGTAGGGATGAAAATGTAATAATCAATCCTGCCAGGGCAGCAAGAAACATCACACCGTAGGAAGGAAGCAATAAAAACATGTTTGATAAACTAAAGGAAGAATGTGGTGTTTTCGGTATTTATGGGCACCCTGAAGCTGCGAATTTAACATATCTAGGGCTATACGCGCTGCAACATCGTGGGCAGGAGAGCTGTGGAATCGTTGCTTCTGATGGAACTACGCTGCGTGCTCACCGTAAAAATGGGCTGGTCTCTGATGTGTTTCGTGATCCGCAGATATTTGAGCGTCTTCCTGGACGCAGTGCTATCGGGCATGTGCGTTATGCCACCGCAGGTGGCAGTGATGTGAAAAATTGCCAGCCGATTATGGTAGATTATGCGCACGGAAGTATTGCGGTGGCGCACAATGGCAACTTGGTTAATGCACAGGAATTACGCAATGAACTTGAACAGCTGGGGTCAATCTTTTCGAGTATTTCCGATACAGAAGTAGTTATTCACCTTCTAGCTAGAAGCCATGCGGGCAGCCTTACCGAACGTATCACCTCGGCTCTCGAACGTGTAGATGGAGCCTACAGCTTGTTGTTTCTCACCGAGACCCGGATGGTGGCGGTACGCGATCCCCGTGGCTTCCGTCCTCTAGTTTTGGGGAAACTTGAAGGATCATATGTAATCGCCTCTGAAACCTGCGCCCTCGATTTGATCGAGGCGGAGTTTATCCGCGAAATTGAACCTGGTGAGATGGTGATTATTGATGAAAAGGGGGTGCATTCCATGTTCCCGTTGGAGAAGCGCTCTCCTTGCCCATGTATTTTTGAGTTTGTCTATTTTGCGCGCCCGGACAGCACTATCTTCGGACGTGAAGTATATTCTGTACGCAAGGAATACGGGCGCGAACTGGCGCGTGAATTTCCAGTTGATGCAGATGTGGTAGTGCCAATCCCTGATTCTGGGGTTCCTGCTTCTATCGGATATGCGGAAGAGTCGGGTATTCCGTTCGAGCTTGGTCTAATCCGTAACCACTATGTAGGGCGCACCTTTATCGAACCGCAGCAGTCAATCCGCCACTTCGGGGTGAAAATAAAGCTTAACCCCGTGCGCGAGGCAATTGAAGGAAAGCGTGTCGTGATTGTGGACGACTCTATTGTACGTGGGACTACGGCGCGTAAGATTATCAAGATGGTAAAAAATGCCGGCGCCAAAGAGGTACATATGCGTGTGTCCAGCCCGCCAACCAGCTATCCGTGCTATTACGGTATAGATACCCCTACGCGTAATGAACTCATCTCCTCCTCTCATAGTATCGAGGAGATAAATCGCTATATAACCTCGGATACGCTGGGTTATCTCTCGATAGAAGGCTTACTCAAAGCTACTCGCTGCCCGGAAAACGGAGATCCAGAAAGCAAGGGTATGTGCAAGTTCTGTACTGCCTGTTTTACGGGTAAATATCCGATAGGTTTTCCGCACCTGAAGGCAGATAATCAATTGGGCTTGTTTGAACGCTAGGTTTGATAAGCTTGGATTTTATATGATCCCCGCAAAAGATGGCGAGAAAATAGTCATAAAACGGGAAAACCGAAGGGCGCGTAAATATATACAGTTAAAAGGGGGAAAAGATGACCGCACAGGAACGCAGTGAACTGATGGATATTATCCGCCTCCTCTCATACGAAGAGCGCGAAGTAACCCTGGCTTCAGGGCGTAAAAGTAACTTTTACTTCGACGGTAAACAGACCACCCTACACCCGCGCGGTTCTGTTCTGGTGGGTAAGGCGTTTCTAGCAGCTGCGCGTTCTTTTGGCGGTGAGGTTGCAGGTGTCGGCGGTCTCACCTTGGGTGCAGATCCCATCGCGACGGCGACTTCGCTGATAAGTTCACTTGAGAGTGAGCCCATACCAGCCTTTATTATCCGCAAGGAACCTAAAGGACATGGCACCGGCCAATGGCTCGAAGGGGGTAAAAATCTTGCGCTGGGCGCCAAAGTAGTAATTGTCGAAGACGTGGTGACCACCGGCGGCTCCTCCATGAAGGCGATTGAGCGCGCGCGCGAGGAGGGTCTTGAGGTTATCGGCGTTGTTACCCTGGTAGATCGAGAAGAGGGGGGGAGTGAGTGTTTCGCGGCGGCCGGCATTCCATTCAAAGCGATTTTCACTAAGACTCAAGTAGCCACTTAAAGTATGACAGTTACGTAAGAACAATGACGACCTATGCTTATCTAGCCATTGCCATTTGCGCCGAGGTTGCTGCAACCTCGGCGCTGAAGGCTTCGGAACAGTTCAGCCGCGTATTTCCCAGCGTAATTGTGGTGCTAGGATATGGAGTATCGTTTTACTTCCTTGCACTTGTGTTGCAGGAACTTCCAGTCGGGATAACCTATGCAGTCTGGTCCGGAGCAGGTATAGTGCTTGTAACCCTGCTATCAATGCTGCTTTATCAGCAAACCCCAGACTTAGCGGCCATAGTAGGTATGGGGCTCATCATCTCCGGAGTGGTCGTCATTCACCTCTTTTCCTCCAGCATCGGGCAGTAACGGCGCATATCGCGCGCCGCCGTAAGCAACTCCCATCCCCCACATATTCACTTAGTTAGCCATGCGCCTGACCTTCCTTTTGCAACCAGGCTTCAGCTTGGGGTTCCTGCTCTGGGATAAATGCCTTAATTTCAAGGCCCGGGATCAGTGCCCCCTCAAATTCACTGATTTTGCGGAGCCACTTTTTGTCAGCCACCACAGCGGCGCGGTCAAATTTGCGGATAAATCGGAATAACTCTGGCAGTCGAGATAGTTCTACCCAGATCGCTCCCAGGCTAGGGAAGCTGAAATTGTCAATCCGGTAGAGCATCCGCCCGTTTTCGATTCCTTCCCCTTTTGCGATAAGCTCATCGAGCGCAGTCTTCATGGCATCACTGTCGAGTTTGCCGGTAAAATAGATGTCTAACCGGTCGTCATTTTTGCGTGTGACTTCAAACATCGCATATCTCCCTTGCTTGTGAAGTTTTACCTGTCACATTGAGTTTCATTTGTCCCCCTTGCGGGCGAAAAAACCTGCAAAAGATTTCTTTCTTCTACGCAATGGGTGCATGGGCATGGTCTCATGGAAGAAACGGACATCTTCGATGGTGTAGAAGGCATTGGGATCAAACTCCTTGATAAGGTTGACTACCTTCTCGAGGTTGCGTCGTTTGGCGATTGTGAAAATGACCCTTACTGGGCCGGTTTCCCCGTGTGCATCGACAGTGGTGACACCGAATCCAGCTTCCCACAGCGCTTTTGTAAGTCCCATAACGTCCTCACGCACGATGGTGCGGATGATATGGCTTCCCACTGCGAGGCGCTCTTCAAGGAGCAGTCCCACATAATTACCCACCGCAAAACCAAGGGCGTAAGCGATGTAAGTGACCCAATTGTTGAGATGCTGCATAACTTGGGAGATAGCTATCACCCAGATCAAAATCTCGATAAAACCCAGCGGAGCGGCAATATACTTCATCCCTCTGGAGACGAAGGTGATGCGCAGTGTACCGATAGAGACGTCGAGGATACGTGCAAGAAAAATCAAAAATGGAATACCCAGCATAGACAGAAATCCTGGTTCCGCAGCTGATGCTGTGATCATGATGCTCTCCTAAACAGTGTGGTTAGATAGCGAAGATTACACCATGGTCCATGGTTAGCGAAACGTATCAGGCAGGTATGCGAGAGTCAAGTTGGATCAAAGGGATGGTCTTGCGCAGCCCGGTTGGCTTTTTCCAGAAATTTTGCACAAAGTAGTATCCTGTGGGTTGTTGTACCCTTGTCGCCCTGTTACACTGCAACGGTTAATGCAATGTAATTATTATTGGTTTTCATACGGACATAGGTGAAGCATGCTTGCAAATCTGTACTCAGGGGCACTAATCGGTATCGATGCGTACCGAGTTGAAGTTGAAGTAGATGTCAGCCAAGGTATGCCACAGTTTTCTACGGTTGGCCTGCCGGAAGGGGCAGTCAGGGAAAGCAAAGACCGAGTTAAGGCGGCTATCAAGAACAGCGGTTATGAGTTTCCGGTTCGGCGTATCACCGTCAATCTGGCTCCGGCGGATATCCGCAAGGATGCCGCTTCTCTCGACCTGCCGGTGGCAGTGGGGATTCTGCAGGCAACAGGGGTGCTGAAAGAAAATGCCAAACGTTACCTGTATATGGGAGAGTTGTCTCTTGATGGCAGAATTAAGCCGGTGCGCGGGGCTCTGGCAGTAGCGTGTGAAGCGCATAAATGGGAGGTAGACGGCATTATTCTACCTCAAGAAAATGCCGCAGAAGGGGCAGTGGTGGACAATCTACCAGTATATCCAGTGCGGGATCTGGCCGAGGTGGTTGGCTTTCTCAATGGAGAACATCAGATTAAACCGGAACCTGTGCCTTCGATGCATATGCCCGAAAATGAAAAGGGGATGGCTGATTTTTCCGAGGTGCGCGGGCAGCAGCATGTCAAACGTGCCCTGGAGGTGGCCGCTGCCGGGGGACACAATATGCTGATGGTGGGGCCACCGGGCAGCGGGAAGACCATGCTGGCACGGCGTATTCCCACCATTTTGCCTCTCCTTGAATTCAGCGAAGCCCTGGAAACCACCAAGATACATTCAGTCAGCGGTTTACTCGCCCGGCGTGATGCGTTGGTTAAAGTACGCCCATTTCGCTCGCCACATCACAGTATATCCGACGCCGGCATGATCGGTGGCGGGAGTATTCCGCGTCCTGGAGAAACGTCATTAGCCCATTGCGGGGTCTTGTTTTTAGATGAATTGACGGAGTTCAAAAAGAACGTACTCGAAATGCTGCGTCAGCCCCTTGAGGATGGAAAGGTAGTTATCAGTCGAGCAAGTATGAGTTTGACCTATCCAGCTTCATTCATGCTGGTGGCGGCCATGAATCCCTGTCCATGTGGGTACCTGGGTGACAGTCAGCATCAATGCACCTGCACTGCGGCGAATCTGGAGCGCTATCGCAACCGCTTATCCGGCCCCTTGCTTGATCGCATCGATTTGCACGTTGAGGTGCCGCGCATCCCTTATCAGCAGCTTTCAGGCAAAGATATCCAGGAGAGTTCTGCGACGGTGCGTGCACGCGTGGAAGCAGCGCGCCAAATCCAGCAGCAGCGCTTTACCACCCTCAAACTCCACTCCAACAGCCAGATGGAAGCACGCCACATTCGCAAGTTCTGCGCCATAGACAGCGAAGGGGACAAACTCCTCGCAATGGTAACCGAGCGTCTTGGCTTATCCGCTCGTAGTTATGCGCGTATTCTGAAGGTAGCGCGCACCATCGCCGATCTCGCAGGGGAAGGCAATATACGTCAGCCGCATCTGGCTGAGGCGGTGCAGTATCGCGCGTTTGATCGGAAGGTTTTCTAGGAATAACGATTAGACTAGTTCGGAAATCGCACACGGGCTTAAGACCCGCACCTGGTTAGACGCTTTTGCCGTCATGCACATCGTCAGCACCGATATCGACCAATTTCGGCAAGTCAGCGGCGAAAAGGTTGCTGCTCAGTAACAGCAGAAGTAAAGCGACACCGCAACGGGTCAATAATTTCATCATCTCACCCCAGTAGTTTCTCAAGTTCAGCAGGGTTTGGCACCTTCCCCACAATCAGCACCTTGCCGTCGACCGCCAGCGCAGGGGTGGACATCACCCCGAATTCCATGATCTGATTAAGTTCCGTGATCTTTTTCATTTCGTAATTGAGCCCAAGGTTCTCAGCCGCCTTTTTTGCGTTCGCGGCAAGTTTTTCACATTTGGGGCAACCGGTGCCGAGAATCTGGATTTTGATCATTATGTTTCTCCTCTGGTTAAAAAAATGCTCCATAGATCAAACCACTGGTAGTTGCCATTATCACCACCAGCAGCACAAATACGCTGGTTTTTTTAGTCCCCATGATGCTGCGAATCACCAGCATGTTCGGCAGGCTAAGCGCCGGTCCGGCCAGTAGCAGCGCTAATGCCGGGCCTTTGCCCATCCCTGCTCCGAGCAAGCCCTGTAGAATAGGCACCTCTGTGAGGGTGGCGAAGTACATAAAAGCGCCAAAAACCGAAGCGAACAGGTTGGCAGCCACCGAGTTGCCCCCGACCAGGGATGCGACCCACTGGGACGGGATCAACCCCTCATGTCCTGGACGCCCGAGCAACACCCCGGCGATCAGCACGCCGATCAGCAACAGTGGCAGGATTTGTTTGGCAAAACACCAACTTTCGTTGAACCAGGCGCCTATTTCACCATCGCGGGTACTTTTTAAATTGCTCAGAACCGATAGACCCACAACGCCAAAGGTAAAGGCAAGTTCGGGGTGCTGTGGCAGGATAAGAGCGCTCAGTAGTGCAGGGATGGTTGCCAGCACAATGCGGGGTAAGCCGAGCTGAAACCAAGAGGCGAGCATCAGCCCTAGAGCAAGGGAGAGGCCGCTGGTGATCCACCACTTAGCGGCGTAGAGTGTGTACCACAGCCCGGTCGGTTGATCGGGTTTCCCCCAGTTGGCGAAGACCAGGATGCCGACCATGCTCGCAAAGTAGAGTGCCGTCTGCCACAGCGGTCGACCCTTTTCTTCGTCTCCCATCACCGGAGCAGTGGCCGCTTTAGCAGCTTCTTCGTGGCGAAAGAAGAAGTGCATGGTTAGACCGATGATGATGGCAAATAAAATCGCACCCACGGCACGGGCGATCCCCATTTCAAGGCCGAGAATGCGCGCAGTCAATACGATGGCCAGAATGTTGATTGCAGGTCCTGAGTAGAGAAAAGCGCAGGCGGGGCCAAGACCTGCACCCATGCGGTAGATTCCGGCGAAGAGGGGCAGAATGGTGCAGGAGCACACCGCGAGGATGCTGCCTGAGACCGAGGCCACTCCGTAGGCGAGGATCTTGTTTGCCCTGGGGCCCAGGTACTTCATCACCGCAGTCTGGCTGACGAAGACCGCCACCGCTCCGGCAATAAAAAAGGCTGGGACCAGACAGAGCAGCACATGCTCTTGAGCGTACCACTTGACCAGATAGAGTGACTCAATAACGGCACTCTGGACACGCGGGGCTTCCACTGGGAGAAAAAAACATGCGGCAAAGATGGCAATAATCCAGAAAAGAGGTCTCCATTCTGCTTTCCAGTCCATCTAGATTTCCTTTTCTGTTTGGCCATAAGGCCAAGTACATAGGTAAGAAAAACGCCTGTGAAAGACCCTCGAAGTCTTTTCAGCAGGCGCAGTTTGTGGTTGCAGTTTCGCCGTTGATGACCCCCTCGATGCACCCCAGGAAGTTCAGGATGCAGGGGGTGCGCAGTTGGTAGAAAACCTGGTTGCCGCGCTTGTCATCTACGACGATCCCAGCATGTTTAAGCACACGCAGATGTTTCGACACAGTGGAAATGTCAAATCCGACCATCTCAGTCAATTCACGGACAGAGCGCTCCTGGCGTGCGAGTTCCTCGACAAAGAACAGGCGCACCGGGTGTGCGATAGCTTTGATAATGTGAGCGCGTACCGTGTAATGTTTTTCCGCGTAGAGCATATGTCCCTCCATCTGTTTGGCAATATAGCCAAGCAGATTGTTGCTGTCAATTGCAATTAAAGCAGTTTTTTCAACGTGGCAGCAACGCAGCTGTCTGACAAATATAGGGTAACTCTATAACTTCCAGGTTACTTCGGGTTTTGTAACTAGAGGAAGAATGCGTTCAATTTCAAAAAACACCAGAAAGCAGGTCTGGTTAAAAAATTTACCTTTGCCGCGCTCTTCCAGACACTTCTTCACCCTTTGAGTGTTGCGCTCTTCGTCAACTTTTTTAAGGTGAAGGCGTATCCCTTCATAGCCTTTTCCTTCTGCTATAAATAGATAGGCTGCGCGTGGGTTGCTCTGTAAATTTGCATGGCTGAGGTGATCTAGCATTATAAACCCAATACGTCCATCGGGGAAAAAGCGCGGGCGCGCGTATACCGCTGAATTCACCTGTCCCTGACTGTCAGAAGTTGACAGAACCGAAGTACCCGTTGTCGTTTTCAGGTATTGTGCTAACTGTTCTTTATCCATTCTTAAATCTCCATATTATGTATTTACAAAGGATATTTTATGGTTCCATTATTACAAACAAGTTATGGGTTTAAATATGATCTAGATCAAAAATTCAAACTATTTCTCTTTTTCTTGAAAAAAGCAGGTCTTAATGTATATTGGAGCAATGAAAGTGAATATAGATTCGCATACTGGTAAATTAAGGGCAAATCGAACGGCGACAGAGATTCGCCAAGAACAAATTATCCATGCGACGCTTGATTTGATAAGCAACAGTGGCACAATGGATATTAATATTAGCTCTATTGCTGAGCAGGTGGGGATAGCTCCTTCTGCAGTCTACCGCCATTTTAGAGGCAAAGAACAGATATTATTGGCGGTAAATAACCTGATCTGCAAAAATCTGATGAAGAACATACACAGTGTGCGTAAGCAAACAGCGGATCCGGTTCAGCAATTACATTTTTTGTTGTATCGCCATATAGCTATGGTGCTGGAAAATCCTGGCATCCCTCGCTATGTATTTTCCACGGCTGCTCTTACTCAGGGGACAGAGCGCAAGGCACAATTGTTTGAAGGGGTGCGCCGCTATCTGGACGAGCTGGAGAAAATGTTTGCTGCCGCTCAGGCGCGTAGCCAAATCTACGAACATCTCAACCTCGAAACTCTGGCATGCATGTATCTGGGCTTGATTCAACCGGCAATTTTTTTGAATCAGCTTGGAGATGGCTACGCCGATATTGAGGTTCTGGCACAAAATGCATGGCAGGTGTTATTGGAACATATATGTATTAAAGATCCCGAGGGAAGTGAAGGCGAAAAAAGGCAGATGGAGAAAACGGTGTAAGTTCCACCCATTCCGGGTGGATTTTATTAGCTCAAGCGATAGAGGAGGCAAAGAAATGAACAGAAGAACGCTGCTATTAGGGTGGATGACCTGTGTCGGGCTCATTCTGAGCGCTGGCTTGGCGCTGGCCAACAACGGCTGTATTGACTGCCACAGCAAAAATTCGCCGGGACAGGTTATGGATTGGGAAGCCAGTAGACACTCCCAGGTGGGTATAACCTGTGAGGTATGTCACGGTAATGCTCATAAGGGTGCAGATGACTATTTGAAAGCCATTTTGCCGGACGAGAAGAAATGTGCCCAGTGCCATCGCAAGCAATTCAGCGAATTTGAGAAGGGCAAACATAACCATGGCTGGTCGGTACTCAATGCCATTCCTGCTACCCACATGGCGCCTGACGAGTTGATCGAAGGGGGCCGTGGCTGCGGTGGTTGCCATAACATGGGAATCAAGACCGAAGAACAACGGGCCGATCAGTTGGCTAAAGGGTATCGTTATCAGACCAATTCCTGTGACGAGTGCCACACTCGGCATGCATTTTCTTTGAAAGAAGCACAGAATCCCCAAGCCTGCCAGACCTGTCATATGGGCTACGACCATCCCCAGTGGGAGATGTGGTCCAGCTCCAAGCATGGGATGCGCTATTTTGTTAAGAAGAGTGGCGATCTGCCAGAGAAAGCTGCTGCTCCCACTTGCCAGACCTGCCATCTGCCTAATGGTACCCATGAAAATCACACCGCATGGGGTTTCTTGGGTGTGCGCCTGCCCCTGCCGGAAGAGCCACAGGCCGCTGCGGACCGCGTGACTATCCTCAAGGCTCTAGGCGTACTCAATCCTGAGACGGGTGAACCCACCGCTATTCTGGATGCGGTTAAGGAATACGATATGGCAAGGTTGGATCAAGCTTCTTGGGAAAAACTGCGCAACCAGATGCTCGATACCTGCACCAAGTGCCATTCACGTCGATACGCCAAAGAGCAGCTCG